>JBCCLL010000026.1:0-49916 GCA_039026855.1 Pseudomonadota bacterium | reverse complement strand
GGTGCATGGCCAGACGATCTATGTCGATCCGACGGCCCGGATGGTGCTGGTGCGGCTGTCGTCCTTTCCGCAGGCGCAGAACGCGTTCATCGATCCGACGTCGCTGCCTGCCTATCAGGCCGTGGCCGATTATCTGATGGCGGAGGATTAGCTCACCAAATTGGTGGGGACCGAGTGGGTTATTGATCGCATCGCTGGCCGCGATGTTGTGGAGAGCAGCTCTGCCAGTTTGATTTTTTTGCAAGGGGGTCAGCTTGCAGGCAATGCCAGTTGCAACAATCTGATTGGCCGGTACGCGTTGGATAACATGTCGGTGTCACTCGCGCCGGGCGGTGTCACCATGATGGCGTGCCCTGACGCCGTGATGACGCAGGAGCAAGCGCTGCTGAAAGCGCTGGAAACGGTTGAGCGGTATAGGGTGGACCAAAGCGGAGTGCTTGTTCTGACCACCGCAGGCGGTGACGTCATCAGGGCGCAAGCGAAGTAGTGCGCCCACCTGTTGCGGGCGCCACGCGGGCTGCGTTTTAGTCGCGGTCGTCCGCTGTGTCGGCTGTCACCAGATCGTTTGCGCAGCGGATCAATAGACGATTCCGTATGGTGGCAAGGTCATCGTGTTCGATGCCGGTTAGGGCCAGCGTGGTGCTTTCCCCGGGCAGGAGGGTCAGCAGCATCTGGTCGACCTCTGCATCCGGGGCCAGGGTATCTGCGAAAACGCAGAGATCTTTGATCAAGCTTTGCGCGGTGATTGCGACAAGCAATTCCCCGGTATCGCCATGCAAAAGCTCTGTTGTGAATTGGGCCTTGGGCAGCGCGAGCTGTTTGTCCTTGGCAAAGAAGTAGTGCGCCTGCAGTGGACCGGCGGTGGCCACAATCAGTTCCTGCGCGGGGTCGGCGGGCGTTGTGATGTCCGCATCAAGCGTGGCGTGACCGGGCGCATTTCGCGCGCTGAGCATGCGCCACAGGTTCTGTTCAGCGAGCACCGTTCCATCAAAGCGCACCCGACGCACGCGTACGGGAAGGCGCGCGTCCAGCGGTTCGTCATTGATCAGGGTGACCTGTAGCGCGGCACCACGGGCCGAGATCGTCAGACAGCGCGGCGCATAGGCGCGCTTGAGCGCATACCAAAGCGGCTTTTTCCGTCCATATCCGTCGATCGCGGCCCAGGAGGTGACCGGCCAGCAATCGTTAAGTTGCCAGACGATGGATCCCATGCAATGCGGCGCCAGTGACCGCATGTGTGCAATACCCAGCTCAATCGCGCGCGCTTGGACCAGTTGGCTTGCGAAATGCCAATCGTCAAAATCGGGCTGGAGGCCGAAATCCTCGTCTATGCCGCGGGCCAGTTTCAGGTTTCCATCGGTGGCCTTTTGGTGGTGCAGGATACCGGGAGAAGTGGGCGTCAGTGGCGTGTCATGCACGGCCTGCGCCAGCGTTGCACGCGTGGGCGGCGCCTGCCATCCAAACTCGGACACGAACCGGGGCTGATAGTCCAAATACACGCTGTACCCGACCTCGTTCCAGACATCCCAGATGTGGCGACAGCCGTGTTCGTCCGCGTTGGCGTGGCGATCCATCGATCCGGAATAGGGGCTGCCGGGGTAGTAATTGCCGCTTGGGTGTAGCGCTTGAACGACGCCTGGCAGCAGATCGAAATAGTAGCCCGCGCCCCAGGTTTTGCCCGCAAGCGGGTCTTGCCAGCCCCAATCCTGGTAGCCCCAAATGCACTCATTGTTGCCGTTCCATAGCGCCAGCGCGGGATGGTGAATGAGGCGCGCAACGTTGTCGCGGGCTTCGGCGGCGATCTCTTGCGGCAGGCGCCCTTCTTCTGGATATGCGGCGCAGGAAAACAGGAAATCCTGCCAGACCATCAGCCCCAATTCATCGCAGAGGTCGTAGAAGTCGTCCGATTCGTATATGCCGCCGCCCCAGACGCGGATCATGTTCATGTGCGCGTCTTTGGCCTGTGTGAGCCGCTGTTTCAGTTGGGCGCGAGAAATGCGCGCGGGAAAGCAGTCATCGGTGATCCAGTTTGCGCCCCGGACAAAGCACGGCGTGCCGTTGACGATAAAGGTGAACTGCGAGCCCTTTGCGTCTTCGGTTGTGTCCAAGCGGATCGATCTGAAGCCAACGCGCTTGGTGTCCTGGTCGAGCAAGCTCTCTTCGTGCCAAAGCGTGACTGACACCGGGTAAAGCGGCTGCGCGCCAAGGCCGGATGGCCACCAGAGCTGCGGGTCTGAGACGGTGAGTGCGATCTCCTCGCCCGCGGGAAAGGTGCGGGACATCCCGTCCACCTCCACCTCGACAGTGAGGTTTTCGCTCTCGCCAATGATGTCCGGCCAGATGCGAAGCCGCCCGTCGCGCCCGTCCATGGATGCATCGATGCGGACGCCAGCAAGCTGCGCGCGGGGCGTTGAGACAAGCTCAACCCTGCGCCACAGGCCGGCAGTCACCAGCTTGGGCCCCCAATCCCAGCCGAAATTCGACGCCATCTTGCGCATCAAGTTGCCCGGGCCGGGATAGCAGTTTGGCCGCGGTTCTAATTCTTGCAGGAGGGCTGCGTGATGTTCTGTAGGGGAGAGGAAGTGCACCTCAAGTCTGTTCTTGCCGGTGTTGAGATGGGCCGTGACATCAACGCGATAGGTCCGGTGCATGTTCTCAGATGTCAGGATCTCCGCGCCGTTCAGCGTCACGGTCGCCACTGTGTCCAAGCCGTGAAAGACGATCTCGTGCGTGGCGGTCGCGTCTTCTGGCGCGTCGAATTCCAGCGTGTAGAGCCAGTCACACGCGCCGACCCACTGAACGGCGATCTCGTTGCTGTCGAGATACGGGTCGGGGATAACATCTGCGGCCAGCAGGTCAATGTGCACGCAACCGGGTACCTGAGCAGGCCAAGAGGCGGCGGCAATGTCCGGTGCGGATGGGACCGCGCGGGCACAGCTGAGCGCCCAACCTGAGGAAAGCGCGCGGCGCGTGCATTGCCAATTTTTTGTGTCGGACAACTGTTGCCTCTCTTGGATGTATGGCGCGTCCGTGACCTGTTTGCGGGCAGGGGAGCGATCAAATTGGGCTTGAAACAGCGTCTAAAACGTTTTAGTTCGGGTGTCACGTCGAATTCGGAGGCCCCATGGCGCAACTTCTTCACAGCCGCTTTCCCCAAGACTTTCTGTTCGGGTCTGCCACAGCTTCGTATCAGATCGAGGGTGCGACCAAGGCGGATGGGCGCGGGCCGTCCATTTGGGACGCGTTTTCAAACATGCCCGGCCGCGTCTATCAGGGCCATAACGGAGACGTGGCCTGCGATCACTACAATCGCTGGGAAAGCGATCTGAACCTGATGCAGCGGCTCAACCTCGGGGCCTACCGGTTCTCGATCGCGTGGCCGCGCGTGCTGCCCGAGGGGCGGGGGCGCGTGAATGAGGCGGGTCTCGATTTTTACGATCGGCTGCTGGATGGGCTGAAGGCGCGCGGCATCATGGCGTTTCCGACGCTATACCACTGGGACCTGCCGTTGGCCTTGATGGGCTATGGTGGCTGGACCGACCGGGATACCGCCGACGCATTTGCAGAATACACATCGCATGTCGTGCGGCGCCTGGGCGACAGGATCGACGCGCTGGCGACATTCAATGAGCCGTGGTGTGTCAGTTACCTTGGCCACTATGTGGGCAAACACGCCCCCGGAGAGCGCAACATTGACGCCACCATGGCGGCCACCCATGTCATTAACCTGGCCCATGGCAAAGCCTGTCTGGCTGCTAGGGCAGAGCGATCAGGCATCCCGATGGGCGCAGTGTTGAATGTGCAATCGGTCTATGCTGGCAGTGACGCGCCAGAGGATCAGGCAGCGCGCGAGCGCTATTTCCAGTTCCACAATGAGGTGTATTCCGGTCCCATGTTTGCCGGCCGCTACGGTGAAGCGTTCCTGGAGGCCTATGGCGACAAGCTGAACATGCAGGACGGCGACATGCAGATCGCGCATCAGCCGCTCGACTGGTGGGGGGTGAATTACTATTTCCCGCACACGGTTGTGCATGACGCCGATGCGTCGTTCCCCCATGCCAAAGTGGTGCTGTCGACCACGTCTGAGCACCGCACCGACATCGGGTGGGAGGTCATGGCACAAGGCATGACCGATCTGCTGCAAGGGATGTACGCGCGCTATGAAAACTTGCCGCCCTGCTACATCACCGAAAACGGCGCCTGCTATAATATGGAGCCCGATTCAGACGGCGTGGTCGATGACCAGCCGCGTTTGGAGTATCTCAACGATCACATGCACGCGGTGGCAAACGCCATGGATGGCGGTGTCCCGGTTCTGGGCTATTTCGCGTGGTCGCTGCTGGACAATTACGAATGGGCGGAAGGCTACAAGATGCGTTTCGGCATCGTTCACGTGGATTACGAGACGCAAAAGCGCACCGTGAAAAAGAGCGGTGAGTGGTACGCTGATCTCGCCGCCCAGCATGCGCAGGGGTCCCTGGCCGCAGAGTGAGGGGGCTGGGTTCAGCCCTCGCGCGGCACGTCGAGCTTTTGTCGCAAGGGTGCTTGCGGGTCCTCGATCCGTTTTAGCACGGCTTCTGCCAAAAACGATCCTGCGGCCCAAGCATCCTCAAACTGCGTGAGGATTTGCGGGCGGAACCGTTCGAGAAAGGGTATCGCCTCTTTGGAATAGAGGTCGAGGTCCCTGCCCAGGGTCAGACCTGCGTTTTCGATGCCGATGACCGCGGCCATGCAGGCCGCTGAAGAGGCCGTGATAATCCCGTCCGGGCGATCATGCGAGGTTTGCGCCTCTGCCACGGCTTTTTCGATGAGATCGGTTGGAGTATCGCTTGTGACACCGTCCATCACCCGCATTGCGACACCCGCCAGTTCCGCCGCTTCTTGTGCGCCACGGATCATTTCGAGGGCGTAAAACTGTTCGCGCGGTGGGGCGAGCAAAGCGATGTTGCGGCGTCCCTTGGCCGCGAGGCGTTGCACGGCGAGGCGGGCATAGGCGTAATTGTCGAAGTCGAAATAGTCGTGCTGCGCGCTCCATTTGGTGCGGCCATGGGTGGCGAAAGGAAAGTTCTGATCCATCAGGTAGCGCACACGGGGGTCTTCGGGTGCCAACTGGTTGAGGATGACACCGTCCGCTGTGCGGGTTTCGACGATGGTGCGCACCGCTTTCATCGGGTCTTCGTCCGGGAAAACAGGCGTGATCGTCAGGTGATAGCGCGAGCCCCTGAGCGCGCTTGCTGACGAGTTTATCAACCGTGCGGTCACGTTCATGACGTCTGATTCTGTTGGCAGCACAAGCGAGATCACATAGCTGCGCCCCGTGCGCAGGCGTACCCCGGCGCGATTCGGGACATAGCCGATTTCAGCCGCGACAGAGCGCACGCGCTGCCTCGTCTTTTCACCGATGTCGGTTGCACCGCTCAGGGCGCGCGAGACTGTCGGCACCGCGAGGCCCGTCATTTGCGAGATCGTTTTCAGCGTTGGGGCTTGTTTTCGCTCTGTCATTTTACGCCGTGCACTTTCCGCAATGGTTCTGGGCGACACTTTGGCGCGCGGATAACGCGGCGCCAAGCCTTGTGTCACATTTCAGAATATTTTACTTGCTTTGTAAATCTAAAACGATTTAGAAATTTCGTAAACGATTTAAATGGGAGGAAATCATGAGATCGTTGAAAGCCGCATTGGCGGCAAGCACAGTTCTCTTTGGTTCGGCCGCCGTGGCCGAGAGCGTGAAGCTTGAGGTGACACATTGGTGGACCTCGGGGGGCGAGGCGGCCGCCGTGGGTGCGCTGGCGGGCGTCTTTGCTGAAAAATCCGAACATGAGTGGGTCGATGGCGCCATTGCGGGCGGCGGTTCCACTGCACGTCCCGTCATGATCAGCCGCATCACGGGCGGCGATCCGATGCACGCAACGCAGTTTAACCACGGCCGCCAGGCCGAAGAGCTGGTTGAGGCGGGTCTGATGCTCGACCTGACAGATGTGGCAGAGGCAGAAGGCTGGCGCGAGACCATCAACCCGGTGTCGCTGCTCGATAGCTGCACCTTTGAGGGCAAGGTTTACTGCGTGCCGATCAACATTCACTCGTGGCAGTGGCTCTGGATGTCGAACAAGGCGTTTGCAGATGCAGGCGTGGATGTGCCCGCCAATTGGAATGAATTTGTTGCCGCGGCACCTGCGTTGGAAGCGGCGGGCAAAGTCCCCCTCGTGACCGGTCAGCAGTCCTGGCAGACCTCGGGTGCGTTTGGCGTCATCAATGTTGCGGTTGGCGGTCCTGATCTGTGGACCGAAGTGAATGTGAACAAGTCCGTCGAGGCGGCACAGTCGTCTGAAATGACAGCCGTGTTCGAAGCCGCTGATGTCGCGCGCCAGTTGTCGCAAAATTCCAATGTCGGCGACTGGAACCTCGCCACCGCTATGGTGATCAACGGTGAAGCGGGTGGCCAGATCATGGGTGACTGGGCGCAAGGTGAGTTCGCTGTGGCGGGCAAAGTCGCCGGTGAGGATTATACCTGCCTCCCGGGTCTCGGTGTTAACGAGATTATCTCCACCGGCGGCGACGCCTTCTACTTTCCCAAACATGACGATCCGGCGGTGACCGCCGCACAAAAAGAGCTTGCCTCTGTCATGTTCTCAAAAGAGGCGCAGGTGGCCTTTAACCTCAAGAAAGGGTCCTTGCCTGTGCGCGGTGACGTCGATTTGGCCGCGGCCAATGACTGCATGCGCAAAGGTTTGGCCATCCTGGCAAGCGGAAATATCCTGCCGTCAGGCGAGCAGTCCCTGAGCTCGGACACGGTCGAGCAGCAAAAAGACCTGTTCGCTGAGTTTTGGAACAACATGGACATGTCCGTGGCCGAAGCCCAAGCGATCTACGCGGACACAATCGCAAACGCTGATTGATCCGCGCCATTGACCTGGAACCGGCGCGACAGCCGCGCCGGTTCACACTGTGCTATAAGCGTTCCAATGACAGATATATCTCAGCAAACCAGTCGCCTGATGGATGACCGCGCCGCGTCGAAAGCGGCCGCGCGCCCCAATCCGCTGTTCCGCAATCTGTCCGCGAAAATCGCGGCGTTGCCCATGATCGCGGTTGCCCTGGTTGTCTTTATCGGGTGCACGGTTTGGACGGTGTACCATTCGTTTACCAAATCGCGGATGTTGCCCAAGTCGGACTGGGTGGGCTTGGATCAGTACGAGCGTCTTTGGGCGACGCGGCGCTGGCTTGTGTCGGTGGAAAACCTCGCGCTTTTCGGCGTGTGCATGCTGGTCCTGAGCCTCACCATCGGTTTCATCTTGGCGGCGCTGCTCGACCAAAAAATCCGTTTTGAGAACACGATCCGCACCATCATCCTCTACCCGTTTGCCATGAGCTTTGTGGTCACCGGTCTGGTCTGGCAGTGGATCCTCAACCCGGATTTCGGTGTGCAGGAAATTGTCCGTTCCATGGGCTGGGAAAGTTTCGAATTTAACCCGCTTTATGATGTAAACGTGGTCATCTACGGCGTTTTGATCGCCGCGGTCTGGCAGGGTTCGGGCTTTATCATGGTGGTGATGCTTGCCGGCCTGCGCGGCATTGACGGCGAGATTTGGAAAGCCTCGCGTGTGGACGGCATTCCCGCCTGGAAGACCTATGTTTTTATCATTATCCCGATGATGCGGCCCGTTTTTGTGACGGCTCTGGTGCTGATCGCGAGCGGCATTATCAAGGTCTATGACCTGGTAAAGGCGCAAACCAATGGCGGGCCCGGCATCGCCTCGGAAGTGCCTGCCAAATACGTCATCGACATGATGTTCAACAATCTCAACCTCGGTCAGGGCTTTGCCGCGTCTACGATGATGCTGGTGTCGGTCGCCGTGATCCTGATCCCTTGGGCCTATCTGGAATACGGGAAAAAGAGCGATGGTTGATATTTCGTCTTACCCCCAAGCACTGGACGGCCCGGTCGGGCCAAAACCGCGCCGCGCGTTCAGTGCAGGCAACATTGTGCTGTGGACGACGCTGGCTGTGATCCTCTTTTACTACGCGCTGCCGCTTTGGATTATGGTTGTTACGTCGCTCAAGGGGATGCCGGAAATTCGCATCGGCAACATCTTTGCGCCCCCTCTTGAGGTGACGTTTGAGCCTTGGCACAAGGCAGCATTTACCGCCTGCACAGGTCTGACCTGCGAAGGGTTGAGCGCGGGTTTTCTGAATTCGGTGAAAATCCTGATCCCGTCCACCATCGCCTCGATCGCGGTTGCGTCGGTCTCTGGCTATGCGATTTCCAAGTGGAAGTTTCGCGGGTCCGAGGTGTTTTTCACCATCCTGATTTTCGGCGCCTTCATCCCCTATCAGGTGATGATTTACCCGCTTGTGATCATGCTGCGGGAGTTGGGGCTTTTTGGCTCTTTGACCGGCTTGGTGATCATCCACACGATATTTGGCATGCCGGTTCTTACGCTGCTGTTCCGCAACTATTTTACCTCTCTCCCTGACGAGTTGTTCAAGGCGGCGCGCGTGGATGGGGCGGGGTTCTGGGGGATATTCCTGCGCGTTTTGGTGCCGATGTCGCTGCCTATCTTTTCCGTGGCATTGATCCTGCAGATCACCGGGATCTGGAACGATTTCCTCTTTGGCGTGATTTTCACCAAGCCCGAGAATTACCCGATGACCGTGCAGCTCAATAATATCGTCAACGCCGTGCAGGGCGTGAAGGAATACAATGTCAACATGGCGGCCACCCTCCTGACCGGGTTGGTGCCGCTGATCATCTATTTCGCTTCGGGAAAACTCTTTGTCCGGGGCATCGCAGCGGGAGCCGTTAAAGGATGAAAGATATGTCTCAAGCATCGTCTCTTGAGGGTCTCTCGGCAGCCCCCGAAGAGGTATCGGTTTCCGTTAGAAATCTTGATTTGAGCTTTGGCCCCGTTGACGTTCTGCGCGATCTCAACATCGAGATTGCAAAGGGCGAATTCCTCGTCCTGCTTGGTTCATCCGGGTCGGGCAAATCCACGCTGCTCAACTGCATCGCCGGGCTGCTGGAGCTGTCAGACGGGCAGATCCACATCAATGGAAAGAACGTGACGTGGGCCGAGCCATCAGAGCGCGGCATTGGCATGGTGTTTCAGAGCTACGCGCTTTATCCGCAGATGACGGTGCGCGGTAACCTGGGTTTTGGCCTCAAGAACGCTGGGCTGCCAAAGGCGCAGATCGCCGAGCGCATTGCCCGTGCCGCGCGGGTGCTGCAGATCGAGGATTTGCTGGACCGCCGACCCGCGGCCTTGTCAGGTGGGCAACGCCAGCGGGTTGCGATTGGGCGCGCTTTGGTGCGCGATGTGGACGTGTTTCTGTTTGACGAACCGCTATCCAACCTTGACGCCAAGCTGCGCGCTGAGTTGCGGGTGGAGATCAAATTGCTGCACCAAAAGCTTGGCAACACGATGATCTATGTGACCCACGATCAAGTCGAAGCCATGACATTGGCGGATCGGATTGCCGTTTTGAAAGACGGAAAGATCCTGCAACTGGGCACCCCGGATGAGGTGTATCATCGGCCGCAAAATCTCTATGTCGCGGATTTTATCGGCGCGCCTTCGATGAATTTTCTTCCAGCGAGGCTTGCTGAAAACACGCTCACCCTCGCCGCGCATGCAATCGACATCAGCGCCTATGAACGCGCGGACGCAACGACCGACGCGCAAGAGGTTGTCGCTGGCATTCGCCCGGAACACATCAAGCTGAATGGCGATGCGTTGGCCTGCGATTTCCAGGCGCAAGTCGACGCGCAAATTGTCGAGCCGATGGGGGCAGATACGCTCATCTGGGCGGAGTATGCCGATCAGAAAATCCGCATCCGCGTTGACGGCAAAGTCAAACTCGCCCGTGGCGAGAGCATGACAATAGGCTTTAACGCGGACGATCTAAATCTGTTTGATAAGAAATCAGAGAACCGGATCTAAACTTGGCTGTGTTCGCTTTTTGCGGGCGTCGGCCCAATCAGCGGCTTTGTTGCTCTGAAACATAGCTCAGGGTCTATGACGCCCCGGTGCGTTCGATGCCGGAAAAGCAGCATGCCCTGTGCTGCAGGGACCGTTCAAAGCGCCGTCGAGCGGCATCAGAGTTAGATAGCTGCGCGTGGTCACAGGTCTGCAACGCGCCTTTCCCGATCATTTTGAGTTCGCACAGGGCAGCAGTTTGTTGCGTTCGCCTTGGGTCCGCCGTCGCAGCACGGCGCGAAGATCGGTCTTTGGCGTCGACTTAAGCCAGCACACATAAAGAACGCTTTTTACCAAACCGTATTGCAGCCAGAAATGGAAAAACCTTTCAATTGGCCGTAGGGTACGGGAACGCTTTGTCCAAAAGGAGGCAAAACGTTTGTTTCAGTTTAGATCGCCGCGCCAGGCGTATGGGCTTGGGCTTGCGCTTATCCTGGCGCTTGCCACGATACAGTTTGTCGGCTCGCGTGTTGTGGCCGATCGCCAAGAGGTTTCCGCACTTGAAATCAACTTGGCGGGTCGGCAGCGGATGCTGTCGCAACGGATCGGATGGACGCTTTACAGGATTGCGGATCTCGGGGCCGAGACGTCATCTGCGCGATACGCCCACCTGCGCAGCGTTTTGGCGCAGTGCGTGCACCTGATGGAGCAATCGCAGCGCGCGTTAAATGGGCGGCAGCAAAGCGAAATGGAAGATGTGCTGCAAGCCGGCGAACACTGCTTGACACCGGATCCTTTGCGCCCCTTGCCGCCGCCCTCTGATAGAGTGGCGCTGGGCGATGGCACGATCCTGGGCGAATTCACCCAAAACGCCTGGGACGTGGCAATCGGCGAGCGCAACGGATCGTTTGTTCTGGAATTGGCACAAACGTCCGAAGGCCCGCTGATCGAGCTTTTGGCCGAACTCAATCAAGCGACGCTTGACGCCCAACTTGCCTCGACCGCGCAAATAAAACTTTTGCTGTCGGTGAATTGGATCTTACTGCTCGGGCTCATCATCGGGGAGGTTGTTCTTATTTTCCGGCCAATGGCGCGCGCTGTTGAGCAATCGATTGATCAATTGGAAGAAACCAACACGCAACTGCTAAACAGCGAGGCACGGCTGCAGGGGTTCACGGCAACAGCGGCTCACCAGCTTTGGGAGACGGACAAATCACACAAGTTTCGCTTTGTGGCAGCCGCAAACCCAGACGCAAAGCTGACCCAGTCCGAAAAACTGATCGGCAAGGCGTTTTGGGAGATTGACGGTGCATCTGATGAGCCGTCGGATGACGCCAACTGGGCCGGTTTCAAAACAACGCTCGATGCCTTCCAGCCGGTGCGCGGGTTTGAGTTTTCCACAGTGGAACGCAGCGGGATGAAACGGTGGTGGCGGGTGAACGGCCAGCCCGTTTTTTCACGCAACGGCGCCTTTGTCGGCTATCGCGGCACGACCCTGGAAATCACCTCGGAAAAAGAACGTGACCGGCGTTTGCGGTTGAGCCAACGCATGACAGCGATTGGCCAGCTGACGGCGGGCATTGCCCATGATTTCAACAACATTTTGGCCATCATCCAAGGTAATGCGGAGCTGCTACCGCTCGAAAAAACCGCAGAAGCGCGACAGCGAAATACCTCCGAAATCATTGACGCCACAGAGCGTGGCGCCTCGCTGACCTCGCGGCTTTTGTCTTTTGGTCGGGTGCAGCATCTGGCGCCCGAAACCATCGATATGGCGGATTTCTTGAACGATGTCGCGCCGCTTTTGAACCGCACGCTTGGTGAGGATTTCCTTGTCACTGTGCGTCTGCCGGACGAGCCAATTCGCGTTCTTGCTGACCGTCATCAGTTGGAAGATGCGACATTGAACCTGGCGATAAATGCGCGCGACGCGGCCTTGCCCGGCGGGCATTTGCAGATCAATGCATCAATTCAGCGGGTCATCGTGCCCCTGATCGACGCTGAAGGCGCATCAAACGAGAAAACCTTTGTCAAAGTATCGTTCGCCGACAATGGCAAAGGCATCCCGGAAGACATCCAGGAGAAGATCTTTGAGCCGTTTTTCACCACCAAGTCCACGGGAGAAGGATCTGGCCTGGGGTTGAGCATGGTCTACGGATTTGCGCACCAATCGGGTGGCTTTATCGAAGTCAGCAGTGTTCCGGCCAACGGCACCACAATTGACCTCTACCTGCCGTGTGCTGCGGGAAGTCAGTCCGAGCCTGCGATGGCGCAAACGGAGCCGCCGAAACTGGAATGCGAGGGGATGTCTGCCCTCGTCGTCGAAGACAACGCAGCCCTGCGCCGGATCATCGTCCAACAACTGACCCGCTTGGGTTTCGCTGTGTTCGAAGCGGATGACGGCGGGTCGGCAATTGAACGGATCAAAAACCACAGCAAGTTCGATCTCTTGTTGCTCGATATTGTCCTGCCCGGAGGCATTGATGGGGTCGATGTGGCAGAGTTTGCCAAAAACGTCATGCCGGGGGCGATGGTTCTCTTTGCGACCGGGTTTGCTGCTGCGAATGCGATGCGGCCAAATCAAATGACGCTGCCCGGTCCTGTCTTGTCCAAGCCGTTTCGGATGGAAACCCTAGAACGCGAGCTTGCGGTGCTCTTGAAAACGGCGAGGAACGGGGAGAGTGCGGACTGCCCGGACGATTGACTGCGCTGGATGTCAGGTAACTGTTTTGTCCTTTGCGTGCCCGGTTGCGGTCTTGAGCGCACTCGACACGTCAGTGTTGCGCTCTGCCACGAGTGCGTTGCAGGGTTAGTTGCGGCGCGGTCGCAAGGGGTTGCTGAGCCAACACAGCTCGGAAAAGCGAGATCGGATTGGTCTCGCGATCAGTGATTGAATTCGGTCGCGCACTGCGCTTGCGAAACGTATGTCGCTTGCGATTGTGGCCGCAAATAAGGGGAGCCTTCTCCTCAACGGACGCGCGGCTGATCATGCGTTCATACTGAAATCGGGGCACTCCATTGGCCGTGTCGGGTTCGAGCTTTGCGAGCCTTTCGACAGTTCGACGGCGCAACACACCCTTTAATGGCGCTCTTTCAGCAGCCTTTGCTTTTGCCGGTTCCAGTCGCGTTTGGCTGAAGTGTCGCGCTTGTCGTGCAGCTTTTTGCCCTTTGCGACGCCGAGCTTTAGTTTGGCCCGGCCCTTGTGATTAAAATACAGCACGATTGGCACCAGCGTCATGCCTTGGCGTTGGGTGGCGTTCCACAGGTCTTTCAACTCTTTGCGGCTGACCAGTAGTTTGCGTTTGCGCCGTTCGTCGTGGCGAAAGCTCTTGGCCTGCTCATAGGGCGCGATATAGCTGTTGGTCAGCCACAATTCGCCGTCTTCGACCTGGGCATAGCTTTCGGCGATGTTGGCGCCGCCAGCGCGCAAACTCTTGACTTCGGAGCCTTCCAATACCACGCCGCATTCCAGATCACTTTCGATCGCGTAATCGAACCGCGCCCGCCGGTTTTCGGCGGCGACCTTGTAGTTGGGGTCTGATTTTCCTTTGGCCATGGCAGGCGGATGTAGGCACCGGGGCGCGGGGGCGCAAGCCTCTTCACCTTTTCTGAACAATTTACGTTAAACATGACGAGATGCGGAGTACGGCGTAATGCGTGTTTTTTTGGTTCTGATGGCCTGTTTGATGCTGGTGGCCTGCGTCGAGGCGGTGCCGCCCGGTGGCAAGGCGCGGGTGCTGGCCATGGGCGATAGCATGATGGCGTGGAATTCTGGTCGCGGGCAATCGGTGGCGCACGCGCTTGAGGCGCGGCTGGCCGCGCCGGTGGTGGACCGGTCGGTGCCTGGGGCGAGTTTTCTCTATGGGCTGCCGATCACTGGCAGCTTGGGCTTGCGCATCGAGAGGCAGTTTGTTGCCGGCGACTGGGACTGGATCGTGCTGAATGGCGGCGGCAACGATTTCCTTTTGCGCTGCAATTGCAGCCGCTGTGACCGGGTGCTCAACCGATTGATCTCGGCGGATGGCACGCGCGGCGAGGTGCCTGCACTGGTCGCCTCGCTGCGCGCAACAGGCGCAAACGTGGCCTATCTGGGATATCTGCGGACGCCGGGCGTGACCTCATCCATCGAACGCTGTGGCGCTGTGGGCGATAGGTTTGAGGCGCGACTGGCACGCATGGCGGCCCGGGATGGTGGCGTGGTTTTTGTCTCAAACGCCGGGCTGGTGCCGGATGGCGATCGCAGCTTCCACGCGCAGGACCTGATCCACCCGTCGGTCAAGGGCAGTGCAGCAATTGCTGCGCGCGTGGCACAGGTGATCGCGCCTTGACATCAGGTGCGCAATGAATGCGCACCCTACGCATACGGTGCGTCGGCAGTGAGACATGGTAGGGGGGTGTGCCTTTACGGCGCACCGTGGCTTGGGGAACCTTTGGCGCAGCGCGCAAATCAAGCAGACCGCGGAAATGCCGCTGGCTGTGCGTCCAGTTGAGAACACAGCTTGTGCGGAGGTCAATTTCCAGAGAAATTTTCTGGCGTTCCGCAATGCATTAGCTTCGCACGTACGGCGAGGCACCCGTCGCCGGTGCGCCGCAATGCGCTTGGACATGCAGGCGCTGTCTCTTGCTCGGCATGGGCTTGACCGCACCCGTCGTGCCGCGCACCAATGGCGCTATGCTCAGCCTGTCCGATCTCGAAGCTGCCACCCGTTTTGTCCATGCCAGAATGGCGCCAACGCCGCAGCACAACTGGCCGTTGTTGAGTGCGGCCACGGGCGCAGAGGTTTGGGTGAAACACGAAAACCACACCCCCACTGGGGCCTTTAAGGTGCGCGGCGCGCTGACCTTTATGGACTGGCTGACGCGCACGCATCCTGCCGCAACCGGCATCTGTACGGCGACACGGGGCAATCACGGTCAAGGTCAGGCGTGGGCGGCGACGCAAGCGGGGTTGCGCGCGCTCATTTATGTGCCGCGCGGCAATTCAATTGAAAAGAACGCGGCGATGCGTGCCTTTGGCGCTGAGTTGGTTGAATTTGGCGATGACTTCGATGCCGCCCGGCAGGAGGCCTACCGCGTCGCAGAGGAACAGGGGCTGTTCATCGTACCGCCATACCACCTCGAACTGGTGCGCGGCGTGGCGACCTATGCCTATGAGCTGTTCACCGCGCGGCCCGACCTCGACACTGTTTACGTGCCCATCGGCTGCGGTTCGGGGATCTGTGGGACGATCATGGCACGCGACGCGTTGGGTCTACGGACCCGGGTGGTCGGTGTGGTGTCGGAGAACGCGCAAACCGCCAAACTGTCGGTCGAGGCTGGGCGGTTGATCGAGACAAACTCTGCCGCGACTTTTGCCGATGGGATTGCAGTCAGGGTGCCGATGCAGGCGGCCTTTGGTGTGTATGCCACCGGCGCCGAACGCATCGTGGCGGTGAGCGATGATCAGGTGGCCGAAGCGATACGGCTCTATTTTACCGCCACCCACAACGTTGCCGAAGGCGCGGGGGCGGCGCCACTGGCCGCGCTCATGGCCGAGCGTGAGGCGATGCGCGGCAAACGCGTGGGCGTCATCTTATGCGGCGGCAATATTGACAGCGCCTGGATGCAGGAGGTTCTTGCTGGGCTGACGCCGCAAGTTGCCTAAACGGCAAAATTCGTGGACGCCGTGCGATCCAAGACGGGCGTAGGATGCGCATTTACTGCGCACCGCAAATCAATTCGGGGTCATATCGTCGGGTTGCACGCCGAACCCCGGGGTGATCTTGAGCCCTTCGGGCGGTAGCTCGCGATCATAGACCACGAGGCCTAATCCGTACTCCACGGCATCCTCTGCTGCCAGACGCAGCGCCTCCTCTTCGATGGCGCTGGGCCCGTCTTTCAATTCACCGGCTTTGACCACCTTGATGTCGAGCCAGCCCATTTCCTGTGCGCCGCCCACTGCAGCCTCTTGTCCTTCAACCTGGTTCACGGCGGTGGCAAAGAGCATCAGCGCGTGCGGCGAACCCGCGGGCACGGGGATGTCGTCACTGATCCCCGCAATGGCTTCGGCGAAGTACATGAAGAGTTTGGCGTCGTCGCTCATTGGTTCAATTTCCGCTAATGAATACCTTTCACCCGACTATCGGCGGGTGCGAGCGGTGCGTCAACAGGACGATTTGAGCGGTGGCTGGGACCATTTTTCGACGAAAAATGGTGTCACTTGGAAAAGTGCGGCGCCCAGGTTTGGACGCCGCGTGCGTTGGTCTTTGGCCCCCCGGGGAAGCTCACTTGGCTAAGTGACGTTGCCGTGCCGGAGGGCGTTGCGCGTTAGTTCACCGATTTGGCGTCGACCACGTCGGTCTCGATCGCCTTGGTCGAGGTAATCTCGATCCGGCGCGGCTTCAGCGCTTCGGGCACTTCGCGCACCAGGTCGATGTGCAACATCCCATCAACGTGCGAGGCGCCTGTGACCACCACGTGATCGGCCAGATGGAACCGACGTTCGAAGGCGCGTGTCGCGATGCCGCGATGCAGATAGGCCTTCTTGTCCTCATCGGCCTTGCGCGCCGCGATGATCAGCGCCTTGTCCTTGACCTCAACACTCAGATCGGCGTCGGAAAACCCGGCGGCAGCCACCGAAATCCGGTAGGTATCATCGTCTGTTTTCTCGATGTTGTAAGGTGGATAGCTGTTGGTCCCGGTATCGGTGGCCAGCACCCGGTCCATCATGTCGGCGATTTGGTCAAAGCCAACGGTTGCGCGGTAAAGCGGAGCAAAATCATATGTACGCATCGTGATCCTCATCATTTGAGCGATTACAAGCCAGCCTTCCGATCTTGGACAGGCCAGCGGGTTGCTATGTGTATCGGACCCGATTTGGCATCCGATGAACCGAAGATGGGGATGCGGTTTTGGCAGTTCAAGGGGTCAGGTTCAGCCACCTGGTCGCACGAATTTTGCACCGATGCCGTTGCGGTCGCCATCGCCGCCGACCGTCAGGCGCCGGATTTTCGCGCGCGGCGGGGCGACTTGCATGTTCATCTGGCGTTTCAACTCGGTCACGCGATCCGGCAAGGTCATAGCATAGGCGCGGTGTTCGCCCGCCTGCTTTGACATCGAAGAGATGACACCGACGATCTGCCCGCGCCCGTTATTATGCGAGAAAACCGGCGCGCCAGACGAACCGAAGGTGACGTCGCAGTCGAGTTCCAAAACGTTACCCTCGCGTGCCAGCAGTTGGCACTGCTTTTGCCGCGACTGCACTTGAGAACGGCCCCGGCCATAACTCACCACGCTCACGGGTCCTGGCGTGACGGCCCCGGCACTGAGATAAAACGGCGCCACTTCAAAGGTCGAAATCGGCTCGGACAGCCGGATCAGCGCGACGTCATAGGTGACATTGCGCGCATCAATGCTGGAAAGCGGGCGGAAATCGGCATGCGCTGCGGCTGCCGAGGCCCGGCGTGTGGCCTGTGGTGCCCCGTTGCGCAGACCGGCGTGAAACCGGATGCTTTGCACCGGCCACAGTTGGTCAGTTCCGGGCTTGTAGAGGCAGTGCGCGGCCGTCAGCACCAGATCGCGGGCAATCAAGGTGCCAGAGCATTGCGCGTTGCGGCCAAAATCAATCCGTCCGACCGCCTTGTAACTGGCCGCTGCATATTCGGTGTCCAACGCGCGCAGCTGCGTGGTCTGAGCGCTGACTGCGTTGGCCAGCATTAGAAAAACTATGCTGAGAAGCTGTCTCATGGTCGCACGAACTTTGCGCCGATGTCGCGGCTCTGGCCCGCGCGCTGCCAATCGCGGTCCGGCGCGGTCGCGATTGCGTCAAACAAGACCTCGAGCGGTGCCGCGACTGGCGTGCCAAGCGATACGGATTGATCCTCCACCTGGCCCTTAGCCGTGACCACTGACACGATGTCGACGCGGCCCGCGCCCATGACAAATATTGGCGCGCCGGAACTGCCCAGCTCGACCGAGCATGAGGTGACCAAAACGCCGTCTTGCAGCCCTATGACCCGGCAAACTTCCTGGAGCGAGGGAGCCTCTTCGCGACCTTGGCCATAGCTGACCACCGCAAGTGCGGCGCCGCGGCGCGGCCTTTTGGCGACGCCAAAGGGGGTAATGCGCCCGTCACGGATCGGGTGATCAAGCTGCAAAAGCGCAAGGTCATGGCGCATCTGGTCGGTGCGGCTTTGCCGGCTGGGATCATAGTCGGGATGAACCACCGCACGGCGTATCGTTCGGCTGGCCGATGCGCGCCCGTCACGCCAACCCGCCAAAAAGGCAATCTCGTCCTCGGGCACCGGTGCGCTGGTGTCTTTGTCATATAAACAGTGTGCCGCTGTCAGCACTAAATCGTCGGCGATCAGCGCGCCGGTACAAAAGCCCGATGGCCCCAAGTCGAGCCGCCCGACCGCTTCCCAGCCGCGCGCGTCTATCCCAGAGGCGATCCGGCGCAGTTTGGAATCCTGCGCAAAAGCTGTCGAGGTCACAACCAGCGCCATGAGCGAAAGGGCCATCCAACGCCGCATCAAGTTCTCCGTTCCCCAACCCTACCTGACGCGGATACGCAGCAATGGCGGCGAAATTAGGGCATCGCCCTCAATTTAGTGAAAAACTGACTGTCCGTTTTCTGTTTTAGGCAAACCCCGACGGTGGATCGCTTTGCTAAGTGGAACTTGCGATCTGGGAGGTGCTAACGCGTTGCTGCTGCGTACGACCGGCAGTATCGGGAGGGTTGATCGGCTGGTGCCGTTAGGTTGCTGGATTGAGCGGCCTTAGCGCTGCTTGGCTCACTAGGCAGCAGATCGAATGTGTCGGGGCGAAAGGACTGGTGGCTTTAGGATCAGCGCATGGTGGCCTGTGGCGTGCAGTCTTTAGACCTCAGAGCGTGGGCCGACCGAGTTTTGGTGCTGCATTGGCGCTTCAAATCTAGCGATACCGATTTTTGGAAAAAAGGCCACTCTCGGCAAGGTAAGTCGTCTGCGACGCGTGTCTGCTGACCTGGCGTTGATGCAAGCAGTTGTTCTGGTGCAGACGAAATGCTTTTGGTTTCTCCGTTTTCTGATCAAAGCGTTCAGAAAATTGTCGGGGCCAATCAGCTGTTAGGCATTACCACCCGCAATGCTTCGGGATGTGCTGTTTACGCGCATGTTGACCTGACGGCGCGAGGGTGTCTCAAAAGCGTATCGTTTTCTTTTGGGGCACGAAGACGTGAGCAGACAGGCGCGCGGGTCCCTGTAAACTGCGCGCATGAAAAAGCTGTTCCTTATCGCCCTGCTCGCCACACCCGCCTTCGCCGAAGAACCGGTGATCGAAGACGTCACCCTGACCCGCACTGCGCCCGAAACCTACACCGTGTCGGTCACCATTCGGCATCCCGATACCGGCTGGGATCACTATGCCGATGGCTGGCGCGTGCTTGATATGGACGGTAACGAACTGGGTATGCGGGTGCTCTATCACCCTCACGTAGATGAACAGCCCTTTACCCGCAGCTTGGGCGGTGTCCGCATCCCTGCGGGCACCACCGAGGTACAAATACAGGCGCGTGACCTGCCCGCGGGCTGGAACGCTGGAACCACGGTCATTCAGGTGCCTGCTTCTGGCGGGTGAAATGCTCTCGGCAAAGGTGCTTCCCTGGGGCACTGCCACCTAAATGATGTCGTCGCGCAGCGGCTTTTGAATTACGCCCGGTGATAGGGTGATCCGGCTAGGATTGATGCGGCGCGGTAGAGTTGTTCGGTGAGCATCACGCGCACCAACATGTGTGGCCAGACCATGCTGCCAAATGAGATCATGTGATCAGCTTCGGCGCGCAAACTGGCATCAAGTCCATCGGCGCCGCCAATCAGAAGCGCCAGATCGCGGGTGCCAGCATCGCGCCACTGAGCCAAGCGGCGGGCAAAGGCTGGCGACTTTTCGGCTGTGCCGCGTTCATCGAGGCAGCACAGGAGCGCGCCACCTGGTACAGCGCGGCGCAACAGGGCCGCTTCGCCCGCCATGCCGCCGCCTTTGCGGTCGTCTATTTCGGTGATGGTCAGCGGGCCCATACCTAACGCGCGTCCGGTGCGGTCAAACCGGGTTTGGTAGTCCGACACCAGTTCAGCCTCAGGCCCACCGCGGAGGCGGCCCACAGCGCAGATCGTGACGCGCATGCCGGACGGATCAGTTAGCCGCGGCTAGGCCAGGCTGCCACATCTTTTCCAGCTGGTAGAAGTCGCGCACCTCTGGCCGGAACACATGGACAATCACATCGCCGGTGTCGATCAACACCCAGTCGCCGGTGTCTTTGCCCTCGGTCCGCGCGATCACGCCAAATTGGGACTTCAGCCGCTCGGCCAGCTTTTCAGAAATAGATGCCACCTGACGAGAGGACCGCCCGGAACAGACCACCATGTAATCGCCTATTGCGGTTTTGCCGCGCAGGTCGATCTGAACGATCTCTTCGGCTTTGTCATCATTAAGAGAGGTCAGCACAGCCGCAAGAAGCGCCTCGCTTGTCGCAGCTGTTTGGGATGCGGCGTTCATTGCCGCGGCTCCATCAGCGGCTTTGGCCGCTTGCAGAGAAGTTGACAGAACATTGTCCTCCTGTCTGAGATGCATCGCGCCTCGATGCCCGGTTCGCTGATGGTAGCAATGGGTCGGCTGCATTTCAATGAATCCGCGTCAGCATTGCAGGGGTTTGCCGCCGGGTGCGCCTATTTGCCCAAGGCAGCGTCGTTGTGCCGGCCAAAGCAGAGCGTTTTATAGCTACCATGTAGCGACAAACCTCGCACGGGGTACGGCACATTGCATTTGCGCTTTTTCGCCACTGCGCGCACATGCGTTGGTCTTGCGAGACTCATTCGGTTTGGCTAAGGAAACGCGATGGAGCGGATTTTTGACATCGACGACCGGGCGCGATTGCGCGAACGGTTCCATTGGGCGACCTCATCGGTCCTGGGTCGCCTATCCTGATCGGTGCGCGCCTGCGCTGACGAAAAAGCAAGATCGCCATTTCCCAGGGAGAGGACCATGTCCCCCAAAACGCTGTACGATAAAATTTGGGATGCTCACGTCGCAGATCAGTCTGAGGACGGCACCTGCCTTTTGTATATCGACCGACATCTCGTGCACGAGGTGACCAGTCCGCAGGCCTTTGAGGGGCTGCGCATGGCGGGCCGGCAAGTGCACGCGCCCGACAAGACCATCGCTGTGCCCGATCACAACGTGCCGACCACCAGCGGGCGCGAAGATCCCAAAAACATGACCGAGGACAGCGCCATTCAGGTGGCCGCACTTGACAAAAACGCGCGCGAGTTTGGCATTCATTACTACCCGGTGTCGGATATTCGGCAGGGGATCGTGCATATCGTTGGCCCCGAACAAGGCTGGACCTTGCCTGGCATGACCGTTGTGTGCGGTGACAGCCACACCGCCACGCACGGTGCCTTTGGCGCGCTGGCGCACGGTATCGGCACTTCTGAGGTCGAGCATGTGCTGGCCACGCAGACGCTGATCCAGAAAAAATCAAAGAACATGAAGGTCGAGATCACCGGCAAGCTTGCCCCCGGTGTCACGGCCAAGGATGTGGTCCTGACCATTATCGGTAAAACCGGCACCGCTGGTGGCACCGGGTACGTCATAGAGTATTGCGGCGAAGCGATCCGGTCACTGTCGATGGAAGGGCGGATGACGATCTGCAATATGGCCATCGAAGGCGGCGCCCGTGCTGGCTTAATTGCTCCGGATGAGACCACGTTTGCCTACTGTCGCGGCCGCCCGCACGCACCCAAGGGGGCGCAGTGGGAAGCGGCATTGGAGTGGTGGAAGACGCTGTATTCCGATGACGACGCGCATTGGGATCAGGTGATCACCATCCGCGGCGAAGACATCGCACCGTCGGTCACGTGGGGGACTTCGCCCGAGGATGTGCTGCCCATCACCGCGGCGGTGCCCGCGGCCGAGGATTTCGAAGGCGGTAAGGTAGGTGCCGCGCAACGGTCGCTCGATTACATGGGTCTGACCCCCGGTACACCGTTGAGCCAGATCGAGATCGACACCGTATTTATCGGCTCGTGCACCAATGGTCGCATCGAAGATTTGCGCGCCGCGGCCGAAGTGGTCAAAGGCAAAAAGATCGCGGTCAAGCGCGCGATGGTGGTGCCCGGTTCAGGTCTGGTGCGCGCGCAGGCTGAGGAAGAGGGGCTGGCCGATATATTCCGTGACGCAGGGTTTGAATGGCGCTTGGCGGGTTGCTCTATGTGTCTTGCCATGAACCCCGACCAGCTGACCGAGTATGAGCGCTGCGCCTCCACCTCGAATCGCAACTTCGAAGGACGCCAAGGCTTTAAGGGTCGGACCCACCTGGTTTCCCCGGGTATGGCGGCAGCGGCGGCGATTACGGGCAAGCTGACGGATGTGCGGGATTTGATGCGCGCATAAACACGGCGGTACGGTTTCGCGTAACAGTTGATGGTAGACCGGTGAATGCAGTCGCCTGATTCTCGTGAGCGGCGGTATTTGCGCCAAGACTAATCCGCATCCGCTAATGCCTGTGCACCAAACGCGCGTGAACTGTGCATAGAAATTGCACAATGATCTTGTCAGCGTCGGACTGTTTCTAGGCACTGTAGAGAATTACACGCGTCATTAGAAAATCTCACTGCATACGCCTGGGTTCGCGCAATTTGTTTAAACGGTGTTTGCAAAAGGGTTAACGAGATGTAAATTATTTTGAGGGGGTTCCGTCATTGGTTTGGCGGCATCATTTTATGTAACTATAGATTAGGGGAAGACTTATGGGGTTTTTCACAAAATTCTTGGGTGCGGCTGCGATATGCCTTGCAGGTACGGCATCGTACGCAACAACAGTGTCACCGACGTCACAGGGCGCACTTCCGGGTGCAGTTTCTGCGATCGGCGGCATCGTTTTTGACGCCGTTGGCCTGAACGGTACGCGGGTTGTTGCGCAGCAGGCGGCGAGCACATTGTTTGCTGGTAATGCGCCGTTTACAAATCCGTCGCCAGTGATTGGAACGCAAACCGGCTTCACATCCAGCGTGCTGTCCTCACTTGGCGGTGGCATTGCGGAGCTGGCCATTCGTGTTACGCTGTTTGACGGTGACCATCGTGCGGGCGAGTTCGACTTCAACGATTCCGAACTGTCATTGAATGGCTTCATCATCGGAAACTTCTCGAATGTGGCCACGACGACGACAAACAGCACGGGTACCGTGTTGGGCTCAGGAACGGGCTTCGGTAATGGTCTGCTTGACACCGGCTTCTTCTTCACCACCGACGCAACGCTGCTGGCGGCTCTGTTTGCGTCGATCTCGTCGACCAACCAGGTGGTTTACGGCGTGGAAGATGTTGATCCAGGCGACCAATTCTATGATTTCTCGCAAGGCATCGACAGCTCGTTGATCAATGTGGGCACCGGCCCTGTTGTAACCCCGCCCACCGGTGTGCCGCTGCCCGCCGCTGCATGGATGCTGCTGGCAGGTCTTGGTGGTCTGGGCCTAATGGGTCGCCGCAAGTCCGCCTAACAGTGCATCGAAGAACTTACGAAAGGGCTGCACCATGTGCGGCCCTTTTTGCATCTGGAGGCGCCGACGAAGCCGGTTTTCATCGGCAAGCCCAGACGGTTTTCCCGCGTTGCGTAGTCCCGTCGAGGGGTAATCGCTGCCCTTCAGTATGGCGCATGTCCCTTGCTGAAGCAGCACGTTGGAGTGGCCAACACCACGACAAAGCGCAGGGTTTGTGTTGATCCCAAGTGGATTTTCGGGCATTCGAGCGCTAGCGCGCAGGCGCTGACCCTGATGCTTTTCAACCGATCTGACACCTGGAGCTGTATCGATGGACAAGTTTGAAACGCTCACCGGGATCGCAGCACCGATGCCGTTGGTGAACATCGACACCGACATGATCATCCCGAAACAGTTTCTCAAAACGATCAAGCGTTCGGGGTTGGGCGTAAACCTGTTTGACGAGATGCGGTACGACCGCGAAGGTAATGAGATCGCCGACTTTGTGCTGAACAAATCGCAGTATCGCGCGGCGGAAATTCTCGTGGCAGGCGATAACTTTGGGTGCGGGTCAAGCCGCGAGCATGCGCCTTGGGCGATCAAGGATTTCGGCATTCGCTGCGTGATCGCGCCGAGCTTTGCCGACATTTTTTACAACAACTGCTTTAAGAACGGCATTCTGCCCATCGCGTTGCCGCAAGAGCAGGTGGATGTGCTCATGGCAGATGCAGAGAAAGGCGCCAATGCCCGCATGACCGTCGACCTGGAAGCGCAGACGGTGACCACGTCGGACGGCGATAGCTTTGCCTTTGACGTGGACGCGTTCAAAAAACGGTGCTTGCTGGAAGGACTGGACGATATCGGTCTGACGCTTGAGAAAGCGCCCAGCATCGACGCCTTTGAGGCGCACGCCGCACAAGCGCGTCCCTGGGTCTAAAACGGTCGGCGCTGCGATCGCGCTGCCCTTGGTTTTCGATTGGTCGGTAGATTTTTCCTTTGGCGTTGCGAGGCTTTGTGCTCGTGTATGGTGGCGTATAGCGCGCCGATACGGTGACGTTTTCGGGTGCCGGCACTGTGGCATACGTATTCGTTCGTAGACCAATGCTGCCATGAATAACGACGCATTTTATTTCGCCTGTTCGCGGCGCTGCTGGCTATGCTCATCAGGCAGGCGCACGATCCGGCTACGCTGAGACATAAGGTGTTTGGGTCGACAAGCCCCGCAATCATAAGATCCCACTCCTCCCGCGGTATGTCCACAGGGTCGCCACCACAAGTTGCATTCGGCGCAGAATTTTTGTGGATCGACGTCCAGAGGTTGTCTAACCTCGCCAAATAAATAGGGAGGAAGCCAAGAAATGTTCAAACGAACGTTATTGAAAGCGATGGCTGCTGGGGTTTTGGCCCTGGCGCCGGTATCCGCATTTGCAGACGGGCATTTGGAGAAATACAACCTGTTGCCCGGCAAGCCGTTTGAAGGCACCAAGCTGAATATCCTAAGCGTTGTTACCCCGCAATTTGACGGGCTGATGCTGCGCGATGCGGAGTTTACCGAACTGACGGGGATCGAGACGGAGTGGACGTTTATCCCGTTTGGCAGCCTGCAAGAAAAGATCAACGCCGAAGGGGTGGCGGCCAACGGCACCTTTGACGTGGTCAATTATCTTGACAGTTGGGGACCGCCCAACGCGCACTGGCTCAAGCGCATTGACGACCTGATGGCCCGTGACGGAATTTCGATGGATCGTTATCCGGCCGCCTTTGCCCGGTCGGCACAGTTCGAGGGCGAAACGCTGGGCTTTCCGTTGCGTGCGCATCCGCAGCTGATGTTTTATCGCAAGGATCTGATCCCAGAACCACCGGAGACCTGGGCAGACGTGATCCGCATCGGGCAAGAGTTGAAGGAAAGCAACGCGGATATCTCACCGCTGGCGCTTTACTTTAACAACGACGGCAACCGGCAGAACCTGTTCATATGGATCAATTTCCTTTGGGCCGCGGGCGCCGATATCTTTAACGATGACTGGACGGCAGCCTGGGCCAGCGAAGAGGGGATTGCCGCCACAGAGGCTTACATTGCGCTGCATACGCAGCACGAGGTGACCAATCCCAATAGCCTCGCCTTTGTTGAACAGGACGCGCGGCAGTCGTTCATGCAAGGCAATTCGGCAATGATCCCGGTCTGGTGGTGGGCCTATTCGGGCTTTTACAACCCGGACAGTTCAACCTTGACCAAGGACCAAGTGGGGTTTGTCGGGATGCCGTCCTACGAAGGCACAACCAAGACCTACGCTATCTCGATGCCGTTTTCGATATCGGAATATTCGCAGAACCAGGACGCGGCTTGGGAGTTTCTCAAGTGGCTGTCCAACCCCGAGATGGACAAGGCCAACGCCACCGTACGTGAGGTCGCCGGCAAGAGCATCGTCAACAACGTGGTCACCCATATCTCATCCTTGCAGGACGCGGATGTGAACGCTGCCAATGACGGCATACAGGCCGCTGCATGGGATTCGCTCAAGCAGTCGGACATCATGCCGCAAATCCCAGAATGGCCCGAAGTGGGTGACATTCTGTCGGCGGCAATCGCCAAAGCGGCGGCGGGTGGCGACGTGCGCGAGTTGATGACCGAGGCGGCGGAACGCTCCGACAAAGTGCTGCGCCGGGCAGGCCGGATCGAATAAGTCACCTGGGGGCGTGGTACCCATCGCGCCCCCATATTTCGATGCGCGATCATACTCTCAAATACCTGCTGGTTTTGCCTGCGGTTGTGGTTGTCTTTGCCACAGCGATCTGGCCGCTGATCGAAGCTGCGCGGCTGTCCTTTACCGTCGGTCGGTTGAACCGGCCCGACAGCCTCGATCAGTATCTGGGCTGGGAGAACTACACGTGGGCGATATTCGAAGAACCTGCGTTTTGGAATTCGGTCTGGGTGACGGCGGTTTATACCGTTGTGACGGTGGGTTTGACGACGTTGCTGGCGCTGGGCCTGGCCATACTGCTCGCGCCGGGCGGGCGGCTGCGGTCGACGGCGCAGACGCTGCTGATCCTTCCTTTTGCCATGAGCCCCGCGCTGATCGGCGTGTCGTTTCGGTTCATGTTCAACCCGGAGTTTGGTCTGTTTGACGCGTTTTTTGGCATCGTGTTTCCGCCGCTGGCCAATGTCAGCTGGCTGGCGGACCCCACGCTCGCCTTTGCGGTGGTGGTGATGGCCGATGTCTGGGGCTGGATCCCGTTTCTGACGCTGGTGTTGATCGGCGGATTGGCGTCGGTGCCGCGGGATACGATCGAAGCCGCGCAAGTCGACGGCGCCTCCAGTTGGCGGGTGTTTCGCGACATCACCCTGCCGCAATTGGCCCCAGTTTTGGCGGTCGTGATCATCTTGAAGTCCATTTTCAGCCTGAAAACCTTTGACCAGGTGTTCATGCTGACCAATGGCGGACCGGGTACCGCAACGCAGACGCTGAGCCACTACATCTACTTTAATGGCATGAAATACGGACAGATCGGATATTCGGCTTCGGTCGCGTGGATGATGGTGATCCCGATGATCTTTCTCACCTATGCCTACGCCAAATTCGTGTTCAAAAAGGTCTGAGTGATGACGGGTAAGCAGCACAAACAGCTTTGGGGTGCTGTGCACACTGTGCTGATCCTTCTGGCGATTTTCGTGATGCTGGTGCCGATCTTTTGGATCTTCCTCGCTGCGTTCAAAAGCCATGTGGATGTCTACCAGTTGAAGCTGTTTTTCGCGCCTACGGTCGAGAATTTTCGCACGGTCTTCGATGATCCGTATCGGTTGGGCGAAAAGCTGTGGAATTCGACCATCGTGGCCTTTGTCACCGTGCTGTTTGCGATCCCGGTGGCGACGCTTGCCGCTTATTCCTTCAGCCGGTTCCGGCTGGTGGGCGAGACGGCGATGCTGGTCACGATCCTTGCCACGCAGTTTGTGCCAGCGGTGGTGATCATCCTTCCGTTTTTCGTGATGTTCAGGGATATCGGGCTGCTTGATACACGGTTGGGTCTGATACTGGTGAATCTGGCCATCGTGATGCCCTTTGCCATCTGGATGATCAAAGGGTTCATCGACGGCATTCCCATGGACACAGAAGAGGCGGCGATGGTCGACGGTTCGTCGCGCTTGCAGGTGATCCGAAACATCGTGCTGCCAATGGCTGCACCCGGCCTGCTGACCAGCGCGATCTTTTGTTTCATCATCGCCTGGAACGAGTTTTTGTTCGCGCTGATCCTGACAAACAAGGATGCGGTGACCCTGCCCATCGGTCTGGCGCTGTTCAAAGGTGAAGAGGGTGATTTGTGGAACCTGCTGTCCGCAGCAGGAATTATCATTATGGCGCCGATGTTTGTGCTGGCGCTGATGATCCGGAAGTATTTCGTGCAGGGCATGACCATGGGAGCGGTGCGGTGACGCACATGGTTTTGGACCAATGGCATAGGTGCGCGTGCGCCATGCCCGACCTCGGGTGGGCCGTGCCGCATCTGAGACGGCTGCTCTCCAAAGCATTTATGCCGCACAGACCGTCAATGCCGCATCATATGCCCTCCCGCGGCGGAGGTCAGGCATGGCGCATGCGCGCCGGTCTCGCGCGGCAGTCTGACGTTTTGCACAGCCACACGACCCGGGACATCACGCAAAGGCGCCTGAATGGCTGAGATCATCCTCAAAAACCTGACCAAACGCTGGGGTGATTTCATTGGCGTCGACGACCAGTCGCTTCACATCGAAGATCAGGAATTCCTTGTCCTGCTTGGCCCATCGGGCTGCGGTAAAACTACGACGATGCGCATGATTGCGGGGCTTGAGGAGCCCACAAAAGGCGAAGTTTGGATTGGCGACCGGATGGTCAATGACGACCTACCCAAGGACCGCGACGTGGCCATGGTGTTCCAGAACTACGGTCTTTATCCGCACATGTCGGTGTTTGAAAATATCGCCTACCCCCTGCGTGTCCGCGGCACGGCTAAGGCTGAGATCGAACCGCGGGTGCAGCGGGCCGCGGAACAGGTGGAATTGACGGCGTTTCTGGATCGCAAACCCAAGGCCCTGTCCGGCGGGCAACGCCAACGCGTTGCGCTGGCGCGTGCCATCGTGCGTACTCCCAAGGTGTTTCTGATGGACGAACCGCTGTCGAACCTCGATGCCAAACTGCGGGTGACCATGCGCGCAGAACTCAAGCATCTGAGCCGGCAACTGAAAATCACGACGGTCTACGTCACCCATGACCAGATCGAAGCGATGACGCTGGCAGACCGGGTTGCGGTAATGAAAACCGGGGTGATCCAGCAGCTCGGGACACCAGATGAGATTTACAATGATCCCGCCAACCTCTTTGTTGCGGGATTTATTGGGTCACCGGCCATGAACCTGATCGAGGGCGGTATTGAAGACGGTCGGTTCAAAACTGATACTGGCATCAGCGTGGCCAATGTGGCGCGGCGCGATCAGGGGGGCGTTGTGCTTGGCGTGCGGGCCGATGACCTGAGCGTTGGCGATCCCGGCAGCGGCGACATCGACGTCGAGGTCTATGCCTTTGAGAACACTGGCGAAGCGACCTTTACCACCTTCCGCTGGGGCACGCAGCGTGTGATCGCCCGCGGCGACCGTCACCTGCGCAAAAACCAGGGCGACACCGTCGGCATCAAGGTGAGCGTGGACCATCTTTATCTGTTTGATCAAACCAGCGGGGAGCGATTGCGATGAGCCATGTTGACCTGTCGCCAGAGTTGCTGACGTTGCTGCAAAGCGTCGATACGCCCACTGTTTGCAACGCAATTGAGGTTGTGCAAGGCACGCGTGGCTTCAACCGGTTTACCCGGGGCACGATGCAGCACAGTCGACCCGGCGCCCCCGCTATGGTCGGGCGCGCGACAACCGCGCGCATCGCCGGTGTGGCACCGCCTACCGAAGCCGCCGATGTGATCAAGGCCCGTCGCCTCGATTACTACCGCGCCATGGCACAGGGCTCTTTTCCGCGCGTCGCAGTCATTGAGGATCTGGATTACCCAAACGCCATTGCCGGTTGGTGGGGCGAGGTGAACGTTGCAGTTCACAAGGGTCTCGGCCTGAGCGGCGCAGTGACCAACGGTGTGATGCGTGACCTCGACGTTGTAGACCCGGGGTTTCCCGTTTTGGCAGGCTCTATCGGTGTCAGCCACGGCTTTGTCCACGTGGTCGAGATCGGAACGGAGGTGTCAGTGATGGACCTGCGCGTCGCCCCGGGCGAAATGATCCACGCCGACCGTCACGGCGCGTTGGTCATACCAGAGGAGGTGATCCCGGCGCTGGGTGAGGCAATCGACACGGTCGTCCGAAATGAGCAGATTATCCTGGGCCCCGCAAAGCAGTCCGATTTCAACATCGACAAACTTCTGGACGCATGGGCGGAGTTTGAGCGGCGTCGGACCTAACCGCCCTGGCGCGCGCGGCGGGCATCGATGAAGCTTTTGATGAAAAAGACCAGTACCAGCACCCCGGTCGCAACCATCAAAAGCGACCGCAGAATGCGTGCCGCATCGCCTGACCCCAGTGCCGACGAAAGCGGCATGAAAAGCGCCACGAGGATCACCAGCGTCAAGAGCACTGCGATATGCGCAACAACCTTGTTCTCGGCCTTCACGCCGCTCTGACAGGCCAGCAATGCCACGCCAAAGACCACGGGGATCAACGCAGTCAGCGATTTGAAATCGCCCGCCCAGTAGCCCCAAACACCGCAGGCAATCAGGGTCAGCGCGTTTATCATGTTTGCAAGAGGTGCGGTCATGGTCTGTGCCCCTTTCCCTTGCCATGAGATATAGGCAGGCAGGGCGCGGTTGCCACCTGTTTCAGGGTCGCAGACCAAGGATCGCGCGGGCCTGATCTGTATTGGCCACTGGGCGGTCGTATTGCGCGCAGATGTCTACCACACGGGACACCAGCGCCGCATTTGACGGGGCCAAGGTGTGGCGATCCAGCCGGACGTTATCTTCGAACCCGGTGCGCGTGTGACCGCCCGCGGCGACCGCCCACGCATTTAGTGTCATCTGATCTTTGCCGATGCCCGCAGCGCACCAAGGTGCGCCGGGGAAAAGCCGGTTTACCGTCCGGACATAGAAATCAAAAACGTGCCGATCCGCGGGCATTGCATTTTTCACGCCCATGACAAACTGCACATAGGGTGTATCTGCAATCTCGCCCGCTTGATGCATGCGCGCCGCTTGGAAGATGTGACTGAGGTCGAACACCTCGATTTCGGGCTTGATCTCGTGGGCTTTCATCTCGGACGCGAGCCACGCGACAAGATCTGGCGGGTTCTCGTAGACGCGGGTTGGGAAGTTGTTCGACCCCACGCTCAGCGACGCCATATCCGGGCGCAGCGGCAGCATCCCGCCGCGTTCCCGTCCGGCACCTGACCGACCGCCAGTCGAAAATTGAATGATCATGCCGGGGCAATGCTTGCGCAATCCTTCCTTGAGCGCGGCAAACTTATCTGGAGCGCTTGACGGCGTTTGATCGTCATTTCGTACATGGGCGTGGCAGATGGTTGCGCCCGCTTCGAAGGCGGCGTGCGTGCTCTCGATTTGTTCGGAAACGGTGATCGGGACCGCCGGATTGTGTTCCTTGCGAGAGACCGATCCGGTGATCGCAACGCAGATGATACAAGGCGTGGTCATAGTCATTTCCGTATGCAGAGGTCGTCCTTCAGGCAGTGTTGGTTTTCAGCGTCTGGCTTTGCCGTGATGAGGCGTTGCCTGAGCACTAGGCGCCAAAGCTCAGGGACACCTGTCCGAAAGATCCGAAATCAGCGTCGATTTGCGTTCCGGGCGGGCATTCGACCGGGCGTATAAAACTGCCGGACAGGATGATCTGGCCGGAGGCAATGCTTTGACCGTATTGCGCCATGCGCCGGGCCAACCAGACAACGCTTTCCACCGGATCATTGAGCACACCGGCACCGAGGCCGGTCTCTTCGACCGCGCCGTTCCGCGTCACAATTGCCCCGACCCAGCGCAGATCCTGCGCATCCGAGTCCTGCTTCTGCTCGCCAAGGACGACGCCCGCGTTCGCGGCATTGTCGCTGATCGTGTCGAATACGCTGCGGGATTTTCCGGTTGCTTGATCGGCTCGTACAATGCGCGTGTCGAGGATTTCTATGGACGGCGCGACATAATCTGTTGCGGCCAAAACATCCTCGCGCGTGACATTTTCTCCGCCCACAGATGCGCCCATAACAAAGGCGATCTCAGCCTCGATCCGCGGCTGAATGAACCGTCCGCGGGGTATGGTGGCACCGTCGTCAAAGAGCATGTCGTCAAACAGAATGCCGCTGTCGGGAATGTTGATGCCCAACGCGTCTTGCATCGCCTTGGAGGTTAGCCCGATTTTCCAGCCGATCACGCGCCGTCCGGCGTCCAGTTTTGTCCGGTGGATCGCGTTTTGGATGGCGTAGGCATCGTCCATCGCGATGTCGGGGTGCCGCAAGGACAACAGCCCGATTTGCGTGCCGGTCTTTTCAGCATGCAACAGGTCAGCGGCAGCGCGGGCGTGCTCTTCGCGTGTCATATCACCTCGTCCTCGACGGTGTTGCGCAGGGTTCCGATGCCGGTCACGGATACCTCAACTATGTCACCCGGTTTCAAAAAGCGCGGCGGGTCAAATCGTGCGCCGGCGCCTGTGGGTGTTCCGGTGACAATGATGTCACCGGGCTGCAGCGTCATAAAGGTCGAGATATAGGCGATCTGGGTCCGGATATCGTGCACCATATTGGCCAACACATCGTTTTGCCGCACGTCGCCATTCACACGCGTGACGATGCGGGCGTCATCGAGTTGCGCCGCGTTCGTGAACGGTACCAGCCACGGGCCCATCGCACCCGAGCGGTCCCAGTTCTTGCCTTGCGTCACGTTAAACTTGGCGTGTCGGACCCAGTCGCGAATGGTCCCTTCGTTGCATATTGTTAGCGCTGCGATGTGAGCATAGGCATCCGCCGCAGCAATACGGCGTCCCGGCTTGCCGATGATCACCGCCACTTCGCCTTCATAGTCCAATTGATGGCTTTCCGGGGGACGTGTCAGAGGCCGATCATGGCCAGTAAACCCGCTGGCAAAACGCGGAAATAGCGACATGTATTTTGACAGCGCACTGCCGTCTTTATACTCAGCGTTGCGGGCAGGAAAATTGACACCAACGCATAAAATCCGTCGCGCGTTTGGCAGCACCATCTCATAGGTCACGTCGGTGTGGTTAACGGGCCGGTCCTGCGCCGAGTGCTCCAACTGGGGCAACGCGTCATTGGCGACGGCATCAAACAGGGTTGGCCATTGCGTTGCGTCGTTGAGCGCGATCATCCCGGTATCTGTAACGGCACCAAAGAACGTTTCGCCGCCTGTGCTGTAGCTTGCAAATCTCATGGCGTGTCCCCTACGGCGCGATGATCGGGGTTGCATTCAGGCTGGCCTGTTGCGGCGCGATACCGACAAAAGGGGAGCCGTGCTTGAACCAGCTTTCCGGCGCCGGGGCACCCCAAAGGGTCTGGCGTTGCGGATCTTTAAGGTCCCATCTGATCGGCTCCAGATCCGGATCGACGGTCTGGTAGTCTGAACAATAGATTTCAATTCGGTGACCATCGGGATCAAGGATGTAGAGAAAGAAGGCGTTGGAAATCCCGTGCCGACCGGGTCCGCGTTCGATGTTGGCCAGATGTCCCGTGGTTGCCATCAGATCGAGCAGGTCGATGATGTTCATCGGCGTCGGAACCCAGAACGCAACATGATGCAGCCGTGGACCGGTGCCGTTTGTAAACGCCATGTCATGCACGCCACCCTTGCGGTGCATCCAGGCTGCCCAAAGCCGCCCGCTGTCTTCGTCTTCGGTGTATTCGGTCACGCGAAAGCCGAAATCCGAATAAAAGGCGACCGACGCATCAACATCAGTGGAAAAGCAGTTGAAATGGTCGATGCGCAGCGGTTTGACCCCGCGATAGAGCGCATATTGCTGATGGATCGGTGGCAGACGGCCCATCTGATGATAGAATTCCAGCGGTATGCCAAGGTTGTCAGAAGTCAGTAGCGTACGGCCCTGAAATGGTCGGTCAACCCATTCCGTCGGCTGCACAAGGGCAGAAAAATACGCCTGCGCACGGTCGAGGTCATCCTCATCAAAAGTCTTGAATCCAATTGCCTCCACTGTTCCGGGATGCTCGGATTGCTGCAACACCAGGCAGTGATGGCCCCGCTCCTCCATAGCGCGCAGGTACACATGGCTGTCCGTTTCGTCAGTGACTTGGAGGCCGAGTATGTCGGTATAAAACGCCCGTGATGCAGCAAGATCTGCGACGTTGAGATATACATGGCTCAGCCGGACGGTATTGAAAGGCGGATAGAGGTTCGGCGCCGGCACAGGCATCAGGAAACCCCCAGCCGGGTTATTTTGTGCTGGCCGGTGGCAAAGCCGATGTGCTTTTGCTCCATGTAGAACTCGAACGACCAATCACCGCCGTCCCGCCCGATGCCGGAGTTTTTCACCCCGCCAAACGGTGTGGGCAGGTGGCGCACGTTTTCGGAGTTGACCCATATCATGCCCGCCTCAAGCCGGTCGGTAAACCGCAATGCGCGGGTCAGATCGTTCGTCCAAAGATATGCCGTCAGTCCGTAATCGGTGTCATTGGCCAGCGCCAGCGCCTCATCTTCGGTGCGAAAGGGGATCGAGGTGAGGACCGGGCCAAAGATCTCCTCTTGGGCAATGCGCATGTCATTGCTTGCGTTGGTAAACAGCGTTGGGCGCACAAAATATCCCTCATCACCAACTCTTTCGCCGCCGGCGGCGGTGGTGGCGCCATCGTCGCGGGCAATATCGAAATAGCTCGTCACTTTGGCAAAGTGTGCCTCGGAGATCAGCGGCCCGATCTCAGTCGCAGGGTCGAGCGGATGTCCCACCTTGATCTGGTTCACCCGCGCGATCAGCTTTGCCTCGAACGCCTCGCGGATGGTGTCATGGATCAGCAGGCGCGATGAAGAGGTGCACCGTTCGCCATTGATCGAATAGATCATGAAGATTACCGCATCCAGCGCGCGATCAAGGTCCGCATCGTCAAACACAATCACCGGATTTTTGCCGCCAAGTTCCAGGTGGTTGCGTTTCAGTGTGTCTGCACCCTGCTTCACGATCAGTTTGCCAGTGGCGCTGTCACCGACAAATCCAATTGCACGGATCAGCGGGTGCGCACACAGTGCTTTGCCCGCCTCTTCGCCAAAGCCATTCACGGTGTTCAGCACGCCGTGTGGCAGACCTGCGCCTTCGGCGATCTCGACCAGCAGACGCGCGGTGAGCGGTGACGCTTCGGCCGGTTTGTGCACCACGGTGCAACCGGCGGCGAGGGCGGGTGCAATCTTCCACGTCGACAGCATAAAAGGCGTGTTCCACGGCGTGATCACCCCAACCGGTCCGATGGGCACGCGGGTGGTGATGTTGGTCAGCGTCGGTGATTTCAGGTGCTGACCATCGCGCGCCTGCACCGCTTGATCCGCGAAATAGCGAAAGTTCTCGGCCCCGCGCAGGGCGGCTTTGGACATGAATTTGATCGCCTGCCCGGTGTCCCAACATTCGCATAGCGCGATTTCCTCGGCACGGTCTTCGATGGCTTTGGCAATGCGGATCAGTATGGCGCGACGTTCTCGCGCAGGCATATCGCGCCAATCCGCAAATGCTGCATGGGCCGCCCTGGCCGCAGCGTCGATATCTGACGCTGTGCCGCGGGCGACATCGCAGATGACCGATGCATCAACCGGCGACAGGGTGGGAAACGCACCGCCGCTGCCCGCCACGTCTTTTCCGGCGATGCGATTCTGAATGCCCGTCTCACGAAACCGCGAAAGGTAGCCGTCGAGCTTGGCCAAGTTTTCCGTGAGCGCAGTCATGGCGTATCCTGTGCCGATAGCCGGGTATGGATCGGGGTCTGTTTCCAGCTTAGCACCGGATCGCTGACCCGAATGTCGAGCGATAGCGCGAAATGTGGCTTTGACAATGGCTCCGCAAGAACGCTTTGCGCGGCGGCGAACAGTGTGTCGCCCGCTGCGCGTAACGCTTCTTCCGAACGTCCAGCACCCACGCGCAAGCCCATCGCGACAAAAGCGTTCTCTGGATGTCCATCAGCCACAATCGCATGCTCGGCGACGTAGGTACGGATCCGTATGCCAGCGGTGGGGAACAGCGGCGTCGCCACCATGATGGCATGCAACGCGCGACAAAGATCGGCGATGTCGATATACTGTTCAACAGCAGACGAATACTCGATCGTCAAATGCGGCACGGCATCCTCCCTTGGCCTACACCGTGTGAACAGGATCGTGGGTTGTCAATAATTAACACGTTAAGCAAAACCTCCTGCAGGAGTAGCGCCATGTCAAATGCTTCGCAAAAGGATGCGACCCGGCTGAGCACCACAGCGCGCTCACTGCCCATCGCGTTGCTGCGCGTGCGCGAAAAGGTGATGGAGCGATTTCGTCCCATGCTGCAGCGCCACGGGGTCACGGAACAGCAGTGGCGTGTGCTTCGCGTGCTGGCGGAGACCCCGGATATCGACATGAGCGCGCTGGCAAAGGCCGCCAACCTGCTGCCCCCTTCGCTGTCGCGCATGACCAGGGGGCTGGAGGAACGCCGCCTGATCATCACCGCGCGCGCTGCGGGTGATGGGCGCCGCACCAGCCTGCGCCTGAGCGAAAGCGGTGCCGCCCTGATCACCAAGGTCGCACCAGAAAGCAGCGCCATCAGCTCTGAAATCGAAGCGACTGTTGGCCGGGACCAAATCCAAAACCTGATCGATCAGTTAGAGACCGTGCTGGACGCGCTCGAGAACGCTAAAGCTTGATCCACGCGGTCTTTAGATCGAGGTATTTGTCGAAGGCGTGCATTGACTTGTCGTATCCATTTCCCGATTGCTTGACCCCGCCCATGGGCACAGTGACATCCGCGCCGCCATAGGTGTTCACATGTACCACGCCTGCCCGCAGCCGCCGCACCATGCGGTGCGCGCGTGACAGATCTGAGGTCCAGACCGCAGCGGCGAGACCGTAATTTGTGTCATTTGCCAGCGCCACGGCGTCGTGTTCATCTTCGAAGGATTGAACGGCCAGCACCGGTCCAAACACCTCTTGGCGGGCTATGGCGTCATTTGGTTGCACGCCGGTAATGATTGTGGGCGCGATATAGTATCCGCCGGTGTCCTCAAGGATGCGGTGACCGCCGGTTACCACCGTTCGTCCCGCAGCCCGCGCGCGGTCGATGTGACCCAGAATTTGGGTCAGGTGATGTTCCGAATTGATCGCACCCGCAGAGGTGCCTGGATCAAGCGGGTCACCCACCTGCATAGCTTCGGCGTGCGCTTGCAGTTTCTCCACAAATGCATCGTGAATGCCGCGTTCTACCAAAAGACGCGAGCCCGCGACGCAAACCTGCCCGGAATTGCGAAAAATGCCCTGCGCAGAGACTTTGGCCGCCTCGTCCAGATCAGGCGCATCGGCAAAAACCACGTTGGGCGATTTGCCGCCAAGCTCGAGATACACCCGTTTCAGGTTCGACCGCGCTGACGCCTCGATCAAACGCCGGCCGGTGGCGCCTGAGCCTGTAAAGACCAGCACATCCACATCATCGCTTTCGGCAATGGCGGCGCCAACAACGTCGCCCGCGCCGGTGACCACATTTAAAACGCCTGGCGGAATTCCAGCCTCCAATGCCAATTCCGCCACGCGGATCAAGGTGAGCGATGCGGTTTCCGCTGGTTTTAAAACCACCGTACAACCGGCCGCGAGGGCCGGTCCCAGTTTCCAGGCGGCGATCATCAAGGGGAAGTTCCACGGCACAATCGCGCCGACCACGCCCACCGGTTCCTTGTGCACAAGGCCCAGTGCCGCGGGTGCGGTCGGTGCTATTTCGCCAAAGATCTTGTCGGCCGCCTCGGCATAGTAGCGGATGGTGGCGGCGGCAGACATTGGCTCTGCCTTATATGCCATCGCGATCTCGGTGCCGTTATCACGCACGCCTAAAACAGCGAGTTCGGCGGCCTCAGCCTCGATCAGATCGGCCCAGTTCAGCATGATCTTTTTACGCATCGCGGGCGCCAGACCGGTCCAACGCCCGTCATCAAACGCGCAGCGCGCCGCCGAAACGGCGGCAGTTGCATCTTCGATCGTACCGCGCGGTATTGTGGTCAGCGGCGCCCCGTCGATGGGCGAGATCACTTGCATGACCTGCCTGTCAGATGCCGCGCGCCGTTCGCCGTCGATTATGTGCTGCGCGGCAGGCACCGGTGCGCGTGCCAGGGTCTCAAGCAAGCCGGGTTCGATCATGGTAGCGTCCATCTTTGCTGTGCCTGGCGACCTTGCCACAAGTGAGCAACGCAGGTCACGCAGCGGATGCACCGAACCTTGCGCAACCCGGCGGTTCTGATTTCAAATGCACAGGCCACGCATAAGCGGCGTAGGGGGAGCAGACATGATCAAAACCATCCTCGTCATCGGGACCTTCGACACCAAGGCGGATGAGCTTGGCTATCTGATCAATCGCATCCAGTCCGAAGGCGGCGCTGTCATCGCCATGGATGTCAGCGTTTTGGGCGACACCTCAATGCCGGTGGACATCTCCAAACACGAGGTCGCCGCCGCTGTGGGTGACAGTATCGAATGGTTGATCGCGCTGGGCGAAGAAGGTGCCGCATTTGAACGGATGAGCGCGGGGGCAGCCGCAATGACGATCAAGCTGCACGCGGCCGGTCGTGTGGACGGCATGATCGCACTGGGCGGCACGATGGGCACCGACCTCGCCCTTGATTGCGCGCAGGCGCTGCCGTTGGGCGTGCCGAAATACATCGTCTCCACCGTTGCCGGTTCGCCGTTGATTGCCGCAGACCGCATGGCGCCGGATGTACAATTTATCCTGTGGGCTGGCGGTCTTTTTGGCCTGAATCCGTTGTGCAAATCCTCCTTGTCCCAAGCTGCGGGTGCTGTGCTTGGCGCTGCCAAAGCGGTGGAATCGCCGCAATCTGAGCGGCCGCTGATCGGCATGACGTCGCTTGGCTCTTCCTGCTTGAAATACATGAAACACCTGCACCCCGCGCTGACCTCGCGCGGTTATGACGTCGCCGTGTTCCACACCACCGGCATGGGCGGCATGGCGTTCGAACAGTTGGCAGCACATGGCGCATTTGCCTGCGTCATGGATTTCTCACTGCAAGAGTTGGTGAACGCGTTGCACGGATCTTTGGTCAGCGCAGGGTTGGACCGTCTGACCAGTGCCGGGCGTGCGGGCATCCCGCAAATGGTGGCGCCCGGCGCGTCTGACATTCTGGACCTCGCCGGTTGGCAGGACATCCCAACTCGGTTTGCCGAACGGCCGTTCCATCCGCACAACCGCTTGATCAAAAGCGTCGCTTTTAATGCGGATGAACGATTTGAAATCGCAGCGGAAATCGCTGACAGGCTCGCGCAGGCCGAGGGTCCCACCCAGTATTTCCTGCCGCGACATGGGATTGAGGAATGGGATAAACCCGGCGAACCAGCCCATGATCCGGAGAGCCACAGCGCGTTCATAGCGGCAAGCATCGCTGCCTGTGATGGGCGTATTGAGACCGCGGTGCTCGACTGTCACATCAACGATCTGGCCTTTGCCGAAGCGGTCTTGGACCAGCTAGATCGTTGGGTTGCAGACGGAGTTGTCCCCTCCGGCGTGCTTTGAAGTCGCGAGTGATCCGTCGGATCGGTTTGTCCAGCGATCCCAGATCCGCAAACGCTGTAGGTGCTAAAACACCAAAGCCCACGGGTCCGGCTAACTGTGCATGCACATTTTGTCAGACTTTAGCGAAGACAAAGCACGCACGACACAAGCGGCCATGAGTGACCAGGCCTATTCGGCTGCTTGCGCGTGCCGCAGCAGCCACCGGTCCAGAGCGATGGCAATGTCATCGCCCGCCTGCGCGTCTGCTTTGGTCAAATCGCGGGCAAAGGTGTTGAGCCCGGGATAGCCAATGGTGACCAGCCCTGCCGCTTTCGCGGCTGCAACGCCGTCCGAATTGTCCTCAATCGCCGTGGCATCATTGGCTGACAAATCCAGCGCAGCAAGCGCCGCCCGGTACACATCTGGCGCGGGCTTTGACGGTTGACCAACCTTGCTGTGGGTGACGTGATCGAACGCGACGCCTGCTTGCCAGGCTACGGTTTTTGCAATGGCCCATGCGGTGTCCGCTTCGGTGCTGGTGACAAAGGCGCAGGGCACACCGCGCGCGGTGGCCTCTTGCAGTGCCCGGGCAACGCCGGGGCGCAGGGGCAAATCCTTGCTCGCCAATTGATTCTGGAAGATCGAGGTTTTGGTGGCATGCAGCGCTGCGACGTCTACAACTTCGTCGTGCTGTTTAGCATATCGAGCAATGCGATTTGCACCACCCGCAACTTGCAGCATCTCGCGATATAAATCACGGTCCCAGTGCCATTCCAAACCGTGCACAGCAAACGCTTGGTTGAACGCTTCTCGCTGATGCTCTGATGTCTCGATTACGGTTCCGATGGACCCAAAAAAGAGTGCGGTCATGGCAGGCTCCTGCAAAGTGATAATGCATCCGCGCGGCGCGCACTCAAACCAACGCTGACGGGGTACCTACAACGCCCGCGTCGGTTTTCCAGTGTCTTGGTTAAGAATTTCGTCGGCGTTCGGATCGCTTGAGCTAAAGAAGCTACGCCATCAACCGATCTGGCGTGTTACCAAGTGGTGCAAAGACACGCCTCGGTGGACTAAGCTCGATCGCGAAGCGTCTGCACCGCGGACCACGTTGCAACACTGTAAGGCACCGCGTAGGTCACTATGATCTGAAACACCGAAAGCGCGGAAATCTGACCTGACAGCGCGGCGGGCGCGTGGTTGATGATCGCAAGGATGGTGCCCACAAGGAGTGACACTTTAGCCGCCCGCCGAACAACGCCGCTCTGCCTTGCCAAAGCAAAAAACGATGGGGTGTCCCGCGTCTCGGTCATTGCGAATTCCTGCTGCTTTTCTTGCTGGCGCCGCCGCTACGTGCGTTTGGCAGAGGCCAAATTCGGATTGATCATCTGCGAATGGCTTACTGTCTGGCAAGCCGTCGGTGGATCACGATCTGAATACAATGGTGTCTTGTCGTGCGTTTGCGTCGGCTGAGGCGCCTGTTAAATCGAACCGAAGCCAGCCTGTCCTCAACCTTCATGACGTTGGCAACTGGTTGCTCACCCGCGTGTAGACGTCTGGCGCGTACCGCCCTATACGCAGCCGAAAATGGGGTATCGCATGATGGCACAAAACCGCGTCGAAAGGGCCGATCTGAAAGTGGCTGCCGAATTGGCGGATTTCATCGAAACCGAGGTGATGGATACGCTCGGGATCGACGCAACTGCGTTTTGGTCCGGCGCAAGCGCAATCTTTCACGAACTAGGAGCCACCAATCGGGCGCTCCTGGCCAAGCGCGAAGAGATCCAAGCCAAGCTTGATGACTGGCACAGGGCGCGCCGGGACCAGCCGCATGACGGAGTTGGATACAAAGCATATCTGGAAGACATCGGATACCTGCTGCCCGAAGGTGGCGATTTTCAGATTGAGACGGAGCATGTCGACCCTGAGATTGCCACCATTGCTGGTCCGCAATTGGTTGTGCCTGTGACAAATGCGCGATTTGTGCTCAATGCTGCAAATGCCCGCTGGGGCAGTCTTTACGACGGGTTCTACGGCACAGATGCCCTAGAGGCGGCGCCGCAATCCGGCGGCTATGACACCGGGCGCGGTGGGCGCGTGGTGTCGCGCACCGCGGTTTTCTTGGACGAAGCGTTCCCTCTGCGCGATGTCAGCCACGGCACCGCCACGTCATACAGCGTGGTGAACGGCGCGCTCCTTGTTGACGGCTCGGGGTTGATCGATCCGGCCAAATTCGCGGGCTATACCGGTGATGCCACCAGCCCCGACACCGTCATTTTGCAAAACAATAATCTGCATGTGGAACTGGTCTTTGACCGCGACCACCCGATTGGCAAAACCTCGGCCTCCGGGCTGGCTGACGTGGTGCTGGAATCGGCAGTTTCGGCCATCGTCGACTGCGAGGATTCGGTGGCATGCGTCGACGCCGCAGACAAAGTGAGCGCGTACCGCAACTGGCTTGGATTGATGCAAGGCGGGCTGAGCGAGACCTTTGAAAAGGGTGGCCAAACCATCACCCGCACGCTGAATGCTGACAAAACCTATCGCGCGCCGGACGGATCGACCGCGTCGCTGAAAGGCCGCGCGCTTTTGTTGGTGCGCAATGTCGGCCACCTTATGACCAATCCGGCCATTCTCGACCGCGATGGTTCAGAGGTTTTTGAAGGGCTGATGGATGCCCTTCTGACCACCATGATCGCCATGCACGACTTGCGCAAATCCGATGGCATGCGCAATTCGCACAGCGGGGCGATCTACGTGGTCAAACCCAAGATGCACGGCCCCGAAGAGGTGGCGTTCACCAACGACATCTTTGCCCGCGTCGAGGATCTGCTGGGCCTGCCCCGCTACACGGTAAAGATCGGGATTATGGACGAGGAGCGGCGCACTTCGGTGAACCTCAAGGAATGTATCCGCGCCGCCAAGCACCGGGTTGTATTTATCAACACCGGCTTCCTGGACCGCACCGGCGACGAAATACACACCTCGATGGAAGCCGGTCCATTCAGCCGCAAAGACTTTATCAAGCGCAAAGGCTGGATCACAGCGTACGAAAACCAGAACGTGGATATCGGTCTGGAGTGTGGGCTGTCTGGCAAAGCGCAGATCGGCAAGGGCATGTGGGCGATGCCTGATGCCATGGGCGCTATGCTGGAGAACAAGATCGAGCACCCGCTCGCCGGTGCAAACTGCGCCTGGGTGCCCAGCCCAACCGCGGCCACACTGCACGCGCTGCATTATCACAAAGTCGACGTGTTCGCCGTGCAAGCCAAACTGGCCGCAGGTGGGCGACGCGCCTATGTCGAGGCACTGCTCGACATCCCGATTGCCAGCTATCGCCGCTGGTCTGCCGCGCAAATCCTGCGCGAGGTGGAAAACAACGCGCAAGGGATTTTGGGTTACGTTGTGCGGTGGATCGATCAGGGCGTGGGCTGTTCCAAGGTTCCTGACATCAACGACGTCGGTCTGATGGAAGATCGCGCCACCTGCCGCATCTCAGCGCAGCACATTTCAAACTGGTTGCACCACGGCGTCGTCAGTGAAAGCGACGTGCGCGACGTGTTCGAGAAGATGGCCGTTGTGGTTGACCGCCAGAATGCGGACGACCCGAACTATCGGCCGATGGCTCCGCGCTTTGACGGCTTGGCGTTCAATGCCGCGCTTGATCTCGTGCTCGAAGGGACCACGCAACCTGCCGGCTACACTGAGCCGATCTTGCACGCGCGTCGCCTGCAGCTGAAAGCACAAAGCAACGCCTAACAAATGCTGCGGCGAAATGGGCCGTAACGCAATCGCCTGCGCGCAATCGTTTGTCCGCCGCAGGCAAACTGTGCCTGTTTGTGACGAGTGCATGACACTGTGGCGCCATTTTCAAATTAATCCGAACAGTCCTGACTGATTTTTCGGCTGGAACGCAAAACGCATCGCTTCGAAACTGATGCTTACCAGTAAAATCTAGGACACTCATGCCCGCGAAATACTATGCGCCTCATGGCGGTCACCCTGGCCAGGATCAGTTGCTGACTGATCGCGCCATGTTCACCAATGCCTACGCTGTGATCCCGCGCGGCACGATGCGCGATATTACAGCGTCCGCGCTGCCCTTTTGGGACAAAACGCGACTGTGGATCATCGCGCGTCCACTGTCGGGCTTTGCGGAGACATTCTCCCACTACATCATGGAAGTCGCCCCCGGCGGTGGTTCGGACCAACCCGACACTGATCCTCAAGCTCAGGCGGTTCTGTTTGTGGTCGAAGGGCACTGCGATCTGATGGTGCATGGGGCCAAGCACACCCTTGCCCCCGGCGGCTACGCCTACCTGCCCGCGGGCACGCATTGGCAACTGCACAACACGAGCAAAGCGCCGGTGCGCTTTCACTGGATCCGCAAACATTATGCACCGGTGCCCGGCCTGGTTGCGCCCGACATCATCATCACCAACGACGCTGACGTCGCGCCCAACCCTATGCCCGGTACGGATGGCAAATGGGCCACCACCCGCTTTGCCGACCCCAGTGATCTGCGCCACGATATGCATGTAAACATTGTCACTTTTGAACCCGGTGCGGTGATCCCGTTCCCCGAAACTCATGTCATGGAACACGGTCTCTACGTGTTAGAAGGTAAGGCGGTGTACCGGCTGAATGAGGACTGGGTCGAGGTCGAAGCGGGCGATTACATCTGGCTGCGCGCCTTCTGTCCGCAAGCGTGTTACGCGGGTGGGCCGGGGCGGTTTCGGTATTTGCTGTATAAGGATGTAAATCGGCACGCCGCTCTGGGTGGTGTAGATCCAATTGAATAAATGCGCGTGCTGCCCGGGCTTAACACGGCGGTGTTTCTCGATTTGTATGAGCTGCGCCCAAAACTCCGGCGTAACCGCTTGTGCATTTTCAAAACGCGAAACCGGGTGGATTGATTGGCAGATACGCCCTCGCGGTCTTGCATCACGCAAATGAGATTTCTATCCAGACATTTAAGGCGCCAAACAGTCTGCCGGATCGGTATGAAACCAGCCAAAAAAGCAGCCCGCAGACACAGCACCAAAGTTAGAGCGCGGCAATTCAAGATGATTTTTGGTGGATGCTTTTGGCGGAAAAGGGGATCTGAATGCGACCAACACCTGTCCACGAATGCAGCCGGTGCAGTGAAACTCACCCGCCTGTGACGTGCCGTAGAACGCAGTGACCTTCTTTTCGCTCATAGCGCATCCGCGTTCAGACAGTTTCTGCCATGCGATCTCTGAAACAGCGCGCCGCACGCTTGCGGCTGCTGGGCACAGTGTCATCCACCATGATCTTTATGCCGAGGGTTTTGACCCGTGCCTCAAAGCTTCTGAAGCTTACACAGTGGGTGACAGTTTGGAAGACGCGCTCGCGCGGTGCGATGATGATTTGGTACGGGTCCACCGGCAGCAGATCGCCAGCGCAAATGGTATTCTGATCGTGCACCCCAATTGGTGGGGTAAACCGCCGGCGATCCTTGCTGGGTGGATGGACCGTGTTTTGGTGCCTGGTGTGGCGTATCGCCTGCAGACAGCCGACGGTCGGCCCGACGCTCTTTTGGATCTCAAACACGCGGTTGTTTTCAATACCTCAGACACAGTGGCTGAACGTGAACAACACGAACTTGGCGACCCGCTTCACGCGATCTGGACGCGCTGCGTGCTGCCCTATTGCGGCGCAGAACATGTGCATCGGCAGGTCTTTCGCCCCGTTGTGGGCAGCACAGATCAGACCCGCGCCAATTGGCTGAGCGACGTGGAACGGGTTTGCAAAGCCTTCAGCTGTTCTGGCGCCAAAGCGATCTGATCTAGCTTGCTACGTCTGTTGCACTCGGTTTTTCGCAACGTTTGCTTTTGCAGGCGACGTGTTCGAAACTGCTGCAGTGCCAATCTGAAAAGGTTCAAAATGCGGTCTCCGTTGAACACTATGATCTGTTCACTAATTTTAGCGCTGAGCTTGCCGACGCATGCCAATGCTGCCCCAACGGGCGGTCAGATTTGCACCAAAATGATTGCCGATGGGCGCGGTGGCGGCCTCGATCAAGCGGGCTGCCTGTGCTTGCATCGCGTGTCCGATGCCGTGCTCGATGACGATATCAAGGCGCTGCTGTTTGCCTCGTGGTATGATGGCACCGACAATATGCAGGCCATCGAACAACTGCCGCGCCAGAACCGCGTTCGCAGGCAGATGCGCACGCTGCAGCGGTCCATCGAGGCGAACTGCGGGTAGCGCTCTATAAGCAGATGGAATGGGCTGTTCGCAGTCTACGCTCAACTTGTGTCAGCCCCAATCGCCTGTGACAGTGTGCCTGCGGCAGCCATCACTGCACGGCTCAGCGCATCGATCTGATCGTCGCCAACTCGGCTGGTCGGACCCGAGACGGATAGTCCGGCGACAGCCTCGCGGTTCATGTCGAAAACGGGCGCAGCAATGCAGCGCATCCCGATGTTCCGTTCCTCTGCGTCAATGGCATAGCCGCGGGCACGTATCTCTTTGAGCGCTGCGGTCAGTGCGCCACGATCCACCAGCGTATGCGGCGTGAAGCGTTCGGCCGGGTGGTCATCATACCAACGATCCAACCGCGCCGCATCCATCTGAGCCAAGAGGGCCTTGCCAATGCCCGATGCGTGCATCGGCGACAGCGTGCCCGGCGGAAAGAACGCGCGTATGCTTTCATGCGTCTCTACCTGACTGAGAAAAAGAACCATCCCGCTGCGTTCGACGGCAAGGTTGGCGGTTTCGCCGGTCACCTCCATCAGGTTTCTCAGCACCGGGCGCGCGCGTTCGACAAGGCTGGTACGGCGCAGAAATCGCGCGCCAATGACAAAAGCGCGCGAGCCGATGTGCCAGACCTGTTCGACAGCGTCGAACTCCACCAACCCGCGCCCTTCCAGCGTAACGAGGATGCGATAGACCGTAGCGGGCGACTGCCCAGTTTCGGCCGCCAATGCGGACAATGGCTTGCCCTGCGCCTCGCTCAGGTATTCGAACACCTGCATCGCCCGGTCGAGCGATTTGATCGTGTTCTGATCGGTCTTGTCGTCCCATCCGCGGGGGCGGCCCCGGGCGCGCCGGGGCGAGATATCCGGTGATTCTGGGGCCTGCATGGACGCCTCCAAACTTTGATGAAAATTAATTTCACCATTTGAAAAATATAACACGCTGTCCTGATTGCATAATTTAGCCTGCCCGCAAAATGAAAAATGATTTCAAAAAAATTTCACGCCGCAGCGCACTATATTACACAGGCCGCACCGCATCAGGAGGAGACGGTCATGAGCTTTCAAAACCCGGTTTTCATTCCAGGACCCACAAACATCCCGGAATCCTTGCGCAAAGCTTGCGACATGCCCACGATCGACCACCGATCGCCGCTGTTTGGCAATATCCTCCACCCGGCGCGGGCCGGCGTCCAGCTAGTGCTGAAGTCGAAAAGCGCCGAAGTTTTCATCTTTCCCTCCACCGGCACGGGCGGCTGGGAAACTGCGCTGACCAACACGCTCAGCGCTGGCGACACCGTTCTGGCCGCGCGCAATGGCATGTTCTCGCACCGCTGGATTGACATGTGCCAGCGCCATGGCCTGCAAGTTGAGATCGTCGAAACCGGTTGGGGTGACGGCATCCCCGCCGACCGCTATGCCGACATTCTCGCCGCCGATACAGGTCACAAGATCAAGGCGGTGCTCGCCACCCACAACGAGACTGCTACAGGCGTTGTGTCGGATATCGCGGCAATCCGCAGGGCGATGGACGCCACCGACCATCCAGCTTTGCTGTTTGTCGACGGCGTGTCGTCGATCGGGTCGATGGATTTCCGGTTTGATGACTGGGGTGTCGACGTCGCTGTGACAGGATCGCAAAAGGGCTTCATGCTGCCCGCAGGCCTCGCCATCGTCGGCTTTAGCGCCAAGGCGATGGCCGCGACCGAGGGCGCGGGCCTGCCGCGCACCTTTTTTGACGTGCATGACATGCTGAACGGCTACGCCAATTCCGCCTATCCCTACACGCCCAGCGTCGGGCTGATGAACGGGCTGAATGAGGCGTGCAAGATGCTGCTTGACGAGGGGCTGGAAAATGTCTTTGCCCGCCACCGCCGCATCGCGGACGGCGTGCGTGCCGCCGTGGGTGCATGGGGCCTGAAGCTCTGCGCCAACAGCCCGGCGGTCTATTCCGACAGCGTCAGCGCCGTCCGAACGCCCGAAGGGTTCAACGCCACCGACATCGTCACCCACGCCGCGGAAACCTATGGCGTCGCTTTTGGCGTTGGTCTCGGCGAGGTCGCGGGCAAGGTGTTCCGTATCGGCCACTTGGGCAGTCTGACGGAAGTGATGGCCCTGTCGGGCATCGCCACTGCGGAAATGTGCATGGTCGATCTGGGCCTCGACATCACGCTTGGCTCGGGCGTCGCCGCCGCGCAAGAGGTATACCGCGCGGGCACCAAACAACCCCAAAAGGATGCCGCCTGATGAAAGACATCGTCGACAACATCCCCAGCTATGACGACATGCTGGCCGCACATGAGCGGATCAAACCGCATATCCGTCGCACGCCGATCCGCACCTCGGACTTCCTCAACGAACTGACCGGCGCGCAGCTGTTTTTCAAATGCGAGAACTTCCAGGAACCCGGCGCCTTCAAAGTGCGCGGGGCGACCAATGCGGTCTTTGGTCTGGATGATGCGCAGGCGGCCAAGGGGGTCGCGACGCATTCTTCGGGCAACCACGCCTCGTGCCTGTCCTACGCCGCGATGCGCCGCGGGATTCCGTGCAACGTCGTGATGCCGCGCACCGCCCCACAGGCGAAAAAGGACACAGTGCGCCGCTATGACGGACAGATCACCGAATGCGAACCCTCGACCACTTCGCGCGAGGAAACCTTTGCCAAGGTGCAGGCCGCCACGGGCGGTGACTTTGTGCACCCCTATAACGATCCGCGCGTGATCGCGGGGCAAGGCACCTGTTCCAAGGAGTTCATGGAACAGGTCGATGGGCTCGACATGATGGTGGCCCCCATCGGCGGCGGCGGCATGATCTCGGGCACCTGCCTGACCCTGTCGGCGCTGGCCCCCGAGGTGCAGATCATCGCAGCCGAACCCGAACAGGCCGATGACGCCTATCGCAGTTTTAAGGCTGGGCACATCATCGCCGACGACGCGCCCAAGACAATTGCCGATGGTCTGCTGGTGCCGCTCAAGGAACGCACATGGCATTTTGTGTCGAACTACGTCACCGATATCTACACCGCGTCTGACGCGGAGATCATCGACGCCATGAAGCTGAGCTGGAAGCACCTGCGCATGGTGATCGAGGCCAGCTGTGCCGTGCCGCTGGCGATCATACTCAAGAACAAGGAACGCTTTGCAGGCAAGCGTGTGGGCGTGATCATCACCGGCGGCAACGTGGACCTGGACCGGCTTCCCTGGCTGGGCTGATCGGCCCTTTTCATCCCGTGAAGTTTCCGATAGGAAACAAGCGTAACCTTTAAGAACCGGCGGACCCCTTCCCGATCCGCCCTCCCCGACCCCATCAGCAGGAGCGATCCGATGAAAGACATGAGCTTTTTCGACGATTACGAAGTGGGCTTTGACATCCCCGCCAAGCCCGGCATGGACGAGGCTGACATCCAGACGCCGTGCCTTGTGCTCGACCTCGACGCGCTGGAGCGTAACATCAAGAAGATGGGCGACTATGCCAAGGCGCACTGCATGCGCCACCGGGTACACGGCAAGATGCACAAATCGGTGGACGTGGCCCAGATGCAGGTGGACCTGGGCGGTGCCTGCGGTGTGTGTTGTCAAAAGGTGAGCGAGGCCGAGGTCTTTGCCCGCGGCGGGATTAAGGACGTGCTGGTGTCGAACCAGGTGCGCGACCCGGCCAAGATCGACCGGCTGGCCAGGATGCCGAAACTGGGCGCACGCACGATCTGCTGTGTCGATGACATCGACAACGTGGCCGACCTGTCCGAAGCGGCGACCCGTCACGGCACGCAGATCGAGTGCCTGGTCGAGATTGACTGTGGCGCGGGCCGCTGCGGTGTGACCACCACGCCGGCAGTGATCGAGATTGCCAAAGCCATCGACGCCGCCCCGGGCCTCAAGTTCGCGGGTCTGCAAGCCTATCAGGGGGCGATGCAGCACCTTGACGACTATGACGAGCGGCAGGGCAAGACCCAGGTCGCCATCGACATGGTACGCGACGCTGTGGACGGGCTGAAGGCCGAGGGGCTGGAGTGCGACATCGTTGGCGGCGGCGGCACTGGAAGCTACTATTTCGAGAGCAATTCAGGCGTTTACAACGAATTGCAGTGCGGGTCCTATGCGTTCATGGATGCGGACTATGGTCGCATCCTCGACAAGGACGGCAAACGCATCGACCGCGGCGAGTGGGAGAACGCGTTCTTCATCCTCACCTCAGTGATGAGCCACGCAAAGGCTGACAAGGCCATCGTGGACGCGGGCCTCAAGGTGCAATCGGTCGACAGCGGCCTGCCGGTGATCTACGGGCGCGATGAAGTGCAATACGTCAAATGTTCGGACGAGCATGGCGTCGTCATGGACGAGGGCGGCGTGCTGAAGGTCAACGACAAGCTAAAGCTGGTGCCCGGCCACTGCGACCCCACCGCCAACGTGCACGACTGGTATGTCGGTGTGCGCGGTGGCAAGGTCGAAGTGGTGTGGCCGGTGTCGGCCCGTGGGCGCGCTTACTGATTTCGGGTCAGCGAGCTGACCCGACCGACTGGGGGGGCAGCCCCCCAGCCCCCCCGAGGTATTTTTAAACACAATAATAGATGCCGTGTCCTCGGGGCACGGTGACG
>JBCCLL010000025.1:0-49945 GCA_039026855.1 Pseudomonadota bacterium | reverse complement strand
TTCAAAGCCATGTCAGCCTCCTGTGAGATACGGATACGCGATCAACGCGATGCCAGCCGCCGTCAGGATCACGCCCATCGGCTTGGTCACACGATGCCCGATTTGCGGCAGTTTTTCGAGCACCATGAACAGCGTCGCAAGCCCCATCCAGGCCAGGTTCATTACCCCGCCGACAAATCCCAGCGCCATGAAGCCCCAGCAACAGCCCACGCAAAACGCACCCAGCCCCAGCCCCATGCGCAGGCCCCCGGCAAAACCGGTGCGCCAATGGCCCAGGTAGTAGGTCATCGGACTGTGACACACGCCGTGGCAAATCTCCTTGGCCCGGGTGAACTGAAAGAGGCCCACCACCACCAGCAACCCGCCCGACACCCAAAAGCTCTTGGCAATGCCCAGCATGTCCACCACGCCGCCAAAAAGCAGCGCAAGCTGCACGCCGGTGATCAGCGCCGCAAACGCGACCCACACGATGAAATAACCGAGCAGCACGCCTAGCCACCCGGCCCGCGTGCCATCGGCACTGACCATCAGGTCCTCATAGGCGCGCAACGTCGGCACCAGCGTGGGCAGCATCATCGCCGCCATCATCACCGCCCACATCACAAACAAGGGGCCAAAATTGGCCATCGGCATGTACATCGGCATGCGCGGGTCCATCGCCGCCATGCGCGCGCCCATCTCACCCGGGCGGCCCAGCAGGTCGACATCCATGTCGACACTCATCACATACATCCACACCCAAGACAGCAGGATCGCGGCAAAAAACCCCAGCCAAAGTGTGGACCGCAACAGATGCGACATGGCTCCTCCCCTTGATGCGCGGTGACATGTCTCTGTCGACTCGTGCAGATATCGCTTGGCAGATTAATTGTCAGACATTAAAATGCCAGACAATTAAAAAGTGCGCATATGAAAATTGATCCAACCAGTTCCAAGGACCTGTCGGCCCAGATCGCGGACGCCATTCGCGAAGAGATTGTGGCCGGTCGGTTGATCGTGGATCAACGCTTGCCGTCCGAGGCCGAGCTTGCCGACTATTTCAACGTCTCCCGCCCCACCGTGCGCGAGGCGCTCAAACGGTTGGCGGCACAATCACTGATCCGCACCCAGCGCGGCGCCACCGGCGGCGCCTTTGTCAACCGCCTGCGGTTCGAGGACGCCTATGACCAGCAGGTCACCACCGCGTCGCTCTTGCTCAGCATGAACGCGGTCAGCTTTGATGTGGCCTGCGAGGCGCGCTACGCGCTCGAACGGGCCTGCGCGCCGCTGTCAGCCGCACGCCGCACGCCCGATCACCTGGCCACCATGCGCGCCGAGATCCACCGCCAGGGCCAGCCCGGCCTCACAGACGAGGCGTTTTGCGCCTCCGACGTCACCTTTCACCGCGCGCTTGTCGATGGGGCTGGCAATAAAGTGCTCAGCTACCAGCTCGCCGGTGCGGTCGAAGCGATGCAACCCCTTATGAACATGATCACTTTTACCGCGCGCTCGCGCGAAGCGATCATCGCGCTGCACACAAAGATTGCCGATGCAATCGAAGCGGGTGATGCTGACCGTGTCGAATCCGAATTAAACGCGCTCGAAACCTATACCCGCGATCTGGCCCATACCGTGGTCACGTCACGCGACACAAAAGCAAAGGACAAAACCGCCTGATCCCGCACCAGATCCGAAACGGACATTTGGGATCAGATATTTCAACCCAGTACGTCAAGGGAGGACGTCATGAATTTAAGACCCGACAACACATTTTACCCCTCGCCCAATGATGCGATCAACGCACCGGTCGAGACCCTTGCCTTTACCCTCATGCTCAGCCCGGATGGGTCCAAACCTGATGGCCTTGCCGTGGTGGACGTGGACCCGACCTCGGGCACTTACGGCCAGATCATTTCCGAGCTTTACGTGCCGCATCTGGGCGACGAATTTCACCACTTTGGCTGGAACGCCTGTTCCTCGGCGCTCTCACCGCTCACCGGGCACGCGTTTCTGGAACGCCGCTACCTGATCATCCCCGGCATCCGGTCGTCGCGCATCTACATCATTGACGTCAAAGACCCCAAAAACCCCGCGATCCACAAGACCATCGAGCCCGAAGAGCTGATGGCCAAGACCGGCTATTCGCGCCCGCACACGATCCACTGCGGCCCCGAAGGCATTTATGTCAGCACGCTGGGCGGCGCGGGCGAGGACGGCACCGACGGCCCTCCGGGCATCTTCATCATGGATTGCCAGAGCTTCGAGATCCTCGGCCGCTACGAAATGGACCGGGGCATTCAGGACAAGCACTATGATTTCTGGTGGAACCTGCCGCGCGACTACATGGTCAGCTCCGAATGGGGCCTGCCGCCGCAGTTCGAAAACGGCGTGGTGCCGGACGACCTGCTCAGCAACAAATACGGGCACACGATCCATTTCTGGGACCTGCGCGCGCGCAAAGTGACCAAAAGCATCGATCTGGGTGAAAATCACCAGATGGCGCTGGAAATCCGCCCCGCGCACGACCCGGTCAAGGAATACGGCTTCTGCGGGGTTGTGGTCGACACCACCAACCTGCAGGGGTCGATCTTCACCTGGTGGCGCGACGAGAACGGCGAATGGCAGGCGAAAAAGACCATCACCATCGATCCCGTGCCTGCTGAGGCCGACGACCTGCCCGACCTGCTCAAAGGGTTCGGCGCCGTGCCCCCGTTGGTCACCGACATCGACCTCAGCCTCGATGACAAATACCTCTATGTCTCCTGCTGGGGTCTGGGTGAGATGCACCAATACGACGTGTCGGACCCGATGAACCCCGTCCTCGCCGGCAAGGTCGAGATTGGCGGCATCGTCGCCAACCACAAGCACCCCAACGGCAAGACCTTCGGCTACGGCCCTCAGATGGTCGAAATCAGCCGCGACGGCAAACGCGTCTACTGGACCAACTCGCTTTATTCCACCTGGGACGACCAGTTCTACCCCGGTGACCGCGGGGCGGCGATGGTCATGGCGCGCGTGGGCGAGGATGGCTCCTTTGCGCTTGATCCCGATTTCTGGGTCGAATTCCCCGAAGGCTACCGCAGCCACCAAATCCGGCTGGAAGGCGGCGACTGTTCGACGGATAGCTTCTGCTATCCCAACGTCGGCTGATGGACATGACAACCGCGGCGGGCCTCTGGCTCGCCGTGATCCTGTCCGGCCTCTACCACGGCCTCAACCCCGGCATGGGCTGGCCGCTGGCGGTCTCCTCCGCTCTGTTCGAGCGTCGTCGAAGCGCCCTGTGGCCCGCGCTCGGCGCGCTGTCGCTGGGCCACTTCGCGGCGATGCTGGGGATCCTGTTGCCGTTTTCCATGATGACCCTGCTCATCGACTTTGAACGCGAGATCCGGCTGGGCGCGGGGCTGGTTGTGCTGGCCATGGGCGCCTACCTGGTCATCACCCGCAAACACCCCCGCTTTCTCGCCCGCATCCCGCCGCACAAGCTGACCCTCTGGAGCTTTCTCGTGGCCCTCGCCCACGGCGCCGCCCTAATGCTGGTCCCGATCTACCTCGGCCTTTGCGCCATCGAAGAGCTGGACGCAGGCCACCGCGCCGCCTCTGCCCTCATGGCCACCACGGCACTTGCTCTGGCTGTGGCGCTGCTGCACACCGCCGCCATGATCGGCTCGGGAGGCGCGCTGGCTTATGCGACGCATCGGTGGCTCGGCCTGAACTTTCTGAAAAAAGGCTGGTTTGACCTAGAACTGATCTGGGCCCTCAGCCTCGTGATCGTCGGCGTCCTCGGCATCTGGTCAGCACTCTAGCCGCGCGTCGATGGGCCGCGGTACGGCGATCAACGTGCTCAGCTACAGCGCTTTATCGCAGCCAAATACATCTTCGCGGCCAGCTAAAGCCCAGCATCAACCTAATCGCCGTGCCGGGGGGCGGCCCGGCGATGCGCGGCGGGCTGACGCCCTTGATTCCGCGCGTTCTTAGTACAAGAGAAATGCCCTCACCGCCTGCTCAACACCATCTCGTTGGCCTCCAGCGCCGCCGCAGGCCCCGTCCACGCATACGCCAAGAGCGCAGGCTCACTATCCGACACGGTGATACGATGCTTCGCCCCCGCAGGGTTAAAAATCATCGAGCCGGGCGCATAGACCCCCTGATTGTTCTGGCTCACCGCGCCGGACAGGCACACATAGCTTTCCGTGATCCCGCCATGCGCATGCGCGGGATAGATGCATTTCGGCGCAAAGAGCACGACACCCAGGATCACCTCGGACGTGATGACCGGACCCCGCGGCCCCGCAATCTCGGCATAGCCATAAGACCGCGCCAGCCCGCGCGGCATCTTCTCATAGCCGTATTCCCAATCGAGATGCCCGGCCACCAACTCGAGCGCCCGCACCGCAGGTGAGGTTGCCCCCTGCATCCCTTCGCTCAGCGCCCGGTTCAAATGCGCAACCACAGGCAACCGCCGCGGCGCCGGGAAAACCACCTCAGGCTCCGCCCGCAAAGCCCGATTGATCGCCTCACGCACAGCCCTCTGATGCGCCCGAATGGGCTTGGACCCACCCGATGAGGTAAAGCGATAAAGCTCGTAAATCTCGCGCAACAGATACCGCCAATCCGGCACCTGCGCGATCGGCACCCGCGTCACAATCTGTTCGGTCACAAGGCTACTCCAATCTTTCAGCGCCATATGAGATGCCAGGGGTCCCTGGCAAGAGTGTGGGTGCTCAGAGGACGAGTTTAATATGCTGTTCAAATGACCGGTGTGAGCCCAGGCCAGACTTTATGAAGAGGACTGCGTGTATCTATGGCCATATGTCCAACGACCAGACAGGCCCAACTTGGGTCCTTCTATCAAAGATCAGACTCTGCGGCTTTTTCTGCGCCTAGCCGTCGCATATGGACTTCATCGCCCGAGACAGATTTATGCGTCCAGAAGCTGGATCAATCTTGACCGCCAACATGAAGAGTTGCGGGCAACACAAGTGGCTCGGTGGCCCGCATTTTGTATAATGCTAACGTGTTTTGCGCTTCGCCCGGCGCCCTAGTGACAGTGCCCCAAGGCCAGCCACCAAAAGCAGCCCCGATGCTGGAAGCGGAACAATGCTGGGAGCGCTGGGATCGCCAACGATGAACTCAAACCTGTAGTCGATAATGCGATCTGTCACGCCATCGAATGATTCGGATCGAACTTGGAACAAACCAGCGTCGAATTGATCGAAGTTTACAGAAAAACCAGATCCGATTTGCGCCAGAAAAATCCCGCTGGGTAGGATTGGAACGGAGCTGGAATTCACAAACCCGCCATCTGGCCCCGTAACTGTGGACGTAAACGAACCGCCCAGAACGTCGAGCGGGAAAGGAGTATTGATCTGGAAAAAATCTACGTCAGTGCCGCTCGCGCTCGCGATCACTTGGCCAACAACAGTGTTAAGCCCCGCGTCTGCCGTCAGAAACAGCCTGCTGGCTCCGTTGATGTCACCATCCACGGCTTCGTCATATGAAATGGGAGCAGCCATTGCGGATGTCCCCAACGCGAACAGCAGAGAGCATGTCGTTAAGATAAGAGATTTCATTTCTTCCCCTCAAAACACAAGAGCACACTGCTCCACCTTATGCAGCGCATACAGGCATATGCAGCGCGCACAGACATGTAAAGCGCTTTCAAGAGCCAACCACTTCTCGCTTGAACGCTCCAGCGCGCGCAGGGCGGTCGGTCGGTCATGCTCCCTGCGGCAGGTGTAATGTGCCGCTTTCAAAAGAGGGTTTAGAAGATCTACTCAATTCCGCCCGATTTTGATGCTCTGAAAGCTGGCAAGGTCACGTTCAACGGGGCGTGTCGTGACGGCCCTGTGAAGGTAGCCGCCCGGCGCATCCGCATTCTCGACTTTCAATGCTCCCCAAACCGGCGTAGTGATGAATTTAGCGAAGCAGCAAACGTCGGCAAAGTCTGCACAGCCGCTGCTCTACACACAATGCGAAAAGCCCATAATACGCGTGCGTCGGCCTCTCGCCGCCTTCTCAGCGATTATACACAGGCGCGCACCACGCTCCCGATGACCCAACGAGCCGTACCCCTACGAACCACCGCCACCCCACCTTCCCCCGCACCGCAAATCACGCTAAGCCAGCGCCATGCGCCGCTTTCTCGACGCCACGCTTGGCCGATGGACCCGCCACTTTTTCTTTATCGTGGTGCGCGGCTACTATGCGCTGTTCTACAATGTCAGTTGCTCCGGCAAGCATCTTCTGCAGGAAAACCCCGGCGCGCTGATCCTGGCGACCCATGTCAGCCGCCATGACGGCCCGCTGGTGGCTTCGATCCTCTACACGACCAGCCGGGTGCGCCCGGTGGTGCACTACGACGAATACCACAACCCGGCGCAAAAACTGCCGATGTTTGTGGTGTCCGCGATCCCCGTGTCATCGCCCAAAAGCTGGCCCGCAGAGCGTCGCGCCGCGCAAAAGGCCTGGAGCCTCAACACCATTGCCAAGGTGATCAGAGGCGGCAGTGCGGTGCTGCTCTTTCCAGCGGGCAAGACCCGCCGTCAAGCGCAGGAAATCATCGAACCGTACTATTCCGGCGCCCATGACATCATGCGCGCGTTTCCCGAACTTCCCGTAATGCTCTTGCGCATCGACGGGTTGGGACGGTTCCAACGGGCACTTTATGACAGTTTCTGGAGCTTTGTCGGTCGCACCAATGGCCGCCGTCACGTCAGCGTCGACATCCGCCCGCTGCCCGACTTTGTCGATCAGCACGCCGATTTGGCGACGTTTAACGCGGCACTGGAAAGCGCGTTCAACACGCCGATCTCGACCGAATGGGACACGCCAGAGCCACGCAAAGCTGAAGCAGACGTTAACGGCGCGCTAGATAGGTTAACGCAGCCGCATGTTCTACCCAAAGGTTAATGCGCCCGCTTGGTCGGTTTTGTACAAAACGCCCGCCATTGTCATCAAAACGGCCGAAGAGGCCCGCAAAGGGCCCGATGAGGCGCGCGTGTTTTGTACAAAACAGGGCTACTGCTGAACAAAACGCGCCGAACACCCCACCGTACGCCGGGTTAATGCGTCTTGCCGCATCACGCCTGGACGCTACCTGCCGCCCATGACTGACACGATCAACCTCATCGCCGCCCTGCTCACCATCGGCTTCGGCCTCTTCGGATTTGTGGCGCCGCGCTACACGGCCTCTGCCCTCGATCTGAGCCCTACGACCAGCAACATGGGTCTCAGCGAAATGCGCGCTAGCGTCGGTGGCCTCTTCGTGATCGCCGGCGCCGCCGCGATCCTCATCGGCCAACCGCTGGCCTACGCGATGATCGGTTTTGCTTTCGCCGGGGCCGCGTCCGGTCGGATCCTGTCGCTGATCTTGGACAAACCGCCCGTGGTTAAGCTGTTGATTTTTGGCGGAATCGAGATCGCACTTGCTGCGTGGCTGATCACTGCCAACATGTAAAAAGCCGCCCCGAACGGGACGGCTTTGTTGTCCAGATTTCGCGGCTGTCAGGCAGCTTGACGGCGACGCATCCACGCAAACGCGCCCAGCCCAGCCAAAAGCAGTGGCAGGCCCGCAGGCAGAGGCACTGGGTTCGGGTTGTTGTTTGGCGGATTGCCGTTCTCGGTGAAGTCAAAGTTGATGTCACCACCGCCGGACGACCGGAAGTTAATCCCCGTGGTATTGCTGCGCACGCTCCAATCGAGCCAGTTGGAATAACCAAACTCCAAATTGAACCAGTTACCGCCAAACCCCAGCTGACCTGGCTTATAATTTGTCGGGAAATTCAATGGCTTCATTGCAATGTCGAGCACGAGACCATCGAGCAGCCCAACGCCCACGATGGACCCCATGCTCGTGCGTCCGCCCATGTCGAAATAGACCATGTTGTCGACATTCGCCTGCGGTGGATTACTACACGCAGCGCGTCCGCAATACGGGGCCGCCGGTTCGACATTTGTCTGAAAGACCTGAAAATCAAAGGTCATTTCATAGTTGGTGCCACCGACGGTGTTTGTGATGTTGCCCGTCATCACCATCGAAGACCCGTCATAGTTGGCGGTACCAGACGTGACGGACCAGTGCCTGTCGTTCGGCTGGCTGTCAAACAGGCTCGGCAGCCATAGTCCGTGGCTGCCCGACGTTGGTTCGGCGTTGCTGATGTCGTAGTTTCCGACATAGCCGTTGGGATCGTTCACCGGCGGCACGGTCGACGCCGAGGCAACGGATGCAGCACCAATTGCAGCCACGGCGATCATAGTTCTCAAAGCGGAGAGGGTCATAAGAGTATCGTCCTATCGCAAAAAGCTAAAGCAGCGTGTCAATTCACTTCGTGTTAACGAATTCGCGAGCCGCGCAAAAGCGCTTTCATCATTTCGCCCTATTTTCGCCAAGCATTTCTATTTAAGAGAGAAATTTCTGAGATTTGCGGGAAACAAATCGCGCTTTTTGCCGTGTTCTGCGCCGAATCGAGGACAATGCAACGCCGGATCATTCTCCTGCTCGTGATCAAAAATGTCCGTCCTGCCCCTTCAAAACGCGGCGTTTCTCGATTACGTTCACGGTGTCCTTCGGGACTATGGACATAAACGCGCTCGTAATAAACGGATCGGACCCGGGGGCGGTACCCGGCGGCTCCACCAGTATCCCTTCGTTTGGGGGAGTTTGGGGCCGAAACAGGATCGACGGACGTCTAAAGGGGTTAGCTTTGTCTCGGCTGTCTGCCACCGTTACCGGCGAAAACAGTACAATTGCAAACGACAATCGTGCTCCGGTTGCTCTGGCTGCGTAAGCAGTCCGGGTAGAACCGAACTTAAGCCCCTAGGCCTAGCCGCTTAGGGCGGGGTTCGCAGGCACCTGGCAACAGAAGCCTGCACTTTATCACAAGATAACAAAACCTTATGGATCGAAGCTGATGTAGCCGAGCCGCAGCAACAGAACGCGGCGATTGACCATACATTTCTGGCGCGCTACCCCTACCGCACGGGGCAAACGCGGCTGCCCCATCAGGTCCACCGACCCAAAGCCGCATCCTTTACCTTGTCTCAAAGGATGCGACATGACCCTCAGCACATCCCCGACCGATCTTTTGCGCCAATTGGGCACGGCACAAGCGCCGCGCATCATCGATGTGTGCATACCCGAGGATGTCGCGCACCTGCCGCTGCGCCTGCCGGGCTCTGTACGCGTCGCGCACGGCGACATTGCCGAACAGGCCAACCAATTCGACACCGCCACACCCATCGTTGTGGTCTGTCAGAAAGGCCTGAAACTGAGCCATGGCGCGGCGGCGCTGCTGCGCAATGCGAGACACAGCGCGACCGCGCTCGACGGTGGGGTTGTGGCCTGGCAGGCCAACGCCCGTCCCACAATCGCCGAAGGTGCTCAACATAAGCACTATGCCCTGCCGTGTCCGGCAGGAACCCACGCGTTGTTCAGCAGCTGGTTGATACAGCGCTGGATTGCGCCTGAGGCGCATTTTCTGTGGGTTCCCAGTGACATGTGTGCGGCTGTAGCCGACCGTTTTGGCGCCAAAAGTGCCACGGATCCGATTGAGATCGCCGATGCGGTCGACCTGACATGGCCACCGCTGATCCGGTTTCTGAGCCAAACCGATGCCCCGTGGACGGCGCTGTTGTCAGCGGTGCCAAGATTGCATCCAACGCCTGAGGCTGCGTTTGCTGCCGCGCTGCCGATCATCGACGCCGCATGGACCGCCTTGCGCACGGATGTCGTCCTATGACCCCCAGTTGGTCGTCGATGGTGCGCATTTTCGGGCGCATTGGGCTCCTATCCTTTGGCGGGCCGGCGGCGCAGATCGCGCTGATGCACGAAACCCTGGTCACGCGTCACAAACTGCTCAAAGAACAGGAATATCTCAGTGCGCTGTCCCTGTGCATGCTGCTGCCAGGGCCGGAGGCGATGCAGTTGGCCACCTATGCGGGCTGGCGATTGCGCGGGGTGCCGGGCGGGCTATTGGCTGGGCTATTATTTGTCGTTCCTGGTGCGCTTGTCATTCTGGCGCTGGCGTTTGGCTACATCGCGTATGGCGCGGCGCCGCTGTTGCAGGCGGCCTTTATCGGAATCAAGGCCACGGTGATCGTGATTGTGGTCCAGGCGCTGTTGCGCGTTGGTAAAAAGGCCCTGACCGGTCGCGACGCGGTGGCACTGGCTGTTTTGGCCTTTGTCGCCATCTTTGCCCTCGGTCTGCCATTTCCGCTGATCGTGCTGGCCGCTGGGCTCTATGGCTACGCCACCGCCGCGAAAAGTGCGCCGCCTGCTGCGACAGAGCGCCCGCAGGGCACGTTGCGCACGATCTGCATCTGGGTCACGCTTTGGGTGGGGCCCATTTTGCTTGTCTGGATCAGCAACGAACGCTTTCTCACTGAAATCGCTTTGTTTTTCTCACGCCTGGCCGTTGTCACCTTTGGCGGAGCCTACGCTGTGCTGGCCTATATGACGCAAGAGGTTGTTGAGACCCAAGGTTGGCTGACCACCGGGCAGATGATCGACGCGCTGGGGCTGGCGGAAACGACGCCCGGCCCGCTGATCCTGGTGACCGAGTTTGTGGCCCTGCTGGCCGGATTTGCCCAAGGCGGTGTGCTGCTTGCGCTTGCCGCTGGGCTTTTAACTCTGTGGGTTACGTTCACACCCTGTTTTCTGTGGATTTTCGCCGCTGGCCCGTATTTGGATCACATCGCTGGACGGCCGCGTCTGGCAGCCGCACTGCAGGCAATCACCGCCGCAGTGGTGGGTGTTATTGCCAATCTGTCAGTCTGGTTTGCGCTGCATGTACTGTTCCGTGATGTGACCCGCATGGGCGCACTCCCGGTGCCAGAGCTGACCAGCTTTGACCCTGTCGCCGCTCTGTTCACCCTGCTTGCCGCGCTGTGCATGCTGGTGCTGAAACGCAGCCTGATTGTCACTCTGGCCTTGCTTGCCTGCGCGGGCGGCGTCCTTGGACTGGTCGGGTTGATCTGACCGAGCTTTTTCGCCTTGGCCCTTTCCTTGGCGTCAAATTGGGATATTGTCACAGTCAGACTGGCGGAGACAGCAATGACGCGCAGGATCGATTACGGCAACCTGATGCATGAGGCCATGCGCGGCCTGATCCGCAAGGTGCTGGACGATGTCGCCGCCAACGGTCTGCCGGGATCGCACCACTTCTTTATCACCTTCGACACCAGCCACCCGGATGCGGAATTGGCTGACTGGCTCAGCGACCGCTACCCGGGCGAGATGACGGTGGTCATGCAGCACTGGTTCGACAACCTTGATGTCGGGGACGAAGGCTTTGCCGTGACGCTGAATTTTGGGGACGCGCCGGAACCGCTTTATATCCCCTATGACGCGATTAAGACGTTTGTGGACCCATCGGTTGAGTTTGGCTTGCGCTTCGAAACACAGCAGGGCGACGATGAGCCGACCGCGGCCGAGATCGTGCCCAAGCCCCTGCCCGCCCCGATCGAAAAAACGGAAAAACCCGCCGTAGCACCGAGCGAGGCAAAACCCGCTGACGTCGTATCCCTCGACAGTTTTCGCAAATAGGCGTTAGTCGACCCGCGCAAGAAACGTTTCGACCGCGCGCGCAATCTCACCGTTTTGAATGTTTTGAAAGCGCAGTTGCAAGCCGCCGTCCGATACGGTGCGGTCGTATTGTTGCAACGTGTAACCGCCGATCTCACTGACAAACAGCGAGTATACCGACAGCGTGTCACCGCTCAGCTGTGCCCAGACGTAAGGCTCGCCCTTCATCGGGTCGAGCTGCACCGCGTGGCCAAACACATTCTTTTGTTGCGCGGCCGCGAACACGCCGGGCCGGTCTGTGGGCACAAAAGCGACGGTGTAAGACTTTTCCTTGGCGCGCCCGTCCGGGCGATAGGTGACAGAGGTCCAGGTTACCTCAAACGCAGCGCGGGTTTCCTGAATTTTTACCGACATATCGCGTGGAATTTTGCTGCCGTCGGCTGCAATCACCTCGGCCGAGCCCTGATAGCTTCCGACAAAACGGGCCATGTCCGCGTGCACCGCCTGAACGCAGGCAAAAAGCACAGCGACCGACAGCGCCACAAACGGCATGGGCATGGCTAGGCGGGGCATTTGGGTCTCCTCCAGCACGGCGTCCTTCTGGAAATATAGGTGCTTGTCCCGGTGCACACCAGACATCATGGGCGATGCGCTGAATTGTCTGAAAGCGGATCGCGCGCTTGTGACGGCTTGCACACAATTGTACACCCGGGCAACGCAACGATCCAAGACCGGAGTGCCACATGGCCGACACCCGCACCGAAACCGACAGCTTCGGCCCTCTCGAAGTCCCCGCAGACAAATACTGGGGCGCGCAAACGCAGCGGTCGATCCTGAATTTTCCCATCGGCTGGGAAAAGCAGCCCGTCGCCGTGGTGCGTGCGCTGGGTGTGATCAAGCGGGCCTGTGCCATGCAGAACAAGGCGCAGGGCGGGCTTGACCCCCGTTTGGCCGATGCCATCATCGCCGCCGCCGGCGAGGTCATCGATGGCAAGCTCGACGACAATTTCCCGTTGGTGGTCTGGCAGACAGGTTCTGGCACGCAATCGAACATGAACGCCAATGAGGTGATCGCCAACCGCGCGATCGAAATGTTCGGCGGCGTGATGGGCTCCAAGGATCCCGTGCACCCCAACGATCACTGCAATATGGGCCAGTCGTCAAACGACACCTTCCCCACCGCCATGCACGTGTCGACCGCCATGACCGCGCGCGACGTGCTGCTGCCGGGCCTGCGCAAGCTGCACGCGGCGCTCGATGCCAAAGCAGAGGCATTTAAAGACATCATCAAGATCGGCCGCACGCACACCCAGGACGCAACGCCCCTGACCCTGGGCCAAGAGTTTTCCGGCTATGCCCATCAAGTTGCCATGGGCATCGCCCGCGTCGAAGGCGCGTTGCCCCGCATCTATGAGCTGGCGCAGGGCGGCACCGCGGTCGGCACCGGGCTGAACACCAAACACGGCTGGGCCGAGGCTGTGGCCGCCCACATGGCCGACATCACCGGCTTGCCCTTTGTCACGGCACCCAACAAGTTCGAAGCGCTTGCCGCCCATGACGCGATGATCGAGATGTCGGGGGCATTAAAAACGGTGGCCGCCTCGCTCTTTAAGATCGCCAATGACGTCCGTCTGCTCGGCTCCGGCCCGCGTTGCGGGCTGGGCGAACTGGTCTTGCCCGAAAATGAACCCGGATCATCGATCATGCCGGGCAAGGTCAACCCGACCCAGTGCGAAGCGCTCACGCAGGTCTGCGCCCATGTGATGGGCAATGACGCTGCGGTCGGCTTTGCCGGGTCGCAAGGGCATTTTGAGCTCAATGTCTATAAGCCGATGATGGCCTACAATGTGTTGCAATCCATGCAGCTTTTGGGTGACGCGTCGGTGGCCTTTACCGACAACCTCGTGGCGGGCCTGCAGGCAGACGAGGTGCGCATCGACAAGTTGATGCGCGAGTCGCTGATGTTGGTGACAGCGCTGGCACCCGAGATCGGGTATGACAACGCCACCACTGTTGCCAAAACCGCGCACAAGAACGGCACGACGTTGATCGAAGAAGCGGTCAACCTTGGCTTTGTCACGCCTGAGCGCTTTCAAGAGGTGGTGCGCCCGGAAAACATGATCGGACCAAAGTGAACGGCACGCGCGCATGAGTGATGCACCCATCAACCTGAACAAGGCCCGAAAGGCCCGGGCGCGCGCCGCCAAGAAAGCGCGCGCCGATCAGAACGCCGTTGTGCATGGGTTGCCAAAATCGGCCAAGACACGCGCACAGCGGGAAACTTCCCGCATGGCGCGTGCGCACGACGAAAAAGCCCTGTCATCGCCCGCCCAAGGCGCCGGAAAGGGCCTTCAAAAGCCATAATGGAATGGCATATCTGCTGGAACAAACGCGTCGTTGCAGCAGGTGATGATCATGCAGACACCCCGAGCCCGAATTCGCGCCTTGCGCCGCGCGCGCCGTTACCTCGCAGCGGATCAAGGCGCGCTGGCCCGGCTGCTCAATACCTATGACCGCGTGGTCGCATTGGACCCGTCGCGCAATTTCCTGTCTGACTGGTGAACACGCGACCGCAAAAGCATTCGTTAACGCTCAAGGGGCACCGCACCAGCGTGTCGCTGGAACCGGAGTTCTGGCAGGCCTTTTGTGAGATTGCCCGCGCGGACGGCAAAACCATCAACGCGCTAGCGGCCGAAATCGATGTGGATCGCGGCGCGGATGTTGGCCTAGCGTCGGCGATCCGCGTGTACGTATTGCGCCGCTTCATGAAGCGTTAACGATGTTGCGCGAGGCTCAGCGCATGCCTGCTGCCTTTGCTCGTCCCGTGTTGACCGCCGAGGGTCACCTTTTGGAAATCTTCAGTTCGAAAGCTGCGTGTTCAGGTGGTGTGATCCGACGCAAAGCGCGCGATATTGATCGGTTTATCGGCCGCGAGGCATTCTTGAACGAAGTGCACCGCCGCGGTTTTCGCGCGGTCGAAAATGCCGGGCAGATCATCGTGTTCTGTAACAGCGAACCGGTGCGACGTCTGGTTTAGGTCCGCAGCCGGAAATCGTGTCGATTTCCGGTCGGTCTCCGACACGGAGACCGGTCACGCGATAGATGCGCGGTGTATCGTATCGATATTGGCGCCAAGTGCTGCAAGAAAATCAGCATCGCTCATGTCCCGCTTCAACCCTTCGGTCAGCGCGCGACTAAAGCTCGCGATCATTTTGTGGTTCTGTGCCAATTTTTCGCTCGCCACGGCTGTCGAATAGCCCCCCGATAGCGCCACAACGCGCAAGACGCGCGGGTGATCCGCCAAAACATCGTAAAGGCCGGCCACATCGGGCAGCGTCAGCTTCAGCATCACGTCTTGCCCATCCCCCAGGCCGTTGATGCGGTCGAGCAAGGCAGATGCCAGCAGCTCTTCGGCCGCGCGCTTGCTGTCGGAATGAATGTCCACCTCGGGTTCGATGATGGGCGCCATGCCTGCGGCAATCACCTCGGCGGCGACGGCCATCTGGTTATCGACCACAGCCGCGATACCGTCTGCATCTGCAGTGTGAATGACTGACCGCTCTTTGGTCCCGAAAATTCCCATCTCACTCGCCGCGGCCAGCGTGTCCGCGAGGCCCGGAATGGGTTTGAGCACTTGCGCGCCTTGCGCCTTTTCCGCGAGACCCTTGTCGATTTTCAGAAAGGGCACAACGCCCTTGCTGGCCCACAGATGCTCCGGCACCGGGGTGCCATCAATCTGTTCGTGCAGGGTCTTTTCAAACAGGATCGCGCCGATGACTTTGCGGCTTGAGAAATCCGGGCTTTGGATGATACGCGCGCGCATTCTCTGGATTTCGGCGAACATTTCGTCTTCGCCGTGATAATCGCCCGCATCCACACCGTAGAGCGCCAGGGCCTTGGGCGTCGACCCGCCCGATTGATCGAGTGCCGCAATGAACCCGGCGCCAGACTGCATCTGGCTGCGCATCTTTTCGAAATCGGGCATCGGGCTCTCCTGTCTGTCGCTTTCGCATGTGGTATCGCATGCACCGCGCAGGGCAAATGCTGTTAGCGCTGCCGTTTGGCGATTTTTAACCAGATGCCATCGCGCGCCCGTACGGTGAGGTGTGCCACCGGCACCGGGACGCGCCGTTCCACGGGCTGAAACGCAAAGTCGCGGCACAACCGGGCCAAGATCAGCGGACCCTCGACCATGGCAAAGCCGGCGCCCGTGCAGACCCGAGGACCCGCAGAAAATGGAATAAAGGCGTCTCTCATGCAGGATTTGCCATTTTCGGTTTGCCACCGGCCCGGATCAAAATCATCAGGCTGGTCCCAGAGGCGGCTATGTCGGTGCAGATGCCACGGGCTGAGCACAACTTGCGCACCGCGTTTGATTTCGCGGTCGCGGAAATGTTCGGAACAGGTGGTTTCACGCACCATCATCGGCACCGGCGGATAGAGGCGCAGCGCCTCGCGAAAGACATCGCGGGCGGTCGGCAGCCGGGCCATCACCGCAAAATCGCAGGTATCGAGCGCTTGCGCCTCATCGGCGACCTTCTCCTGCCAGTCTGGATGTGTTGCGAGCAGGTAGAGCGCCCAGGCCAGCGCCGAGGCGCTGGTTTCGTGACCCGCTAAAAAGAAGATCGCCACCTGGTCAACCATCTCTTCCGGCGTGAAGGTTTCGCCGGTTTCCGGATCCACGGTTGTCATGATCTTGGTCGCCAGATCATCCGGGGCGGTGCCCGCGTCGATCTCGGCGGCGCGACGCGCCACGAGTTGCGCAATCAGGGCGCGGATGAGCTGTGCCTCGCGCTTTGTCTCGCGCCGAAAGCCACGCGGCACCCACCGCGGCAGCGGCAGCAAAGCCGCAAGGTTCAGGATCGGCTGGCTGCGCTGATAGGCGCGAAAGGCGTGAAACACGCTCGCGGCGAGGTCATCCTCAATCGGCAGTGAAAACAACGTGCGAAAGATCACATCGGCGGCGGCGTGGCTGGTATGCGCTTCGATTTCAGCCTCACCGATGGGCATGCGGTCGGCGGCGGCTTCGCTGGCCTGCCACATGGCCGGGAATGTCTCGCGCAGGCGGCCACCGGCAAAAGCTGGGTCAATGATGCGCCGCTGGCGTTCCCAGATCGCTCCGTTGGTCAGAAACACCGAATTGCCAAGCAGCGGGCGCAGCCCTTCGCTAACCCGGTCCGATTTCGGAAAATCGCGCGGGCGTTCCTTGAGCACGGTTTTGACCAATTCGGGCTGGTTCATCAGATAGCTGCGAAAGAACGGCGTGCGAAATTCTGCCATCCACGCGCGGTAAAGCCGCGCCGGTTGGGCCGACAGGATATCGGCGCGAAACAGCTGCATGTAGCGCCACAATGAAACGCGCTCGGCACGGCTGGGCGGCTTGGGTGGCGTCATGGCGCCACCGAGGTGTATTTGGACACTGGGGTTTCGACGCGGGATTTTGACGGCCCCCGGTCGCGGTAGCGGTCGGCCAGTGTGCGCGGGCCTGCGGTGATCTGGAAATAGTCGTAGTCTTTTGGCCGTTGAAACGCGCAAAGGTACTGGAAATGCAGCCGGAAATACCGCCGTTTCAATTGCTTTAGTCGTTCCGGGCTGAGCGTTTGCGAAAAGGCCGCGGAAAAGACCAACGGCCAGCGCTTGTCCGCGGGCGCCACCCCCGTCACGGACACCGGATCGCAAAGCGCAAAGGTACACCCGTCGCCCGGCGCAGTCACATCGATCCAGGCCAAGCGGTCGGATCGCGACAAAAATCGCAGATCGGCGCGCAATCGGTGCGCTTCAGGCAGAAAGGCGACCATCGGGACCACTTGCCCCAAAGACAGCAGTCCCAGCGCGGGACCATCCGGCGGCACCCGCCGCGCGCGGATCAGATCCGCGAGGATCGATACGGCCAGATGCGCGCCCGAACTGTGGCCCACCACCAGTACCTCGTCGACATCGCTTGCCAGCGCGTCGGCGATCATCTCGCCAAACTCTGACATCCGCCCCTCAAGCGCGTCAGAATACGCGCCGTGCAATGCGGCGGAATAGGAAAAGTCATGCATGAGATAGTAGGCAAAGACTTTGCCGTCTTTAGATTTGAACCATCGCAGGACCAGTATGAAGCTGGCCGCGCCAAGCGCCGCGCCGATCAGGTTGCCGATGCCCGGCATCAGCGCGGCCAGAGCCCACCAAAGGGCAAAAGATGCCAGCAGAGCCGCCAATAACTGTGCCAGCAGCACCGCGACGGGGTAAAGCGCGGCAATGACTGGCCCTTTGCGCAGCCGCATCAAGCGCCGCAACGCGCCCGAGCCGATATAGATCCACGCAGTGCGCAACAGCTGCAGGTATGTGCCCAGGATCGATGAGGTCATCGACCCCTGCACGATATCGGACCAAGCCAGAACGGTGATCTGCGACGACACCGTTACATCGTCGATCCGCGCGTCAACGTCCCAGCCAAATGCGGACCCGCCGGTGCGTGCGCAAATGGCAATCTCATAGCCGGAAATCCGCGCCTGTTCGGCGCTTTCCTTGCGATACACCTCGCGATACCGCCGGGGCGGGATCGGGTCGTAACCCGGGACATAGAAGACCCGGCGAGACGTGACTTTATGTAGTTCAGGACTGCTCATTTTGCCAAAGGCTAGCGCAGTTCTTCGGCCAAAGTAAGGCGCGCTAGCCTACGGTGGCGAGCACCGGGAACTGTTCGAGCAGCCAGAAAGAGAACGCGGTGAACCAGCCCAGCACCATGGCAAGGCCGACAAAAACCAACAGTCCACCCATCGATTTTTCGATCAGCCCCATGTGACGCTTGATCCGGTTCATCAAACCCATGGCGCGGCTCATAAACATTGCAGCCAGCAGAAAGGGAATGCCCAGCCCCGCGGCGTAAATGCCCAGCAGCACCGTGCCGCGGGTCACCGATGCTTCGCTGGCCGCAAGGCTGAGGATTGCGCCAAGCTGCGGACCGATGCACGGGGTCCAGCCAAAGGCAAAGGCAAGCCCCAGGATGTATGCGCCAAAAGAGGAGCCACCGCGGTCACCGGCATCCAAACGCGCCTCACGGTCCAGAAACCCGATCCGGTAGACGCCGAGGAAATGCAATCCAAAGACAATGATCACGATCCCGGCAATTTGCGCAAAGAGGATCTGGTTTTGCAGGAAAAATGCGCCAAAGGCTGACGCGGCAAACCCCAACAGCACAAAGACGGTCGACAACCCAAGCACAAAGAACAGCGCAGCAAAGGTGGCGCGGCGGCGCCCTGCCCGCGGGTCTGAGATTTCGCCCATGCTCATGCCGGACATGTAGGCCAGATAAGGTGGTACGATGGGCAGCACACAGGGGCTGAGAAAGCTGATAATGCCAGCCAGCAGCGCAATGCTCATTGCGGGCACCAGGCTCGCGTCAAAAATGTCGATTCCGAACATCCCTCTGACCTAACCGCAACTGCGCCACAGGTCACGAGGCCATGCGTCACATCTGCGTGGACAGATTGAAACACTGCGCCTACATGGTGCGCCATGAATGATGCAAACCATCTCGATGCGACGGGCCTTTTGTGCCCCCTGCCCGTGCTCAAGGCCCGCAAGCGGCTTGCGGGCCTGGCCAGTGGTGCTGAACTGACTGTGGCGGCTGATGATCCAGCCGCAATTGTCGACATCCCGCATTTTTGCGTCGAGGCCGGGCACGAATTGGTCAGGCGCGACCTGGATGGGCCCGTGCAGACCTATGTGATCCGCAAGGGCTGACGCTTTTATCCGCGCGACCACCACCCGCGGCGCTTTGACTTGGCCGGCTCTTCGGGTGCTGCATCGGCGGCCACGGGCTCAGGTTCGGCCTGCGCCGGTTCGGCGATCACCGCTTCGGCAACGGCTGTCTCCTGCGCGGTTGCATCGCTGGCGACGGTTGAGGCGGCGGGCACAGGTGCTGCCTCATCGGCCTTGGCCTCTTCGGCAGCAGTATCTGGTGCCGCATGTGTGTCAACGGGCGTGCCGGTTGCGGCAGCCTCGGCAGTCAGAGCCTCGTCCGCGGTCTCTTTGGGCTTGGACCGGCTGCGGCGGGTGCGCTTGGGCTTGGGCTTTTCTTCGGCCGGTTCTGTCGCTGTCGCTGCGTCTTCAGGTTGCGTATCTTCGGCTGGCTCTTGGGCAGGAGCGGCGTCTTCGGCGCTTGGCTTGGAGCGGCTGCGACGTTTGCGTTTCGGCTTTTCTTCCGGCTCAGCGTCAGTCGCTGGCGCACCATCCGTTTCAACGGCGTCTTCGGCCGCTTCCTGCGGTTCTGCCGCAGTGTCGCGCGCGTTCTCCTGCGCCTCGGCGTCCTGACCGGAACGACCCCGACCGCGCCGACGCCGCCGGCGGCGACGTTTGGGCCGCGCTTCGCCATCGTCGTTGTTTTGCCCGTGGTCATTCCCGGTGTCCGCGGATTGGGTCTCTGCGTCGCTTTCGTCCGCTTCGTCCACCTGATCCATGATCGACGTGTCCACAGAGACAACGGGCGCCTCTACCGCGGTGACGTTGCGTGTCGCTGTCTTGAACTTTTCCAGCGTGAAATCGGGGCTGACCAGGCTCGGGTCCCCCTCGATCCGCACACTCAGACCGTACCGACCCTCGATCTGCGCGATATGCTCGCGTTTCTGGTTCATCAGGAAATTGGCGATGCCCACAGGTGCCTTGATCAACACCTCGCGCGAGCGGCCGCGTGTGCCTTCCTCTTCGATCTGGCGCAGGATCGACAGGGCCATGCTGTCATCGGAGCGGATCAGTCCTGTGCCATGACAGTGTGGGCAGGGCTGCGTTGTAGCCTCGATCATGCCAGGGCGCAGGCGTTGGCGGCTCATCTCCATTAGGCCAAAGCCTGAGATGCGGCCCACCTGAATGCGCGCGCGGTCGGTTTTGAGCCGATCCTTCATGCGTTTTTCGACGGCAGTGTTGTTCTTGCGCTCGTCCATGTCGATGAAGTCGATCACGATGAGGCCCGCAAGGTCACGCAGCCGCAACTGGCGCGCCACTTCGTCTGCTGCCTCCAGATTGGTCTTGAGCGCGGTTTCCTCGATCGAGCCTTCTTTGGTCGCGCGGCCGGAGTTTACATCGATGGCCACCAAAGCCTCGGTCACGCCGATCACGATGTAGCCGCCGGATTTCAACTGCACCGTCGGGTTGAACATGCCCGCGAGGTAGCTTTCGACCTGAAAGCGCGCAAAAAGCGGCAGGCTGTCTTCATAGCGCTTCACGTTTTTGGCGTGGGACGGCATGATCATCTTCATGAAGTCCTTGGCGATGCGGTAACCGCGCTCGCCCTCGACCATCACTTCGTCAATCTCGCGATTGTAAAGGTCGCGGATCGAGCGTTTGACCAAATCGCCCTCTTCATAGATCTTGGCGGGCGCAATGGATTTCAGCGTCAACTCGCGGATCTGTTCCCAGAGGCGCTGCAGATATTCATAGTCGCGCTTGATCTCGGCTTTGGTCCGTTTGGCGCCCGCGGTGCGTACGATCAAACCCGCGCCTTGCGGCACTTCGATCTCATTTGCGATCTCTTTGAGCTTTTTGCGGTCAGCGGCATTGGTGATTTTGCGGCTGATGCCGCCGCCGCGTGCGGTGTTGGGCATCAGCACGCAGTAACGACCGGCGAGCGACAGATACGTGGTCAGCGCGGCCCCTTTGTTGCCGCGTTCTTCCTTGACGACCTGGACCAGCAGGATCTGGCGGACTTTTATGACCTCTTGGATCTTGTAGCGCCGCGGGCGCGGTTTGCGCGGTGGGCGAATGTCGTCGTGATCGTCATCATCGGCAACCGCTTCGATGCTGTCATCTTTGGCCGCGGCACTGGATTGCGTTGCCGTTTCCGCCGCCGCGTCATCATCATCACCGGGGGCTGCGTCATATTCGGCCTCGGGCGTGTTGGACGCATCCTCTGCGTCGTCAGCCTGGTCGGTGGCCTCTTCGGCCTGCGCCTCATCGGCATCATCTGCTGCGGGCGTGTCCACGGGTGTCTCTGCGACCGTCTCCATCGGTGAGGACGCCTCGCCATCGGGCACTTCAACCTCGTCGTCGAGGTCGATGGTTTCCATCCCCTCGATGTTTTTGGTCGCAGTGGCGTCATCGCTGTCGGTTTTGGCCGCTTTGGACCGTGACCGGCGTCGTTTCGGCTTGGGCTTTTCGTCTTCTTCGTCGCGCGCCTTCAACGCCTCGGCATAAGCGCGCTCTTCTTCCATAAGCGCCTCGCGGTCGGCGACGGGGATCTGATAGTAATCCGGGTGAATTTCCGAAAAGGCGAGGAAACCGTGGCGATTGCCGCCGTAGTCAACAAAGGCCGCCTGTAGAGACGGTTCGACGCGCGTTACCTTGGCGAGATAGATGTTGCCGGCAAGTTGGCGTTTATTTTCCGATTCAAAGTCAAATTCCTCGACCTTGTTTCCGTCCACCACGACAACGCGGGTCTCCTCCGCGTGGGTGGCGTCGATAAGCATTTTCTTTGGCATGAAAGTCCATTGCACGCGCGCCGCAAGGACCGCCCCGGCGGGGCAAGATTGCGGCGTGCGTGACCTGTTTGAGCGATCTGTGACCGGCGCGGACGGCGGCCCAAGGCCAATCGGAGGCCATTGCGGCCTCCTGCCCGGGTCTTCATTGTCCTCGCGCGCGTCATCGCGGTTCTTCTCCGATACGCGCACCGGAGAGGTGGCGCATCCATTATATGCCGCGCGGGGCACACCCCTGCGTCAGCGTCTCGTGGCCCGGTTGCCCGGGCCCAATCGGTCTGTCATGCGGTGGAACGTTGCGCACCACGCGCGCAGGACAGCGAAACTCTTGGCGGGCGTGGTTCGAGGCGCACCGCCATTCTTGTACATAGTGGTTTAGCCTGCGCGAAGACAATGATCAATTTCAATCGCCCCGGTTTTGGTGGCCGCCATCGCACTGGCCTAAGCATGCAGCAGCGCGACAGCCTCGGCGAGCGTTGTGGCGATCCGCTGACCCAGCGCTGGCGGCGATAGGCCTGCGGGCCGCAGGTCGGGGATCTGAAAAGCCATGCACCCGGGCCGCACCGCCGAAGCGATGCCGGGATCGCTGTCTTCGAAGGCCGCGCAGTCCGCAGGATCGACGCCAAGCGACTGCGCGGCGTGCAGATATGGCGCGGGATCGGGCTTGTTTGCCACACCCGCGTCGCCCGCCACCACCAATTCGAAATGATCTGCGAGGCCTGCCCGCTGCAGATGGTGCCGGGAAGCGGCCTCATGCGTGGATGTGACCACGGCCATGCGCGCACCCTGCCCAGACAGCGCGGATAGTGTTTCGCCGACGGTGGGTCGCAACGCGATGCCGTCGCGTTCAATCCGCGCGCCGGTTGCGGTGCGCCACGCGGCCTCTAACGCGGCGGCGCGCGGCCCGGCCACCTCGCGCAAACGCGCGCTGGTTTCAACGCTTGATGTACCGACCAGGGAACAGAAAAACGCGCGCGCTTGCGCCGCGGACATCCCAATCTCTTGCAAGAGCGGCAGCCCGGTTTCGAGGAAAAGCCGTTCGGTGTCCAGCAACAGACCGTCCATATCAAAAAGGTAGGCGTGTGGTCTTGGCAATTTGTCCCCCAAATCGTGCAGCCTTGCGATGCCACAGCGCCGCACCGGGCAAAAGAGCCGGCGGATCATCTTTTGCTACGATGGGTTACAGGGGGACGCTTGACAGCGCCCTGCGGCGGCGTATTCCATGCCTTCGCCACCTGAACGCCAAAGGATCTATCCCGTGCGCCACATCTCCCTGGTTGCTTTGATGCTGTCACTGGTTGCGCTGGCGGCCTGCGAAGATTTGGAGACATCCAACGATCCTGATGCCAGATCAGAAGCCCGAGGAAACAAATCATGCATCCGCGCAGTGAACCGGGAAACCGGGGTAACAGGTGCAACCGCAAACACGACGCTGCCGGTGGTCGAGGTCAACCAATATGCAATCACAGCGGGCGATGGGACGCGGTACATCTGCTACACCAACGACCTGCAATCCGCCCAAGCGCTGGTCAAACTGCCGCCGCAGCCGGGCGCGTAGCGCTGTCCTACAGATAGTCGGAGCGCTGCAGCCCGTATTTGGCCATCTTTTCGTTGAGCGTCCGGCGCGGCAAGCATAGTTCGTCCATCACGCTTGAGATTGACCCCTTGTGCCGCCGCATTGTGTTGTCGATGAGCATGCGTTCAAACGCCTCGACATACTCCTTGAGCGGTTTGCCTTCGGTGGTGACCACGGGCTGCATCTCTTCGTGGTCGTTCATCAGCAGCGACGCGATGGAGCCTGTGCCGCGGCGCGACTGCAGCACCGCGCGTTCGGCGATGTTGATCAACTGGCGCACATTGCCCGGCCAGGGCGCTTGCAACAGTTGTGCCGCCTCCTGTGCGCTGACCTTGGGCGCGTCGCAGCCGTATTCATCGGCAAAGATGTCAGACAGCTGGGTAAACAGCATCAGGATGTCTTCGCCCCGCTGGCGCAGCGGCGGCACGGTGATCTTGAGCGCGGCAAGACGGTAGAACAGGTCCGGCCGCAGCGCATCTTCGCTGGTGCGCCCAGCCTCTTGCATGTTGCAGATGGCGACAATGCGCGTCTCTGCCGGTGCGCCCTGTTCGTTGATGACGGACAAGAGCCGCGCCTGCAGGCTTTCACTCAGCGCTTCGATGTCCTCAAGCACAAGCGTGCCGCCGCGCGCCTCTTCGATGGCGGGCAATTGATCATCTTCGGGCAGCATGGGGCCAAATAGACGCTTGGCCAGCGCCTCTTCCTCCCACGCTGAACAGGGGATCAGCACGAATTTCTTGCCTGCGCGACTGCCCACCGCGTGCAAGGCGTGCGCCACCAGTGTCTTTCCTGTGCCGGTTTCCCCGTCGATCAACACGTGACCATCGGCCTGGCCCAGATCAAGGATGTCCTCGCGCAGCCGCTCCATCACCGGGCTGGCGCCGATCAGCTTTTTCATCAACTGGCCGCCATCTGACAGCTCGCGGCGCAGTGCGCGGTTGTCCATGGTCAAACGCCGCGCACCAGTGGCCTTTTTGGCCAACTCGCTCATGCGTTCGGGGTTAAACGGCTTTTCCAGGAAATCAAACGCACCCACGCGCATCGCCTCAACCGCCATGGGCACGTCGCCGTGACCGGTGATCATGATCACCGGCAGCGCGCTGTCATTGCCCATCAGTTTCTTGAGAAATTGCATCCCATCCATGCCTGGCATCTTGATGTCCGAAATGACAATGCCGGGATATTCTGGCCCCAACACCTTGAGCGCGTCTTCGGCGCTGGCAAATGTCTCGGTGTCGTAGCCCGACAGCGCCAACCATTGGCTGATGGATGAGCGCATGTCCTTTTCATCGTCAACGATGGCGATTTTCATGGCTTGGGTCATTATGTGGTCCCTTTATTCCGCAGCGGCGATGCCGTTTTTGTCGCGCGCCGCGCGCTGTTCGTCCAATGTGGGCAACTGCATCTCGAATACCGCGCCGCCAGATTGGCCGTTGCGCGCGGTCAGCCGCCCACCCAAATCCGTCACAATCCCCGAAGAGATTGCCAAGCCCAAGCCTACACCATCTCCGGGCTGTTTGGTGGTATAAAACGGCTCAAACAGGCTATCGAGATCCTCAATGCCCGGTCCGTTATCACGTACGGTCAGCGTTACCGTCTCTCCGGCCGATAAAATCACGTCAATTTGCGGGTTCGTGGCAACTTTGGTCGCATCGATGGCGTTGCGCAGCAAGTTCACCATCACCTGTTCGATGCGCAACCGGTCGCCCAGAACCATCATCGGCTCGGGCGGCACAACGCGGTTGATCAGCACTTTGCGCTGGCGCAATTGCGGCTCCATCATCGCCAGAGAAGACACCAAGGCGTCGCCCATATTCACCGGGGTCAGCGCGTCTTGGCCCTTACGCGCATAGGATTTCAGTTGCCGGGTGATTGCACCCATGCGCTCAATCAGATCGTCGATCCGGCCAAAGCTGACCACCGCCTCTTCCTGCCTGCCGCGGCGCAAGAGCAGGCGCGCACCTGCAAGGTAGGTTTTCATCGCGGCAAGGGGCTGGTTCAGCTCGTGGCTGACGGCGGCCGACATTTCGCCCAGTGCGGCCAGCTTTGAGCTTTGTTCCAGACTTTGCTCGGCCACGGCAAGGTCTTCTTGCACGCGCTTGCGTTCGGCAATCTCGCGCTGCAATTGCACGTTTAACTGGCGCAGTTCGGCCTTTTCCTGCGTCGACAGCGCGAGCCGCGAGGCAGACCGCCGGCTGAGCACGTAAAACGCCATCGCCAACAGCAGCGCGCATGCCATAATCTCAAGCGCCAGAACGCCATTCACCCGTTCCCGCACCGGGTCATAGGTGGTGAACGAGACCATGCGCCAGCCATAAAACGGGATGCGCCGTTCGTGGCGCATCACTGCCTCGCCTTGCACCACCGCATCGGGGGACACGGCATTCCATTCGGTGGTCGCGCGTACGGCGCGTTCGATGGCGGTCTGCGGGGGTTCGGCGGCCAGCGCCTCCTCCTCGGTCAAACCACGCCAGCGCGGTGCAGTGGTCAAAATGATCCGACCGGTGCTGTCGGTCACGATGGTCGCCGCGGAAATCCCGGTCCAGGCACGTTCGAATTTTTGCAGGTCCACCTCGACTGCGATGACACCGACAATATCGGTGCCGGCGGTGATGCGCCGCGAATAGGTGAAAGAAAACCCGCCGCTTTCGCGTTCGGCCACTGTAAACACGGTTTCGGTGGACCGCAGCGCATCAAGGAAAAAGCGCGTTCCGTTCTGCCGCGCGCCGATCCTGTTGCGGTCGGTCGAGGCGACAACCCGCCCGTCTTCGTCCAACAGCATCAAGCCCGCGGCATCGATCTCTTCGATAAAGGACAGCAGGCGTTGCGTCGACAGCGCATAGTCGCGCGCGTTCAAGGCACCGATCAAGGCCGGATCACGCGCCAGCAGTTGCGGCACAATTGCATTCTGGCGCACCTCGGCCAGCAGGCTGCCCGAGTTCAGCGCCTGGCGCAGTTCGGCGCTGTTTCGCGTGGTCTCGGTGAACCGGTTGGTCAACAGCTGGTTGGTGAAAAACACCGTGACCACAGCCACCGCCAACAACAGCCCCAGCGCTAGGCGGGCTCGCCAGCTCATTGTCGTTGCGCGCGCATGTGTGCTGCTGCTCATGCACGCAGCTTACCCGGCCAAGACCGCGCGCATCAAGTCAGGCAGAGGTCAACACACCCAGCAATGCGCGAAATAGCGCTTGCCCATCGGTGCCACCGTGGCCGTTATCCGCCGCTCGTTCCGGATGTGGCATCATGCCAAGCACGCGGCGGTTGTCGGACAGAATGCCCGCGATGTCACGCTGCGAACCGTTTGGATTGTCGGTGTAACGAAACGCAACGCGGTCCTCGGCTTCGAGCGCATCAAGCGTTGCGGCGTCGGCAAAGTAGTTGCCGTCGTGGTGGGCGATGGGAATGTCCACGATGTCGCCAGCGTTGTAGCCCTCGGTGAATGCGCTTTGCGAGGTTTCAACGCGCAAACCCACCGTTTTGCAGATGTATTTCAGCCCCGCATTGCGCAGCAGCGCCCCGGGCAGCAGGCCGGTTTCTGTGAGGACTTGAAACCCGTTGCATATGCCCATGACATAGCCGCCGCGCTCTGCATGGTCGCGCAGCGCGCCAACAATGGGTGCGTTGGCCGCAATGGCGCCGCAGCGCAGGTAATCACCAAAAGAAAAGCCGCCCGGCACACCCACGACGTCGACCCCCTCGGGCAAAGCGGTCTCTTTGTGCCAAACCATCTCGACCTCGGCACCCGCGGCCTTTAGCGCCACGGCAAGGTCGCGATCGCAATTCGATCCCGGAAAGACGATGACAGCAGCTTTCATGGTTGGGCCTCCTTCAGGCAGCAAAATCAGTGATCCCGGCGACCCCGGGCGGGGCCAGACCGTCAAAGGGCGCACGTTCGGCGTTTGGCTCATCCAGCGTTACGCAATGAAAATAATGCCGCGCGGGATAGCGACGGCGCGTCCCGCCCCTTGTGCTGTCCATGGCCTGCTGGCCCGGATAAACAGCGTCCGACGGCAGTTCCGGCGGCGCCTCGATCACCACATACGCACAACTGCCCGTGACCACGGGCATAATATTGGCGCTGAGACCGACAATTGCCCTGGCAAAAGAGCCAGGCTGGCACGAAGACAGCACCGCTTGCGCACCGCAGACCGCCTGCATCGAAATGTCAGGCAACGCCACTTCGAGATCAGCACAGGTCCAGGCGTGCCAGTCGGACCGACAAAAGCCGCATGCCCGCGCATCTGGCGCCACGCAATCCGCCAAGCAGTGCAAATCAGGGACGGACCCGGTCGCCACAGGAGCATGGTCGCGAGTGAGCAGCGCAGCCCGCATCAGCTCATGCTGATCCGGTAGCTTTCTATCACGGTGTTTGCGAGCAACTTTTCGCACATTTCGGTCACTTGCGCCTCTGTGGTGCCATCGGCGAGGTCCAATTCGATCACCTTGCCCTGACGCACACCGTGCACGCCGTCAAACCCCGAAGCCCCCAGCGCGTGCCGCACCGCTTCGCCTTGCGGATCAAGAACCCCGTTCTTTAACATGACGTGCACCGTGGCTTTCATCGCGCTCTCCTTGCTCTTGCTTCGCGCTACCGCAAAGCCCGCCGCTTCTCAAGTCGGATCAGAGGTCCAGGGGCGCAAGTCCAACTGTGCAGCGCCGCGGCTGGTCACAGATATGGAATTTCCGGCTGGATCCTTGGCATTTGCGAAAAGATATCCATCGCCGCGAAATGGTTTGCCAAATCGCAGACCGCGTGTTGCCGCCTGCGCGATAAATGTAGGTACATCGTCCACCTCAAAGCCCAGTTTGACCAACACCTGCCCTGCCTTTTGGCCCTTGGCCATGGGGTGCAAGTGCAGGATTGCCCCTGGCCCTGGTGGCCGTAGCTCAACAATCCGGTCGGCAGGATCACCCCAGGCGGTGTACCCGAAATGCAGCGCGTAAAACGCCACGATCTCGTGCATTTTCCGCATGTACAGCGTTAGTCGCGCCAGCGGCGGATATGACATCAGTTGATGAGCGTCGGCTTGGTCATCGGTGTTGCGTTTCTGGGCAAAACGCCCAACCGCGTGGCCACCTCGGTATAGGCATCTGCCAGATTGCCCAGATCACGACGGAACACATCCTTGTCCAGCTTTTGGCCGGTCTCGATATCCCACAGCCGACAACTGTCGGGGCTGATCTCATCAGCCACCACCAGCCGCATGAAATCGCCGTCATAGACCCGGCCAACCTCGATCTTGAAATCCACTAGCCGGATACCCACCGCCAACATCATACCGCTGAGAAAATCGTTCACCCGCAAGGCCAGGCTGACAATGTCATCCATGTCCTGCTGGCTGGCCCAGCCAAAGGCAGCGATGTGCTCTTCGGTCACCAGCGGGTCGTCCAGATCGTCGTTCTTGTAGCAATATTCGACGATAGGTCGCGGCAATTGCGTGCCTTCTTCGATGCCCAACCGCTTGGACATGCTCCCAGCGGCGTAATTGCGCACGATGATCTCCAGCGGAATGATCTCGCAGGCGCGCACCAACTGCTCGCGCATGTTCAGCCGCTTGAGGAAATGCGTGGGAACGCCGATCTGCGTCAGCCCGGACATGAAAAACTCGCTCATGCGGTTGTTCAGCACGCCTTTGCCCTCGATCACCTCCTTTTTCTGCGCGTTAAAGGCGGTGGTGTCGTCTTTGAAATACTGCACGATGGTGCCCGGCTCGGGGCCTTCGTAGAGGATCTTTGCCTTGCCTTCATAGATTTTTTTGCGTCGGGCCATGGGCGTCCTTTTGCCGTTGCGCGCAAGCAGATGAGTCTGCGCCGCGTGCGGCACCTCTTACGCGACCCATAGTGTTGTCGCAAGCAAAGCAGATGCGCCACCGGCATTAAGGGCTTGCACCATCGCGGCGGCATTCGCATATCTTGATCAGCGGCAAGACCACGCAAGGAGCAGGCACATGAATTCCTTTGAAGATCGCGAGAACGCATTTGAAAGCAAATTTGCCCACGATGCAGAAATGCAGTTCAAAGCCGAAGCGCGACGCAACAAGCTTTTGGGACTTTGGGCGGCCGAATTGATGGGCAAATCCGGTGAGGCCGCGGCTGAGTATGCCAAAGAAGTTGTCAAAGCGGATTTCGAAGAGGCCGGGGACGAAGACGTGTACCGCAAAGTCTCCTCCGATCTGGGCGACAAAGCGGATGAGGCGACGATCCGCGCCAAAATGGCCGCGCTCCTGAGCGAGGCCAAGGCGCAGATCATTACCGAGGTTGACTGACACCGCCACGCGCCACTGGCAAAGCGCGCAGGGTGAACCGCGCGCTTTTTAACTTTTACAATGCAAAGCTTAACTCCGGGCTCACCATCACGCTCTTAGCGATTGCGAGGGGTAGATTGGTTCGGGGTGTCAGGTGTCGCATCGCAATGTGTCGTTTCTTCAGACAGCGGGTCGGTTTGTCCGGCTGCTGGCACCGCTGTGTATCCTCGCGGGCTGCGCCTATGCTCTGTCGCTGCGGGTGACGCCCGAGGCGATCGCCAAGCTGCCAGAGCACGTCGCTGCAATCGCGCCCTGGCAATGGGCAGTGGCCATGGTTTTGACCACGATCAGCTTTTATGCGGTTGGCAGCTACGACATCCTTGCGCATCGCTATTTGGGGACCAACTTGCCCGACCGCGCCGCGCGCATCACCGGCAGCGTGGGTATAGCCGTGGGTCAAACCCTGGGGTTTGGCATGTTTACCGGCGCTCTGGCACGCTGGCGCATGATGCCTGCGCTGGGGATGACCGGGGCGCTCAAGCTGTCGGCCTTTGTATCGGTCTCGTTTGTGCTGGCGTGGCTGGTGGTGTTTTCCGCGGTTGCACTGCTGTTGCCCACCAATAGGTGGCTCACGTGGCTGGGCGCCTTGGGTTGCGGCGCTACGACAATGCTCTTGGGCGTTTTTTTCCGCTGGCCGAGCATTCACCTGGGTCGAATGACGCTGCACCTGCCCAGCCTACGCCTCTGCTGCGGTATTCTGGGTTGGGCGCTCATTGATACGGTCGCTGCGGCCGGTGTCCTCTATGTCATGTTGCCCTTTGACACGATCCCCTTCGCCAATTTTTTCCCGATCTTCCTGATGGCAATGGGCGCGGCGTTGATCTCGAACACGCCCGGCGGTCTTGGTCCGTTCGAGTTGGTCCTGCTCAGCGCCCTGGGCTATGTCCCGGTCGAGACGATAATCACGGCGATCCTGGCATACCGGATCGCCTACTACGCGCTGCCCGCGATTGCTGCCGCACTGGCTTTGCTGCGCCCGTTTGACGCGACCCGCTTGCCCAAAGGCCGACCAATCTCCGCATGGCCCGAGGCGCCGCGCAGCGAGGTCGGCGTGGTACGTCAAAACGGCGGCGCCGTGCTGGATTTTGCGCGGGCGCGCCTTGCCCTCTGGTCCACGGGCCAAACGCTGACGCTATTGGCTGATCCGGTGCGCGGCACGCCGCGACGCGCACTCGCCACGTTGCAACACACCGCAGGTACGCGCGGCAAGCTGCCCCTGGCGTACAAGATCAGTGCGCCGCTTGCCCTGGCTGCCCGCCGCGCCGGATGGCAGGTGATCCACGTGGCCGACGACGCGACCATCTCATTGGATAGCTACACGCTGGACACGCCCGCACGCCGCACCCTGCGACGCAAGCTGCGGGCCGCTAAGAAGGCGGATATACGCCTGATGAGCGATGTGCCCCTGCACCACGAACAAATGGCGCGCGTCGATGCGCATTGGCAAGCCACGCATGGCCGCGCGCGCGGCGGCACGATGGGGCGCTACTGCCCCGAATACCTGGTGGATCAATGGGTCGGCACCGCGTGGCATGGGGATCGTTGCATCGCGTTTGTCACCGCGCATGTTACTGCGCGTGAATGGTGTCTCGATCTGATGCGCCATGAGGACGACGTTCCCGACGGGACAATGCACGCGCTTGTGCACAAGGCGATTGAGGCGGCGCGCAGCGCGGGCGCCACGCAATTTTGTCTTGCCGCCACACCCGCCTGCCCCAATCCCGCGTCTGCGTTTTGGCGCTGGGCCGCGGTTCAGATGGTCACGCGCGCAGGCGGTCCGGGCCTGCGCCAATTCAAGTCGAATTTCGGCCCCGTCTGGCAGCCACGCTACATTGCGGCACCGTCGATCCTGTCGCTTGTGATTGGTATCGCCGATCTCATCCGCGCGATCCACCGACCGCAGCCGCTTGCCGCAAGAAAACCAAACGTGCCTCATGTTGTAGATGAGAATTATGAAGTAGCCTCACAACGTGCGGCATGACACACCGATCCAAACAAACCTGATGAGATCGCGTATGTCTGATCCTGTAAGCACGCTTCTGGCCGAACGCGGCACGCTATTGGCGGATGGCGCCACGGGAACCAACCTCTTTGCCATGGGGCTAAGTTCCGGTGACGCACCCGAGCTGTGGAACGAAGAGGCGCCTGAAAAGATCACCGCGCTGTACAGCGGCGCCGTTGATGCAGGCAGCGACCTGTTTTTGACCAACTCTTTTGGGGCCAACGCCTCGCGCCTGGCGCTGCACGATGCCGGCCACCGCGCCCATGAACTCAGCCGGATCGCGGCGGAAATAGGACGTGAAGTGGCGGACAAGGCCGACCGAAAGGTGCTGGTCGCCGGCTCTGTTGGACCAACGGGTGAGATCATGGAACCGATTGGCACGCTCAGCCATGCCCGCGCGGTCGAGATGTTTCACGAAACGGCCGCCGGTCTCAAAGAAGGCGGCGCCGACATTGGCTGGCTGGAAACAATTTCAGCGCCCGAAGAATTCCGCGCCGCCGCCGAAGGGTTTGCGCGCGCCGATCTGCCCTGGGTCGGCACCATGAGTTTTGATACCGCCGGGCGGACAATGATGGGCGTGACCAGTACGGCGATGGTCGACATGATCGGCACACTTGATTTCGCGCCAGTTGCCTTTGGCGCCAATTGTGGCACCGGGGCGTCCGACCTCTTGCGCACCGTGTTGGGCTTTTCGGCGACAAACACGCCACTGCCGATCATCGCCAAGGGCAATGCCGGCATCCCAAAGTTCCATGACGGCCACATCCACTACGATGGGACGCCCGAACTGATGGGCCAATACGCGCAATTGGCACGCAACTGTGGCGCACGCATCATCGGCGGCTGCTGTGGCACCACGCCCGCGCATCTGCGCCACATGCGCGCCGCCATTGATGGATCCGAGAAAGGGCCGGCGCCCACGCTGGAAACAATCGTTGACGCGCTTGGTCCGTTCAGTTCCGCCAGCGACGGCACCGGCGACAGCCCTGCCCCAGCGCGCCGGCGCAGTCGGCGCCGCTCCGCCGCCTGAGCGATTTACGAAAACAGATCCAGCTGCGCGGCAGGGGTCTTGGGCGCAACCGGCGGCTCAAAGAGGTCGCACCGCATCGGTTGCAACCGCGTCTTCAACCGCAACCGCTTAACCGCCAATTCGAACCGATGTGCCACCATATCAGCATATACACCGCTCCCTCGCATCCGATGCCCCCAACGGGCATCGTAATCGCGCCCACCGTGCATCTCGCGCAGCTTGGACATCACCCGTGCGGCCCGGTCGGGATAGTGTTCGGCCAGCCATTCTTGCCACAGCGCGGACACTTCGCGCGGCAGCCGCAACATGATCCAACTGGCCGCCCGCGCGCCCGCAGCTTTGCCCGCCGCCAGGATCGCCTCAAGCTCGGGGTCGGTGAGACCAGGCACCATCGGCGATGCCATCACGCGTACCGGGATGCCCGCCGCGCTCAATCGTTCGATCATCTGCAAGCGCCGCCGCGGCGCGGGCGCACGCGGTTCCATTTTGCGACAGAGATCAGCGTCCAGCGTGGTCACCGAAATCCCCACGCGCACCAATCCGCGCAGCGCCAGATCGCTCAGGATGTCGATGTCGCGTTCGATCAGCGCGCCTTTGGTCACAATTGCCAGCGGATGGGCGCAGTCGGCCAGCACATTCAGGCACGCGCGCGTAATCTCATGCTCTCGCTCAATCGGCTGGTACGGATCGGTGTTGGTGCCCATGGCAATCGGCGCCACCCGGTACCCCTTGCGCCCCAATTCGGCGCGCAAGACCTGATCGATGCCCGGGCGCATGATCAGCCGCGTTTCAAAATCAAGACCGGGCGACAACCCCAGATAGGCGTGGCTTGGCCGCGCAAAGCAATAGACACAGCCATGTTCGCAACCGCGATACGGATTGATCGACCGGTCAAAGGGCAGATCCGGCGACCGGTTATAGGTAATCGCCGTACGCGGCCGTTCGCAGCGCACCTCCGTTCGCAGGGGTGGCAAGGCGTCGTCACGGGCCCAACCGTCATCGACCGCGCGGCGCACATGCGGCTCAAACCGGCCGGCCGTGTTGCTGATCGCACCGCGCGCCTTGGCACGCCCCTCTGTCACATCTCGCTGCATCGCCCGAGTGTAGAACAAAATGCGAACATATGCGAGAAAGAATATGTCGATCAGCAGGATATTGTGATCGCGCGCGTCGCGCCTGTCGCTGTCGATGTCGTTATTCGAACAGTGCAAATGCGACAATCTGCACCATAGTTGAGCAACCGCCCGGCACCGAGCGCTGGCGCAAATAAAGGACGCCCCATGTCAGACGAAGACGAGATCATCCTTGCAGACCTGGATGATGACGAGCTGGTCCAGCAGATGTTCGATGACCTCTATGACGGTCTCGATACGGAAATTGAGGACGGCGTCGACATCCTGCTGGAACGCGGCTGGACGCCCTATGATGTGCTGACCAAAGCGCTGGTGGGCGGCATGACCATTGTTGGCAACGACTTTCGCGACGGCATCTTGTTTGTCCCCGAAGTGCTGCTGGCGGCCAAGGCGATGAAGGCCGGCATGGCCATTCTCAAACCGCTCTTAGCGGAAACCGGCGCCCCGCGCGTGGGCAAGATGGTGATCGGCACGGTCAAAGGCGACATTCACGATATCGGCAAAAACCTCGTCAGCATGATGATGGAAGGCGCCGGTTTCGAGGTGGTCGATCTGGGCATCAACAACCCGGTCGAAAACTACCTCGAAGCGATCGAGAAAGAAGGCCCGGACATTCTGGGAATGTCTGCCCTGCTCACGACCACGATGCCTTACATGAAGGTGGTGATCGACACCATGGTCGAACAGGGGATCCGCGATGACTACATCGTGCTGGTCGGTGGCGCCCCTCTGAACGAAGAGTTTGGCAAAGCCATCGGCGCCGACGCCTACTGCCGCGACGCCGCCGTCGCGGTAGAGACGGCCAAGGCCTTTGTCGCTCGCAAGCACAATCAACTGGCAAGCTGATGTGGCCTGCGGATTTTAATCCGCAGCCAACGCTTCGCGGGCGCGGCCTGACGCTGCGCCCGCTTGTTCCTTCTGATCGGGACGCGCTGTACCAGGCCGCATCCGACCCGCTGATCTGGGAACAGCACCCGGCCCGCACCCGTCACGAGCGCGCAGTTTTTGACCCCTATTTCGACAGCTTGCTCAGCAATGGCGGTGCCCTAGCGATTGTTGATGCGCGGGGCACGATCATCGGCACATCGACCTTCTACATCACCAATGAAACGCCGCCCTGTGCCGCCATCGGCTTTACCTTTCTGGTGCGCGCCCACTGGGGTGGTGCCACCAATGGCGTGGTCAAGGCGCTGATGCTGGATCATCTGTTCCAGCATTTTGACAGCGCGTGGTTCCACATCGGTCCCGACAATCTGCGCTCGCAAAAGGGGACGGCCAAACTTGGAGCTATCCGGGTTGAGGATCGGACCTTGGACATCACCGAGCCGGCGGTGCTGCACGCCACCTATCGCTTGGATCGCACCATATGGCAGAACCGATGAAAGCCTCATCGGTCCGCTCCGCAGGCAAAGCAGATCGCGATGTGTCGCTGCGAACCGACATATTAGACAGCACGGCAATTCCGCAGGGGCTTGGTGACTGTCCGTCCGATCCGCGCCACCACCTCTTTGCCGCGTCCAATCCATCGCGGTGCATCGGCTTTCTGAAAGCTGTGCATGCGGTGCATCCTGACCAAGCGCCAAAGACGTTGATCAATGAGCCAGGCGTGAATGCCCCCAACTGGCGCAATGGCCTAGCGGCGCGCCTCAGTTTCGCCGCAGCCCAGCACACGCGGGCGCGGCGATGCACGGCGATCCGGCCGCGCACACAAAAGAAGCTTTGCACCTCTACGTCCGTCTCACCGCAACCCGCGCGGGCAGCCACATCGACATGTTCACCATCTCTCCGACATGACAAACCCTGACGCACAGACACACACCGGTGCAGGGTGCGATGCCACCGGCACCGAACGCATCCTGCTCATCGCCTGCGGAGCGCTGGCACGCGAGATACTGGCGCTCAAGGCGCACAATGGCTGGGCGCATATGACGCTGACCTGTTTGCCCGCCAAATTGCACCTCTACCCCGAAAAAATCACCGAAGAGGTGCAAAACGCCGTCGCCAAGCACCGCGACACCTACGCCCGCATCTTTGTCGTCTATGCCGACTGCGGCACCGGCGGGCAGCTGCAGTCCGCCTGCAACGCGCTGGGTGTAGAGATGATTGCGGGCCCGCACTGCTACAGCTTTTTCGAAGGCAACGACCGCTTCGCCGCACAAAGCGCCGATGAGATCACCACATTCTACCTGACTGACTTTTTGGTTCGACAGTTCGACGCGTTTATCATCAAGCCAATGGGCCTCGACCGGCACCCGGAACTGCGCGACATGTATTTCGGCAATTACGAGAAATTGGTCTATCAGGCCCAAACCGATGATCCGGCCCTGACCGACAAGGCGCGCGCCGCTGCCGACCAATTGGGCCTTGCATTTGAACGCCGCTTCACCGGGTACGGCGATCTGGCAACCGAACTCGCGCGCCTCTGACCGATCGATAGCATATCTTCACTTTGCGAAATAAACCGCGGGGGTGAGGCCGCAGGCCGAGGGGGCTGGCCCCCTACTCCGCCGCCACCATACGAATGCGTTCAATCATCGCGCGCAGCCCGTTGGACCGCTGCGCCGAAAGATGATCGTTCAGCCCCAGCCGCGCCATTTCCGCGCGCGCGTCCACCGCCAGCACCTCCGCCGGTGTCAGCCCGTTGTAAAGCTTGCGCAAGACAGCGATCAGCCCGTTCACGATCATCGCATCACTTTCGCCGTCAAAATGCAGCTGCCCGTCCTCGCGCAGCGGATGCAACCAGACCTGGCTGGCGCAGCCCTCCACCTTTGTCGCAGGCACCTTGAGCGCGTCGGGCAAAGGGTCCATCGCCTTGCCCTGTTCGATCACAAAGCGGTACCGATCTTCCCAATCCTCCAGAAACTCGAAATCCTCAACAATCTCTTCGAACGCGGCACTGGCCATCTGCTACTCCTGTCGTTGTTCCCAGCACTTAGGCCCCGTCGCAGCAGAGGTCCAGCCGCAACATCCGCGCTTTTCAAGGCCGCGCGCTTGGGCTACGTATCGGCCATCTGAAAACCTTTCTAGCGTTGAAGCCCTCCATGCGCGTGCTCACCGTCACCCTCCTGTCTGCCGCCCTGACCCTGTCAGCCTGCGCCGCCGTGCGCGACAGCCGGGTTAACCCGTTCAACTGGTTCGGCCGCGGGCAATCGGAACCGGTGGCGCAAACACCGGCCGAAGAGGTCAATCCGCTGATCCCCACGCGCAACGAACGGCGCGCCCGTCTGTTCCGCCGCCCCGGCGAGGCGGAATATCTGGGCACGCCGATTGACCAGGTCAACGGTCTGGTGGTGGAACGTGTGCCCGGTGGCGCGATGATCCGTGCCTCGGGCATCTCGGCCTTCCAAGGCGCCTATGACGTGCGCCTGACACCTGACAATGACGACGAAGAGCCCGTCGAAGGCGTGCTGACCTACCGGCTGGAAGTTGTGCAGCCGGTGCGCGCCCGCCGCGGCGGGCCCGAGCGGATCCGCACGGTCACAGCCGCACGGCGGCTGACGGACAGGCAGCTGGAAAACGTGCGCACAATTCGCGTCCTCGGCGTACGCAACGCGCAAACCTCGCAGCGCCGCTGACCGAACCGCGCGCATTGCGCGCGCTAGCCGTCGAGCGCGACAATTTTGATGTGATCTCCATCGGCTGCGAGTGCCACCTCACCGTCGCACAAGCGCAGCGCATCGTCGCCAAACACCTCTGCCCGCCACCCATTAAGCGCCGGCACATCGCGGATGCCAGCAGCCAACGTGTCAAGATCAGCAGCACTGGCGATCAGTTTGGCCGCCACGCCCTCTTGCTCGGTCTTTGCCTTCAAAAGCACCCGCAACAGGTCAGCGAGCGCAGGGTTTACCTGTAGCTTTTCGCGCCCACGCTCGGGCTTGGGCATCTGATCGGGTGGCATTGCGATGCCCGCGGCGACCGCCGCCAATATACCTTGGGCAATGTCGCCCTTGCGTGCCTCACGCAACAGCAGGCGCGAACGGTTCAATTCCTCGACGCTCTTGGGCTTGTTGCTGGCAATCTCAACCAGCGCATCATCCTTGAACACCCGGTTGCGGGGGATGTTGCGCTCTTGCGCAAAGCGCTCTCGAAACGCCGCCAATTGCTGCACCAGGGCCAGAAACTTGGGCGAGGTTGTGCGCGTCTTGACGCGCTGCCAGGCCGTCTCGGGCCGCGTGATATAGGTTTCGGGGTTCAGCAGCGTGCTCAGCTCTTCTTTGACCCAGTGCTGGCGATTGCTCTGCTCCAGTTTGGCCGCGAGAAACTCGTAGATCTGGCGCAGATGGGTGACATCCGCCAGCGCATAGGTTTTCTGTGCGTCACTCAGCGGGCGGCGCGACCAGTCGGTAAAGCGGGACGTCTTGTCCAGCCCCTGCCGCGCGATCTTGCGCACCAATGTCTCGTAACCGACCTGCTCGCCAAATCCGCAGACCATCGCCGCGACCTGCGTGTCAAAGAGCGGCTCGGGAAACACCTGCGCGTCGACATAGAAAATCTCGATGTCCTGACGCGCGGCGTGAAAGACCTTCACCACCGACGGGTCACGAAAGAGCTCATAGAGCGGGTCCAAAGACAGCCCATCGGCCAGAGGGTCCACCAGAACCGCGTTCTCGTCATCCTTACCCGGCATGGCCAACTGCACCAGGCACAGTTTGGAATAGTACGTCCGTTCGCGCAGGAATTCAGTGTCGACGGTCACGTAATCATGCGCGGCCGCGTCGCGGCAAAAATCCGCCAGCGCGTCCGTCGTAGTGATGGTTTTCATCTGTGTTTTTCTTGTCTTAGGCGGCGGAGTGCACGCCGGTGGACTGCGCCTACACCATTTGCGCGGGAATAGCCAGCGCGCGGCAGGCGCGCTACAGGTCAAGAAATCCGGTTTCGCCCACAACAAACCGGCGCAATACGGCCGGGTAAAGCACGTGTTCGCGCGCCAACACCCGTTCCGCCAACACCTCGGGCGTGTCACCCGGCACCACCTGCACCCGCGCCTGACCCAGCATCGGCCCGCAATCCAGTTCCGAGGTCACGATGTGCACACTGCACCCGTGCTCGGCATCACCGGCCGCAAGGGCGCGCGCATGCGTGTGCAGCCCGGGGTATTTTGGCAGCAACGACGGGTGGATGTTCAGCATCCGACCGGCCCAGGGTTCAACAAACCCGGCCGTGAGAACGCGCATAAAACCAGCCAGGCAAATGACATCCAGATCATGCGGCGCGATTGCCTCAGATACAGCGGCTTCAAACGCGGCCCGGTCTCCATCGAACGGTCGATGATCAACCACTGCGGTGGCAAGGCCTTGCGTCTGCGCCCACGCAATCCCGCCCGCTGTTGCGCTGTTGGACAGCACCAGCGCGGGCGCGCCAGCATGTCCGGGCCGGGCCATATCGGCCACCAGCGCACGCATGTTCGATCCGCCGCCCGACAGAAAAATGCCGACCCGTTTGCTCACCAAAGCGCGCCTTGGTAGCGCACGCCGGCGCCTCGTGTGACCATGCCAATCGGTACCACGGTTTCACCGGCGAGCGCTGCGGTCACCGCATCTACGGCATCCGGCGACACCACCAGCGCCATGCCGATGCCCGCGTTGAAGGTCTTGAGCATCTCCGGCTCGGCGATCCCGCCTGTGCCCGCCAGCCAGCGGAACACGGGCGGCACATCCCACGCATTCAGGTCAATCTCGGCGCTCAGCCCGTCGGGCAGCACGCGGGGCAGGTTCTCGGTCAACCCGCCGCCGGTGATATGCGCCAGCCCGTGCACGCCGCCTGCCCGGATCGCCGCTAGCGCGGGCCGCACGTAGAGCCGTGTCGGCGTCAAAAGCGCTGCGCCCAACGTCCCGTCGTCAAACGGGCACGCATCGTCCCACGCCAGCCCCGACGCCTCGACCACCCGGCGCACAAGGCTGTAGCCGTTGGAATGCACCCCGTCTGACCCGAGGCCCAAGATCACATCCCCCTCAGCCACGTTCGCAGGCAGCGCTGTGTCCCGCTCCATCGCGCCCACGGCAAAACCGGCCAGGTCAAAATCACCCGCGGGATACATCCCCGGCATCTCCGCGGTCTCACCGCCAAGCAGCGCACAGCCCGACGCCGCACAGCCCGCAGCGATCCCCTCGACAATGCGCGCGGCCTGATCCACATCGAGCGCGCCAGTGGCAAAATAATCCAGGAAAAACAGTGGTTCCGCACCCTGACACACCAGGTCATTGACGCACATTGCGACCAGATCGATGCCCACACCGTCCACGTGACCCGTATCAATCGCGATACGCAGCTTGGTCCCGACGCCGTCGGTGGCGGCCACCAGAATGGGGTCAACAAACCCGGCGGCCTTGAGGTCAAAGAGACCCCCAAAACCGCCCAAGCCAGAGGCGACGCCCGCCCGCTTCGTGCGCGCGGCAGCAGGCTTGATCCGCTCGACCAGCGCATTGCCCGCGTCGATATCGACGCCCACCTGCGCATATGTCAGCCCGTTCTTGCCCGTCGTCTCGTCGCTCATGCCGCAGCCCCCGCTTTTGCCGCTCTGCTAGAGCAAGCAAGGATGCTGTGCAACTGCCGCTTGACGCCCCTCGCGCGCCGACCTAGGCATGCATTCAGGCGGGCCTGTAGCTCAATTGGTTAGAGCAGAGCGCTCATAACGCTTTGGTTGCGGGTTCAAGTCCTGCCGGGCCTACCACTTGCCTCATCCTGCCTGCGCTGGCACCATGCCTGCATGGAAACTTTGCACAACCTTTACACAGCCTTTTTTGGCGCTGACGTGTTGATCGCGCCGGAGTACCTGCTTTTGTCACTTGGGCTGGCCTTTGTGCTCTACCGCTCGCGGTCGGTTGAGGGCGGGTTTTGGGCCTGGGCGCTGCCCAAACGGATCTGGCGGCATCCATCGCACCGGGTGGACATGCAGCTGTTTATCATCGGGCGGCTCTTGGTCTTTGTCGGGTTGTTCAACAAGATCTCCGTCACAACGCTGACTGCGATCTGGGTGGCCGGAATTGTCGGCGGCGCCGGGCTGAGCGGTGGCACCATCTCACCCTGGGCTCTGGCGCTGCTGTTGTTTCTGGCCGAGGACGGCACGCTTTACTGGCTGCACCGGCTCTATCATCGGCACAAGCTGATCTGGCCGATCCACGCGGTACACCATCAGGCCGAGGTGATGACGCCGATCACGGCCTACCGCCAACACCCGCTGTCGCTGGTGCTTGTCACCGTTGTGGTCAGCGGCTGCGTCGGTATCGCGCAGGGTCTGGTGATCGGTCTGGTTGATCCCAGCACAACCATCGCCACCGTGGCAGGCATCAATGCGATCCTGTTCACGCTGTCGCTGATCTTTGCCAATTTCCGGCATTCGCACATCTGGATCAGCTTTGGTCCGGTGCTGGAACGCGTGCTGATCTCACCCGCGCAACACCAGATCCACCATTCGGTCGACCCGGCCCACCACAACCGCAACTTCGGCGAAACGCTGGCGCTATGGGACTGGATGTTTGGCACGCTTGCGCTGGCACCTCGCGCGGATGCGGGTCTGCAATTCGGGCTCACAGACGAACATGGCCGCCCCGCACCGGGCGCGGGGCATTTGGGTCACACCATGTGGAAGCCGTTCCGCGACATCGCCGCCGCGGTCCGCCGTCAGAACTGACTGTCAGGCGATTTCGTCGCTTTCACCGGGCCACGCGTGCGCGTGTTGTTGCGGGTGCCAAAGATCAATGCGCCCAAGGCAACGATCAAAACAATCACCGCCGCATCCGAACTGCTGCCGCCACTGGAACTGGACGTGCTCATGGTGCTGCCCGCATGCCCTTGCATCGGTGCCGTAGCGGTCAACGCAGCGCAGAGCGCTGCGGTCAAAAGCGTTTTCTTCATAATGTCCCCCGCGTTGTATTGCGACAGGATGACGCACAAGGGGGTAGTGCGTCAAGCCCGCTTGACATGCCAGTCGACACGCATCTCGACCACCGGATCGCCCGCGGCGTCGGAGATAAGCACGTCAACGCCAAACGCAACCTTGCCGACATCTTGAAGCTCGGCCAGCAGTTCCGCGCCCGGGCGTTCGGTCGTGGCCTGCGCGGTCAGAGTACCCTTGGCGATCTTGACGTAGCGGATGGTCGACCCGGCCGCGACCGGTCGCACCTCAAGCAAAACCGGTGCCAGCGCGCCTGCGAGTGCGGCGCCTGACGCGGCCTCTCCCAGCGTGAACATGGCGCCAGCGTGTTGCGAGCCGATGTGGTTGCAGGTCTCCGTGCGCTGGTCCAGCGTGGCTGTGGCCTGCCCGTCAGCGATATCGCCAAGAACCACGCCGACATGATTGGCAAAGGGGATCACCGTGCTCAGATGGGTGCGGATCACGTCATACGGGTTCATAGAGACCTCCATGGCTTTGGTGCACAAGGTCACGCGACACCGCGCAAGGCAAGCCTGCCGCGACGGCACCGCGTGATGACGCGTGCGCCCAGCCGCGCCTAGCGCGCAATGACGATGTCGGCGCGCAACCCGCCCAAGCGCTCGCTGCGGCCCAGGCGCAGCACCCCGCCATGGCCACGGGCGATGTCGGTGGCGATGGCCAACCCCAAGCCAACCCCGCCGCCCTGATCCTGGTTGCGCGCCGGATCAAGCTGGGTGAACGGCTTTTGCGCCTCGGCCCGCTGCTCTTCGGGGATGCCCGGCCCGTCATCTTCGACCCGAAACCGCAGGGATTTGTCCGTCATGGCGACGGACAGCTCAGCCCGTTCACCGTGCCGGATTGCATTGTTGATCAGATTGCTCAGCGCCCGCCGCATGGCCACCGGGCGCAGCAAGGCGGCGCCATCCCCTTTGACGCCGGCAAGTGTCACCGGTTGCCCCCCGCGCCGGGCATCCTCAACCAGATCACGCGCCAACGCGACCGGGTCGACATTTTCAGGCTGTCCTTCGCCCGCGCCACGCACAAAATCGAGGAATGCGTCGATCATGCCCTGCATGTCCTCAACGTCCGCCTCCAGCGCCTCGCGCGCCGCGTCGTCCATCATCGACAGGCTCAACCGCATCCGCGTCAGCGGCGTGCGCAGATCGTGACTGACCCCCGACAGCATCAGTGTCCGCGTCTCAATCTGCCGTTCAATCCGCGTGCGCATGTCCACAAATGCGGCGCCCGCCGCACGCACCTCGGTGGCACCTGCGGGGGTGTAGGACATGTGACGCCCGCGCCCAAACGCCTCGGCCGCGCGCGCAAGGCGTTTGATCGGGCGCAATTGGTTGCGCAAGTAGATGAACGCGATCACCGTGGTCAGGATCGAGAAAAAGCCCAGATAAACCAGCAATTGGTGCGGATTGCGCGCGGTGATCCGGGTGCGGTCAAAGGTGATCGATATCGGCCCGGCGGCCGACCTCGCGGTCAGCCGCACCAACTTGTCCGCCGACAGATCAAAGCTGGTGATGGCCGGCACCGCTTGGCCCAGATGGCGGATCACGACGCGGCCCGAAAAATCATCCCAGCCGCGCAGGTTTGGCGCCTCCAGCGCTTCGGGCACCACGGGCCGCACCACCAGATCCAGCGCGGCCAGCCCGGCAAGTGCCGTCTCTATCGGCGCGTCAGGTGCCGCCGCCAACGCGTCCAGGACCAAGCGGATCTCGCGCGCCACCGTCGTCGACATCTGGACGGTCACGTCCTCATATTGCCGCTGCACAAAGACGACAGCCACGACCACCTGCACCACCACGATGGGCAACAGCAGGATTAGCGCGGCCCGGCCGTAAAGACCGCGGGGCAAATAGCGTTTGAGCCAGGCAAAGGTCATGCGTTACTCCTTACCCCCGCGCCGCCCGCAACAAAAGAGACGCCCGTGATCCCTCAAGATGCATTTAACCCCACCGCCGGCGTACCCGAGGCGCTGGAACCGGGGCTGCGCCGCATCCTGGCCCCGAACCCATCGCCGATGACCTATCGCGGCACAAACACCTATCTGGTGGGCACGCGCGATATCGCGGTGATCGATCCGGGCCCCAACGATCCGGCGCATCTTGCTGCAATTCTGGGCGCACTCCGCGCGGGTCAGCGCATCTCACACATCGTGGTCACGCACAGCCACCTGGATCATTCACCGCTGTCGCGGGCGCTGTCTGCCGAAACGGGCGCGCCCGTATTGGCATTTGGCACCGCGACCGCCGGGCGCTCAGAGATCATGCAAGAGCTGGCGGCCAGCGGCCTTGCGGGCGGCGGAGAGGGCGTCGACACCAATTTTAGTCCCGACCAGACCGTCACCGACACGGCAGAGATCAAAGGCAGCGATTGGACGCTCGAGGTGATCCATACGCCCGGTCACATGGGCAATCACATCTCTCTGGGCTTTGGCGATGCCTGTCTGACGGCCGATCATGTGATGGGCTGGGCCAGCTCTCTGGTCTCGCCGCCCGATGGCGATCTAACCGACTTTATGGCCTCGTGCGCGCGGCTGCAGCGCCGCGCGTGGCGGGTGTTCTATCCCGGCCACGGCGCGCCAGTACATGACCCCATCGCCCGGCTCGAATGGCTGATCGGTCATCGCCGCGCCCGGGAAACTGCGATCCTCGACGCGCTCGCTGCGGGTCCGGCCACCGCCGATGATCTTGCCCGCCGCATCTACACCGATACGGCCGCGTCGCTGCTGCCTGCGGCCGCGCGCAATGTTCTGGCTCACCTCATAGACCTCACCGGTCGCAACCGCGTGGCGCCGTGCGAAACACTCTCTGCGACAAGCGCTTTTCAGCACCTGTCGTGAGAACAACATTTCCAACAAACACCCGCAAAAACCCTCTGGACGCCCGAAATGCCCCTTGCTATAGCCCGCGCAGTTCCGGCGTAGCTCAGCGGTAGAGCAGTTGACTGTTAATCAATTGGTCGTAGGTTCGATCCCTACCGCCGGAGCCAAAATCTCACAGCAATCAACGCACATTTGTTTGTGCCGTCCAGCACTTAAGCAGCGGCAGACCAAAAGCGCGGATCAACGCATATGTCGGTGTTGTAAACCAGCTTCAAAGACAACGGACCCAACGGTGCGATGCCGATCTGCGAACGCAGGCCCGCAACTGTGTCCGCGGCACCCCGCTACGCCGGAGCACCTAACGCTTCGGGCGGTGTCACGCAAAATGCGGGATCACGATCTGATGCGACCCTGCTGTCCCAGCACCAGCAGCCCCGCGCATATGATCAAACTGCCACCCGCCAGCGTCGCCAGCGACGGTGTTTCGCCAAAAACGAGCCAGCCGACCACCACCAGATACAGCACAAAGCTGTAGCCAAACGGGGCCAGTGTCGACGCCTCCGCGCTTTGATGCGCGCGGGTCAGCACCTCGTGCCCGGCCCAGGCAAAGGCGCCAATGGCACAGGCCAAAGCCCAGACCAGCGGATCCTGCGGCGCGGCCCAATACCACACCGCAAGCGGTGCAAGCGCCACCGTGCCCATCACACCGATGGTCAGTTGCATCCGGTGCGCGCTGACCCGCGTGCCCAACATGCGCGTCAGCACGATGTAGAGCGCCAGCGCAGTCGCGGGGTAGAGCATCAGCAGCGCGTAGTAATTGATGGCGCCAGCAAACGGATTGACGATCACAACAACGCCGGTAAAGCCCACGATCACCGCGCCGATGCGCGCCGCGGTCAACGCCTCACCCAACATGGCGCGCGCAAACAGCACCGTCAGCACAGGCGAGAGGAACAGGATCGACGACGTCACGGCGAGCGGCAAATGCCCCAGTGCCACAAAATTCGCCACCGTTGACGACACCAGACAAAAGGCCCGCAACAGCACCAGCGCCTGGTCCCGCCGCGGCACCGCTGGCAAACCGCGCGACGCAGTTTCAGCCAGCGTGATGGCGCAGTGCACCGCGTAGCGCAAAAACGCCAGCTGCAGCACGCCCATGCCCGCCGCGATCAGCCATTTGGTCGAGCTGTCGACCATGGCAAACAGCAAATTGGCCAGCAGAACCAGCGCAATCGCCCGCCGCAGATCGGCTGTCTGCGGCCGGTCGGCCACGTCAGGCGGTCTTGCCCATCTTCTTGACGTATTGGTCGATCAGCTTGGGCACCATGGCTTCGGCCAGCCCGGCATCGCGCGCCTCTTCCAGCATGGCCAGCCCCGACGGTGCCATAATCGACGGCGCACCGGCGTCGCGGGTCATCTCATTGTAATAGCCGACATCTTTGGCCGCGTTCTTGATCGAAAACGCCAGCTTGGTGTCATCGCCATCAATCGCATAGGCCTTCATGAAGTCGAAAAAACCGTTGCCCACCGGCCCGGCGGCGATCACGTCGTAGACCGATTGCCGGTCCACACCGGCATTGTCAGCCGTCACAAACGCTTCGGCAAAAAGGTTGGCCATGGATTGCGCGACAAAGTTGTTGATCAGCTTGATCGTGTGCCCGTTGCCAAGTGCGCCGAGGTGAAAGACGTTTTCTCCCAAAACATCCAGCACCGGCTTGGCGGTCTGAAAGGCGGTCTCATCGCCCGCGCACATCAGGTTCAGCATGCCCTCGCGCGCATGGCTGGGCGTGCGCCCGATCGGCGCATCCAGATAGGTCGCTCCTGTGGCCGCCACCTCGGTGCCCAGCACCTTGGTCGATGCGGGCAGCGAGGTGCCGAAATCGATCACGATCTTGCCCGGGCTCAGGCCAGCGATCACGCCTGCCTCGCCGCGCATGCGGCTTTCCACCTGCGCGCTGGTGCCCATGCACAGCATTATGATGTCGCAGGCGTCTGCCACCGCGCGGGCATCAGCCGCCTCTACCGCGCCGCGCGCGATGGCCTTGTCCAACTCGGTCCGGTCGCGGTTACCCAATACGGTCACCGCGTAGCCCTTGTCCTGCAGCCGCGCCACCATGGCGCCGCCCATCAGCCCCATGCCGATAAACCCAATCTTTTGTGTCATCTGTCTGACCTCCTACATCACAGCGCCGATGTGCCATGGCACAAATTCATAGTCGCCCAAGCCCTGCGCCTCGCTCCTGGTGTGTGCACCTGACGCCGTGGCCAGGATCATCTGGTAGATCTCGCGCCCCATCGCCTCGACGCTGACGCCCTCGGTCAGAATGCGACCGGCATCGACATCCATGTCCTCGGACATGCGCTTGGCCATGGCAGAGTTGGTGGCGATCTTGATCGTCGGCGCCGGCTTGGACCCAAAGGCCGAGCCGCGCCCGGTGGTAAAGCACACGACCTGGCACCCGCCCGCGATCTGCCCGGTGACCGAGGCCGGGTCGTAGCCGGGGCTGTCCATAAAGGTGAACCCGGGCGCCGTCACCGCTTCGGCGTATTTGTAGACCGCCCGCAGCGGCGTGGTGCCGCCTTTGGCAGCCGCACCCAGTGACTTTTCCAGGATTGTGGTCAGCCCGCCCGCCTTGTTGCCGGGGCTGGGATTGTTGTCCATCGATCCGCGGTTGCGCGCGGTGTAATCCTCCCACCAGCGGATCAGATCGATCAGCTTTTCGCCGGTGGCCCGGTCGGCGGCGCGCGCGGTCAGCAGATGTTCGGCGCCGTAAATCTCGGGGGTTTCGGCCAGCACCCCGGTGCCGCCCTGCGCGGCGAGCAGATCGCAGGCATACCCAAGCGCCGGGTTCGCCGTGACCCCAGACCAGGCATCCGACCCGCCACATTGCAACGCCACCTTCAGCGCGCTGACCGGGCACGGGGTGCGCGACACCCGATTGGCTTCGGGCAGCATGGCTGCCACCTTCTCGATCCCCTTTGCGACGGTGCGGCGCAACCCTGCCACGTTCTGGATGTTCATGGTCTGAAAGGTCGGCCCATGCGCCAATCCGTAGGCTTCCAGCAACCAGTCGATCTGGTTCATCTCGCAGCCCAAGCCAACCATCAGCACCGCGGCGTGGTTGGGATGGCGCGCATAGCCCCACATCACCCGCTGCAATGCCTCAAACCCGTCGCCATCGCCGCCCATGCCGCAGCCGGTGCCGTGCACAAAGGCCACGACCCCGTCGACATTGGGGTAATCGGCCATCACCTCGGGCGTAAAGTGATCGGCAATCATGCGCGCCGCTGTGGCCGAGCAATTGACCGACGTGACAATCGCCACGTAGTTGCGCGTGCCCACGGTCCCGTTGGCGCGGCGGTAGCCCATAAATGTGTCTGGCGTGACATCCGGTGCCGCGCGCAGATTGGTGCCAAACTGATATTCGCCTGCAACATTGCGAAACGCGACATTGTGCGTGTGTACATGCGCGCCGGGCGCGATATCGCAGGCGGCATAGCCGATGATTTGCGCGTATTTGCGGATCGCTTGACCTTCGGGGATGGCGCTCAGCGCGATCTTGTGGCCGGCGGGGATGGCATCGCACGGGCTGATGCCCTCAACCGCGTCCCCGGCCCGCAGCGCCTCACGGGCCACCGCCACGCTGTCATTGGGATCAAGCCGGATCAGGCTCATGCACAATACGGCCCAGAGGTCGGCCACCGGTGCTGCGGGATATGCGCCGAACGCGCCAATTGATACCGGGTATCCTCCCACATCTGCTGCCACACCCGCCAATCGCGCAACACGCTTTCGGGCCGCGCCCGCGAACGGGCGACAAAGCTGGGGAAATGATCCCGCCCGGTAGATTGCCCCGTCACGTTGTAGCGCAGGTCAAATGACCAGCGAAACCCGTCCGAGGTGTTTGCCAGGCTGGCATGCGGCGTGAGCGGGTGAAAGATCACCGCGCCGCCGGCCCGGACTGGCGTCGGTACCGCGGCGCGCTTGGGCAGATAACGGTCGCGAATGCCGGTCTGGCGCAGCGAACAATGCGGCAGCATCTCGACCTCCTTGCCCGGTTTGACCTGCAGGCAGCCGTTTTCCACCGTCGCATCGGTGATGGCAAGCCAGATCGTCACCATCTCGGTCTGATCGGCGCTGTCGAGGGTGACGCCGCGATCCTGATGCCAGTCGGTCGACACGATGTGCGCGCGCTCTTCGCTGGCATCCACCAGCCGCTCAGGCGGCTTGATGCGCACGTGCTGGATCGGGTTCGAGGTCAGCTCAGGGCCCAAAATGCTCTCGGCAATGTCCAGGATGCGCGGATGCGTGGCCATGTTGAACACCGCCGGGCCAAAATGCATCGGCGTGTCGTCCGAGATGTCCGCATGCGGCAGCGAGATATCGAGCGGCTGATACCAGTCAAACCCGGAGGTATATGCAACCTCCAGCTTGGCCCAGAAATCCATGTCGGGGGTGGCCGCCGGCACCCGGCCCATGCCGTGCCACTGATCATAAAGCCGGTCCATCAGATCGGCATATTCCGCGATCACCGCCGCACGTGTGGCGTGGTCAATCACGTCCTCGAGCACGAGGTATCCGTCCGTCTCAAACCGGTCCAGTTGCGCTTGGCTCAGCATGTCGGGTCTCCCTTCCTCCCGCCCCGGGCCTGATCCAGGTACCGGTCCCGGACCTGATCAGGTGCCTGCCCCGGACTTGATCCGGGGCCTCCACGTCAAGGCAAGAGGTCCCGGGTCACGCCCGGGACGGGAGATGCCCAATGTCCAGCGGTTCGCTCTTTCCCACATTTCGGCGCGGTGTCGACACCACCGTCACGGCCACATCAACCCTGACCGGGTTCGTCAGCGGCGCGGCGTCGATCTGGATCTTTTGCCTCATGCTGCTGATCTGCGCCGACATCATAGGGCGATCCGTGTTCAACGCGCCGGTGCAGGGCGTGGCCGAGATCGTGGCCAACTCGATCGTGGCCATCGTCTTCTTACAAGCTGCCCACGCGCTCATGAGCGGGCGGATGACGCGCACCGACCTGCTGGCAGGTTGGCTGGAACAGGAACGACCTTTCGCCGCTGGAATTATGCGGATCACCTTTCACTTGGCCGGGCTGTTTGTCTTTGCCCTCATCGCCATCGGTACCTGGCCAAAGCTGGTGGACGCATGGGTCGAAAACGAGTTCTTTGGCGCTCAGGGGGTGTTCACCGCGCCCGTCTGGCCGATCAAGGCGTGCCTGTTTGGCGG
>JBCCLL010000024.1:0-49952 GCA_039026855.1 Pseudomonadota bacterium | reverse complement strand
GGAACCGACGCCTATCCTCCATTGCGTCCGACATGAAGTCGAGCGACCACCGTTGGTTTGGGCCTTGCGGGACCGCCATGGGCGTCCGCGTCCCGACAGCGCGCTTGCGACCGCCCCGTTTACGAACGGTTAACCCTTCTTCGCGGTAGAGCCGATACAGCGTCTTCCAGTTCACATCCCAGCCTTCACGCTTCAGCAGGATATGTAGGCGGCGATATCCGAACCGACGCCGCTCAGAGGCCAGTTCTTTCATCCTTGTGCGCAGTTCCGTGTCTGCCGGGCGCCTCGATTTACGCCGATATACGCGCGGGTCGATCCCGGCCAGCGCGCAGGCGCGTCTCTGATTGTAGCCCTTGGTCTTCATGGCCCCTCCTCTCGGCAGATTTGGCTTTGCCAAATCGCCTGCCGGGCAACGGTTCACAGCATTTCTCCTCGAACCAGGCCTCAGAAGTTTTTTCCGAGCATCTCTTTCAGCGTCGCCACGTCCATCATCTGCTCGGCCAGTATCTTCTTTAGCTTGGCGTTCTCGCTTTCCAATGACTTCAGCCGACGCGCATCAGACACCTCGCTCTCGGGATCACGCTTCGCGTAACACTGCCGGGCAATGCATGCCGCCATACTTGGACCGCCACTTATAAAAGGTGGCATCGCTGATGCCGTGTCTGCGACAAAGCTCCTTCTCGCCAAGACCAGCTTGGTGCTCCTTCAAAAGGCCAATAATCTGTTCTTAGCTGAAACGGCTTCTCTTCATCATCTGTCTCCTCAGTTGGAGAACAGGCTAACCTCAAATCGAGAACATTTCAGGGGAGCAGGTCACTTGGCGTTGTTGATTGCGCCGCTGCATGCATGTGTCGGATTGGTTATGGAGAGCCCCGCTTTCTGATGCGCTTCAAGTTGCGCAGCAGACTTCTTCGGCTTTATCCACACACGTCCTCCGGAGGGACGATCCCGTCAGGTAAATTGGTGGGCGACGGCTTCATGTCTGTTCTCCTACCCGCTCCTGACGGAAGTTGGTGCCGTTAACCCACATCTGTGCAGGATAACAGCAAGTTTGCGGGCGACGACAACCACAGCGCGGCGTCTGCCCTTTGTTCGCATGAGACGGAGTCCTTACGACTTGATTTGAGATCCTCCGATGTTCCGCATGAGCAGTGCATTGGCCGCTGCATAGAGAGCCGCTTGTACATTTCCACCTCCTGCTTTGGAGATACGGCCCGGATTATCGTGCTCGCCTGACTGATATCGCCTCGGTGTAAGGCCAAAGTGCGCAGCCAACGTTCTAGACTTTTTGAACCTAGTCGGATCATCAATCGCCGATTTGAAGGTCAATGCAACAATAGGACCAACACAGGGCACGGTCATCATACGCATGCAAATCTCGTCCTGCGACGCGGCCGTTTTCACCCGCCGGTCCAGTTCGAGATAGTGTTGGAACAGAACTGCGCGTGCATCGAGTAAGGGGATTATTGCATGTGCGAGCACGTCATCCATTTCAATCAAAGGCCGAACAAGGCGATCAAAGCTGCCGTGTGGTATGGACCGTGGAAGGCGGATGCCAAAAATCTTTAACAAACCTCGCACTTCGTGAGCCACGTTAATCGTCTCTTTCAGTAACGCTTTCGGGTGCTGAGCAGTGCTCGCACACCATGCGCTTCCCGACTCTTCATATGCACCGGGCTGAACCACCCATTCCGCAATATCTGTGCAATGCCCTTGGCGTCCGTTTTGTCGGTCTTATTCCGCATAGCTGAAAGTGCGGCGCTGACTTGCCAAGCTTCCATGCAAGAGACGTCGAAGCCCCTGTCTCGCAAGCCAAAGAACAAATGCTGGCTAAGCGCACCTGCCTTAAAGCCGATCCGCGCGATTGCGCAATCGAAAGCGTTCAAGCAGCCGGCGATATCATCAACCCCCCAAGGCAATTCGCTTTCCATACAGACCTTGCTGCGCCCATTTAAAATGCATAGCGCACAGGACCGTAGCGACACATCCAAGCCAACGAAGTATTCCATTCTCTTTCTCCCTTTCTCACAGCATCACTGTGATCCAATCGGGAGCTTGACCTCAGTGCAGGGTTCGCCCAATTACGCATGCTTACTACGCATCGCGGCCACACGTGACTGATGTAGGGACTGCTTTTGGTCGCGCTTGTTGTTTGTGTCTGTGTCTCCGTCAGATTAGACGGAGAGAGTGACGGAGACTTACTCATCGAGGCAAAGTTTGGCCGGAGTGCTCCGCTGACTTGGATGTCCTCTTTGGCGAAGCCGCGGCATGATATCGTTTCACAAGATTATGGGTTGGAATTGGTGGCAAGTCGGACCAGTTCTCACTTTGACGATGCTCATTATCAAACCAACACAATACTTGACGTTTTGAGAGGCATGAACTAGCACCTCAACCTCTGAGCGGGCGTTGTGTAGTGGTAAGACCTTAGCCTTCCAAGCTAATGACGCGGGTTCGATTCCCGCCGCCCGCTCCAAGAACTTTGCCCGATAAAATACCGACAAAATTCAATCTGTCTGGTCTTTAAGGCGTTGATACATTAGAGATTTGACGACTTTAGACCCTTGCCTTCCAAGCAAGAGATACGGGTTCGATTCCCGTCGCCCGCTCCAAGACCAATCACCGAAATGCATCCAGAAAATTGCCGCGTCTGGTCGCGCGTGCCTGCGGCGACGTAAAGCCGCGACGGTAATGACAGCCAGCCAATCTGACAGACCGGGTCTCGCGTTGTGCAGTGCGGATGATCTGTCTGCGCGGCAGCGTTTGCTTTGATCGCTTGACCTGCGCGGTTAGATGCCGTCATGAGAGATCACTTACCCACGACCAGAGGTGCGCATGGCGCGAAACACCGGAGAAGGCAGCCAACCCTCGATACCAACCGATGAGCGGCAGGGTTCGAAAGAGCTTGGCTCGCTCCGGTCGCTGTGGCCGTTTTTGTTACCTTACAAGGGTTTGATGATCGCCGCGCTTGCATCTCTGATCTTGACGGCTGGCATTTCGCTGACCTTGCCGCTGGCCGTGCGCCGTGTCGTTGATAATTTCGAAGTGGCCGAGCTTGCGGTGCTTGACCAGTATTTTCTTGCGGCATTTGGCATCGCACTGGCGCTCGCCGTCGGCACCGGGCTGCGTTATGCGCTGGTGACCCGGTTGGGCGAACGCGTTGTCGCTGACATTCGCAAGGCAGTATTCGATCGGGTCATAGGGCTGTCGCCCGGGTTTTACGAGAACATCATGATCGGCGAGGTGCTGAGCCGTATCACAACGGACACCACTTTGATCCAAAGTGTGGTCGGCTCGTCGGTGTCGATTGCGCTGCGCAATGTGCTGATATTTGTGGGCGGCCTGGTTCTGATGCTGCTGACATCTGCCAAGCTAACCGGTTTGGTGCTGCTGATTGTGCCGGCTGTCATTGTGCCAATCCTGGTGCTGGGTCGACGATTGCGTGCGTTGGGGCGCGAAAACCAGGATTGGATCGCTGCCAGTTCCGGCAAAGCCGCTGAACAGTTGGGCGCGGTGCAAACGGTGCAGGCCTACACCCACGAAGCAGCGAGCCGCACGGTATTTTCCGAGGTGACCGAACAAAGCTATGCCTCGGCCAAGCGGAGGATCGCCACGCGGGCAGCGATGACGGTGATCGTCATCTTTCTGGTGTTTTCCGGCATTGTTGGCGTGCTGTGGATTGGGGCCAATGACGTGCGGTCGGGTGCGCTGACGGTGGGCACTTTGATCCAGTTTGTGATTTACTCGGTCATGGTTGCTGGCGGTGTCGCAGCGCTGTCTGAAATTATCGGTGAGTTGCAGCGCGCCGCCGGTGCGACCGAACGGCTGGTGGAATTGCTGCGCGCCTCGGACGCTGTGAACGATCCCAAGGCGGCTGTGGCGCCGGTCACTCCTGCGTCTGGTCGCATTACGTTTGAGAACGTGCATTTCGCGTACCCATCGCGACCGCATCAATCGGCGCTGGACGGCGTCAGTTTGGACATCAGCCCGGGCGAAACGGTGGCCTTTGTCGGGCCATCTGGCGCGGGCAAGACGACCATCCTGCAACTCTTGTTGCGCTTTTACGACCCGCAAGCGGGCCGCATCACCATCGATGGTGTGGATATCGCCCACATGCGCCGCGAGGCGTTTCGCAGCCACATTGCACTTGTGTCGCAAGATCCCGTGATCTTTGCCGGCTCGGCGGCCGAGAACATAGCCTTTGGTCGACCTAACGCCACGCAGGCCGAGATCGAGACGGCTGCCCGTGCTGCTGCGGCCCACGATTTTATCACTGCGCTGCCGCAAGGCTATGACAGCCAGTTGGGCGAGCGCGGCGTGATGCTGTCGGGCGGTCAAAAGCAGCGCATTGCCATCGCGCGGGCCATTCTGCGTGACGCGCCCATCTTATTGCTGGATGAGGCGACCTCTGCGCTTGATGCCGAAAGTGAGCGGGCGGTGCAGCAAGCCGTTGACGCGCTGTCGGCGCAGCGAACGACACTGATCGTGGCGCACCGGCTGGCCACGGTGAAAATGGCGGATCGGATCGTGGTGCTGGATCAGGGTCGCGTCGTTGCCCAGGGTCCGCATGACAGCCTTGTGGCCGAGGGTGGGCTTTATGCGCGCCTCGCACGCCTGCAATTTGCCGACGGGCTGGCGGCAGAATAACCGGTTCCGTCTGCGCCACTTGATCGCGGCGCCGTTTGCTCACATGCTGATCCCAATCAGAACGCCAAGGGCAAAAGACCCGGGCGCACATCAGGGAGGCCGCCATGCCATTTACGGGGATCGCCGATTGCAAAGCGATTGAAAACGAGATGCCGTGGGCGGACCGAAACGTTCCAAAGACGCTGTTTGCGCTGCTGTCGCAAACCGCGGCCAAGTTTCCAGACAACGCAGCCGTCAGCTTTCAGATTTTCTCTGACCCCAATTCGCGCGCAGAAACCTTGACCTGGTCTCAGCTCAAGGGCCGTACCGCGCAATGCGCCAACATGCTGCGCAATCTTGGCATCGGACCCACCGATGTGGTGGCTTACATTCTGCCCAATGCGACCGAAACGGTTGTCGCGTTCCTTGGCGGAGCGGTGGCGGGGATCGTCAATCCGATCAATCCACTGCTCGACGCCGAACAAATTGGCTCAATCCTGCGCGAAACAAATGCCAAGGCGGTTGTCACGTTGCGCGCTTTTCCAAAGACCGACGTGGCGCAGAAGGCTGCCAAAGCAGTGGCACTTGCGCCAAATGTCAAAACCGTACTTGAGGTCGATCTTCTGGGTCATGTGTCGGGGATCAAATCGCTGATCATCCCGCTGATACGACCCAAGATGACACCTGCACCGGGTGTGACATACCTCAATTTCAACGCGGAATGCGCCAAACAACCGACAACCTTGGGCTTTGAGGATCCGCAAGAGGACCGCGTCGCCTGCTATTTCCACACCGGTGGCACCACGGGCATGCCCAAGGTCGCGCAGCATAAGTATTCCGGCATGGTCTACAATGGTTGGATCGGCGCCACGCTGCTTTTGACGGCAGAGGACAATATCCTCGCCCCGCTGCCTCTGTTCCACGTGATGGCAGTGCAAGTGATGCTCATGGGCGCAGTTGCGTCGGGGGCGCATTGCGTCTTTCCAACGCCGCAGGGCTATCGTGGAGAGGGCGTGTTCGACAACATCTGGAAGCTGACAGAGCGTTGGAAAATCACGTTTATCGCCTCTGTTCCGACGGCCATCGCCGCCATGATGCAGCGGCCCATTGATGCCGACATCTCGACGGTGAAATCCACCTTTTCGGGTTCGGCTCCGCTGCCGCACGAGCTGTTCAAGCGGTATGAAGAGGCGGCGGGCGTCAACATTGTCGAAGGTTACGGCATGACCGAGGCGACCTGTCTGGTGTCCGACAACCCGACGGACGGGGTTAAAAAGATCGGCTCCGTCGGCGTTCCGTTTCCCTATACCGAGATCAAGATTATCAAAGGCACGCCGGAAGGCCCAGTGGAGGCTGGCGCAGACGAGATTGGCGAGATTTGCGTCAGCAACCCCGGGGTCTGGCCAGGACACACCTATACTGAGGCCGAAAAGAACGAGGACCTGTACTACCACGACAAATTTCTGCGCACTGGCGATCTCGGTCGGTTTGATGCGGACGGGTACCTGTGGATCACCGGTCGCGCCAAGGATCTGATCATCCGTGGCGGCCACAACATCGACCCCGCCGAGATCGAAGAGGCGCTGGTGGCACATCCGGCGGTGGCATTTGCCGGAGCCATCGGCCAGCCCGACGCCCATTCTGGCGAGGTGCCATGCGCCTATGTCGAACTGGTGGCCGGCGCGTCAGTGACAGCTGATGCGCTCATGGACCACTGTGCCGAACACGTGCACGAGCGGGCGGCGCAGCCCAAACACATGACAATCATGGAGGAGTTGCCCAAAACGGCGGTGGGCAAGGTGTTCAAACCTGATCTGCGCAAAGAGGCGATCACCCGGATTTACAATGCATCACTGGCCGAAGCGGGGCTGAACGCACGGGTTGTGGCAGTAATCGACGATAAAAAGCGCGGGCTGGTGGCGCAAATCGAGGCTGGCGCGGGCGAGGAAACTGCGATCCAGACCGTGCTGGGCGATTTCATCCGCCCCTATGATCTGGCGCAAACGGCGCTGGCTGCACAGTAGAACCTGCGCGCCGCTCAGGTTTTTTCGGCGATCACAAGGTCCATGACATTGGTGCCCGTCGGCCCGGTGGTCAAAAGCGCGTCTTCCGCTTTGAGCCATGGATAAATGTCAGCCCGGGCTAATGCGTCAGCGGCGCTTGCGTGCCATGTCTTTCCGTTCACCTGGGCGCCCGCCGCATCTGTCGGCCCGTCTGTCCCATCGGTACCTGCAACGAGCACGTTGATATCCTCGTGGCCTTCGATTTCTTGTGCGATGCGAGCTGCAAGCGCCATGTTGCGCCCGCCCTTGCCTGGGTTTTCCGGCAGGGACACAACCGGCTCGCCGCCAAAGACATACAGTCCTTTTGGGCCATTGCGCAGGGTCTGTCCGATCCGCGGTGCCAGCGCTGTGACGTCGTCATATAGCGTTTCCTCGTTCACGACGACATGGCCCTGTGCCGCGGTGGCAACGGCGTCGCGGGCGATGGCGTTGCTGGCCACGACCCGGGCGCCGAAAGTGAAAGCGTGACCCGGTGGCGCATCGCCAATGCCCGATCCGATCACGCCAAGGCTGTCACCTTCGACGTCCGACAGTGCAAGCGTGGTCACCGATTTGCCCGGAAACGCAGCGAGCAGTTTGCCGCCTTTGATCAGCGATTGCGCGCGACGAAACGCATTGAGTTCGGCGATATTTGCCCCTGACGCAAGCAATGCCTGCGTGTCAGATTGCACCCGTTCGAGGGTGTCACCGTCGGCCAAAGCCTCTGCCAATGATGACGCCCCTCCGGACACAAGCATCAGCAGATGCGCGTCCGCCGCGCAATTTGCGACTGTCGCGCGCAGCGACTTACCTGCGATCATTGAATTTTCGTCCGGCACCGGATGTGCCGCTTCGATCACGCGCGCCGCAGATGGCGCGTCCGCGGCGTGACCGTATTTGGTGACAATGAGCGTTGGCACATCCGGCCATTGCGCACAGGCCGCGCGCGCCATTGCCGCCGCCGCTTTGCCAACCGAGACGATTTGACCCGGCCGGGGGCAGGGCGTTTGCGCAAGTGCGCGCTGCACACAGATGTCTCCGCGTACGGCGTCAACGCCGGTCCACCATAAATCTAACAGGTTCTCGTTCATGCAGTTGTCCGGTTCTGCACGTGGCTCATGCTCTTGGGTCGGGTGCCACAAAATATGGCTTGCACCGCAACAATTTGTTTCAAGTTGAAAAAAGAGTCTAGCTCTTGATTCGCTCCTGGGCTATTACCAAACGCATAAGAATGGTCAGCACGGCGAAAAGTCGGCGACAAACGGGTGTTGCGTTCGGCGGCAAGTTAAGCCGCCAAGAGGCAAGAGTGGTGGTGTGATGACAACGATTGATTACGTTGTCCGCGATACTGCGGGCGCGTTGGAGCGTGGGGTTGTTCCAGCAAGCGGCGGTACCAAGGTCGTTTTGACCAGTGGGCAAGAAATTTCATTTAACCTCGGGCAGACCGATCTGCAGGCCCAACAGCGTCAGGGCGATGATTTAGTCCTGGTGCTGGCCGATGGTCGAACCATCCTGCTTGAGAATTATTTCAACGATGCAGGCGTCGCCAACCGGCTGTTTATCTCTTCTGACGGCTTTCTCAACGAAGTGGCCTTTGTCGAGACGACGGATGGTGAGCTTTTTGCTCAGTTTGGACCAACCGAGCAGTGGGGCAAGTGGAGCCCGTCAGACGATCTGATCTATCTCGGGCGCTCCGAAGTAGCGAGCGCGAACGGCGCGGCAGACGAAGAGGTTTCGATGCTGGGCGCTGCGGCGCTGGGCGGCCCGCTTTTGGGGCTTGGCGGGGCCGCGGCTGCGGTCGCAGGCGTCGCGGTGATCACGGGCGACGGCGACGATGGTGGTGGGAGCGGCGGCAGCGGACCTGCCGCGCCAACTGTCGACAATGCAGGTACATCCACCGACATCGGCGGCGACGACACATCCACGCATATATTTGACGTATCTGGCACCGGCGAGCCGGGGGATAGCGTCGCGGTGACGGTGGGCGGCGTGACGCTCGACACCACCATTGCGGATGACGGCACATGGTCGGTCACCTTTGTCGACGCTGATCTTCCTGCGGATGGAAGCCACACGGCAACCGCTGTCTTTACCCACGACACCAGCGGCGACACCACGACGCTCGATGGTCCAAGCTTTGTCATCGATACCGTGGGCCCCGATGTGGCGATCACGCAGGGCACGCAGAGTGTTGGCCACGTTGTCAATGGGGTCGAATTGGACGGCGGCGTCACCTTGGCCGGCACCGGTGAGGCTGGCGCAACGGTAGCGATAAGCATCGCGGGTGTGACGCGCACAACAACCGTTGGTGCCGACGGAACATGGTCTGCCACCTGGCATCCCGGCACCTTGGTCGGTGGCGAATATAGTGAAAGTATCGAAGTTGTTGCGACAGACGCCTTTGGCAACACAACCTCGGTCAGCGATACGCTGGTGATCGATACGGACACCCTCGTTACTCTCGATACCGCCAGTGTCGAGGGCGACGGCGTGATAAACGCAGCCGAAGCCAGTGACGGCGTCACTGTCACGGGAACGGCGCAACCGGGCGCCACGGTCGAGGTCACTCTGGCCGGTACAACCGTGGCCGCCGCAGTGTCCGCCGACGGGTCTTGGAGCGCGGATTTTGCCGCATCTGCGATCGCCGATGGCGAATACGATGCCGATATCACCGCCATAGCCACGGATACGGCAGGCAACACCGCAACCGCGACGGGATCCGTGCGCGTTGACACGCTTGTCAACGCAATGAACATCACCTCCTCCTCTGGCGGCGCTGACGGCGTGATCAATGCAGCCGAACACAGCGCCGGGATGCTTGTCACCGGCGCGACAGAGCCGGGGTCGACAGTTGCGGTCACGCTGGGCAGTCAGGTGGTGGATGCAAATGTCGCCGCCGACGGCACATGGACTGCGTCCTTTACACCCGGTCAAATCCCAACCGGCACGTACAGCGCCACGATGACTGCCACGGCGACAGACGCTGCTGGCAACACCTCGAGCGTGACCCAAGCCGTAAATGTCGACACCGAAGCGGGTTTATTGACCATTGTTGGACCCGTTGAGGGGGATGATATCGTCAACGGGGTCGAAGCCAGCGATGGCGTCATCCTGTCAGGCACGGCAGACCCGGGCGCACTGGTGTCGGTCAGCATGAACGGCGTTTCGCATCAGGCCGTGGCAAACGGCAGCGGCACCTGGCAGGCTTATTTCGCCGGCAACGAGGTCCCCGCAGGTACCTATGATGCGCACATCACCGCAACGACCACGGATGCTGCGGGCAACAGCACGTCGGCAAGCGACACGGTGCGTGTTGACACAAATGTCGACAACCTGTCGCTCAGTCCCGAACCGATCGAGGGCGACGATATCATTTCCGAAGCGGAGCGGTCGGACGGTGTTGTGCTGACCGGCACAACCGAAATTGGCTCTACAGTGATTGTGTCACTGGGCGGTGCGACGGTTCAGGCGGTTGTGGATGCCGCTGGCAATTGGACCGCGCCCTTTGCGGCGACCGATGTGCCGACTGGCGAATACACCACCACAATCAATGTCACAGCCACCGATCTGGCCGGCAACGTGGCAAGCGTGTCAGATACCGTGCAAGTTGATACGCTGGTCAATCAGCTCGACATTCAGGACACGGTTACAGCCGATGACATCATCAATGGTGCCGAAGCGCGCGACGGTATAACGCTCGGCGGTCAGGTCGAACCGGGTTCTACTGTAATGGTCGATTTTCAAGGGTCGGTTCTGGCGGCGACAGTCGATACGCAAGGCACTTGGTCGCTGGCGATCCCGCCATCTGCCATCCCGGCGGGCACCTACACGGCAGACATCACCGTTATGGCAACCGACGCGGTCGGCAACACGGACGCAATCGCTGATACGTTGCAGATCGACACCGAAGCACCAGACGGACCGGTCATCGCCAGCTTTACCCGCGATGGCAGCGGTCTGCGTGGCATCTCGACCGATCAAAGCGATGGTGATCTGGCGGTGGCCGCGGTTGGTAGCACTGGCACGATAAGCGACGTCGCGGCGACGCAAACGGACATTTCCGTGTTGGACGAGACGCTGTTTACCTTTGATCAAACGGTTCCGGACGGTTCTGATCTCGTAGTGACCTCGACAGATGCGGTTGGGAATGTCTCTGGCACCTATGTGGCTTTTGACGACGAAACCCCCGGTTCGACCATCGCCTTGGGCAATCCAGCGCTTGGCAATTATCAGATCGAACAGGTCGATCTGCAATTTGCAGAAGAGGCGCAATTGACGATCACCGAGGCGGCTCTGCTGGCCCTGTCGGACGGGACAGATCAGTTGACCGTGGACGGTGGCAGCGATGACACGGTCGCAATAGTTGGCGCCACGTTGAACGGCAACACGACCATCGGCGCCAATACATATGACGTCTACACATTGGGCGAGGGAACAGTCCTGATTGACGATGACATTCAGGTCAACACCGCACTGACCTAGCGCGGGCATACATCTATCTGGTTACAAACGACAAAAGATCGGTGTTCCAGCAAGAACCGAGGCGCGGACCGGGACCCGCAACCACGCCCACACTCAATAACGATACCCGAAACGGGAATGAGATGGGGCAAGGTGTTAAAACGGTCGCGGTTTGGTGTGCCGCTCTGATCCTTCTGGCAGGGTGCGACGACGCTGCGTCAGTGGTCACGCGCGCGGCCGGTGAATTGCCCGGCGATACAGCCCCGGCGGGGACATCGGCCCTGTCAGACACGCCCACCAAACACGACGAAACACTGAACGCCGATAGCCTGATTTTGCAAAACCTGCGCGCGCGGCGCTCCGTGTTGCCGGCGGGCGGTGCCTATGATCAGGTCAGCACGGCTGTTCTGGCTGCCAACGCGCGTGCGGCCGAAACCGAATTGCGCGCCGCCCGCTTGCGGGCCGCGGCGGCATCCAAGAATTGGCTTCCAACTGTGGGGCCAAATATCTCGCTCAACTCGCTTGGCGATCTGATCTCGCAAATCGTGGTGGACGCGGTTTTGTTTGACAACGGCCGAAAGAAGAATGAACGCGCCTTTGCCAAAGCGGACGTTGAGGTTGCGGCGGTTGCGCTGGCCGAAGATACAAATGACCGCGTTGCAACAGCGCTTGGTCTCTACCTGACGGCTGCGCAGGGCCGGGCGCAGGCGGCGATGCACCGGACCACGCTCAAGGATATGCAGCATTTCGAATGGGTCATGTCCGAACGGGTCAAAGGCGGCGTGTCGGATCGCTCCGATCTTCACGTCATCGAAGCCAAGCTGTCAGAAATCCGCGCCGCAATTGTTGCCGCGGACGAGGCGACGTCAACGGCAATAGCCGAGCTTAACGCTATGGCCATCGCGCCTTTGGGTGACGTGCGCGGTCTGGCGCCGCTTTCCGTCGGCGGCAATGCCGGGCAACCATTGGCGGTGACGCGGGCGGAGGCGGAAAAAAGCCGCGACATTGCCCAAGCCCGTTTGTCGCGCGCCGGGCAATTGCCCTCTGTCGGCGCACAGGCGACCATCGGTGAAAACGGCGGCGCTGGTGTGGTGGTGGGCGGCCCGGGGCTGGGTCTTGGCACCCCAGCGCGCCTTCAAGCACTGCGTGCAACCGAAGAGGCGGCCGATAGAAAGGTCGCGCAGGCCGACGAGGACGCCCGTCGCACGCTGCGACGTCTCGAGGGCGAGGCTGTTGCCGCGTCACGTCAGGCCACCGAAGCGCGTGCCCTCACCTCCGCGTCGAAGAGGAATCTCGATCTGTTTCAGGCGCAGTACAAAGCCGGGCAACGTCAGGTGATGGACGTGGTTGGTATCTACGAAAGCTACGCCGCCCGGCAGGACGCCGAGATCACGCTGCAATTTGAAGCGTTGCGCCTTGCTGTCGAATTGGCGCGTGTGCAAGGCCTCTTGGCAGACGGGGATCAGATCTGATGCCGCTGACGATGACCGTTGCAAATGGCACGCAGGCCAAGCTCACCGCTGAACTCAATCCCAAACCTCGTGTTGAGCCCGCATCGCAGCCGCGCAAAGACAGGAAAATGCTGACCGCGGCGCTGTTGTCGCAGACGCCCAAGCCGCACAACGTCAATCGCGCGGCGAGGCCAGCCTCTGCTGAGAGATTGCAGCATCGCGCGGCGCTGGCCGAGGTGTATGCCGGGCTGCTAGGCATCGACATCGCGCGGCAAGACGTGCTGGACCACCTGCGCGGATCCTCCGCGACCAGTGCGGCAGGCGAGGCTGCCGGTTTGGTGAGCGCATTCAAGCTGCACGGACTGATTGCCGAAGAACGCCGGACAACGCAGCTTGACCCGGCACTTTGGCCCGCGCTCGCATTTATGAAAAGCGGTCAGGTCCTGCTGATCCTCGGGCAGGCGCGGGGTGCCGTGACCGTCTTTGACACAACTTGCCCGGACAACCGTGCTGACATACCGCTCGCCGAATTTGTCCCGCATTTTGCTGGATTGGTGGTCAAAGCGGAAGCGCCGCTGGATCAGCTTGACGCCGTGCACAAGGTCGACACAGCCAGCCGACACTGGTTTTGGGGTGAATTTCAATCCTTCCGCGGCGCTTTGGGTGAGATCGCGCTTGGCTCGTTTGTTGCCAATGTGCTTGCGGTGGCTGTCGCGCTTTTTTCTTTGCAGGTCTATGACCGGGTGATCCCGCATCAAAGCCACGCGACCCTGTGGGTTTTGGCCATTGGCGCAGGTCTTGCGCTGCTCTTGGAGGCCGCGCTCAAGATCGCGCGGGCGCGGATGATGGACGGCGCAGGTCGCGCCATCGAATTGCGCGTGCTGCGCTTGCTGATGGACCGCGTTATGGGCGCGCGCTCTGACCGGCGCGGGCAAGCGCCGTCAATGACGTTTTCCGCGATGCGCGAATTCGGTTCCGTGCGCGAGTTTTTTACCGCGTCGACCATTGGCACTTTGGCGGATATTCCCTTCATCTTTGTGTTTCTTTTGCTGGTGGCCTCCATCGCGGGACCGGTGGTGTGGGTTTTGATCCTCGGCGGAGTTCTGATGGTTGTGCCCGGTGTGTTGATGCAAAAACGCATGTTGCGTCTGACACAAGAGACCCAAGGCGCCTCGGCCAAATCCACGCGTTTGTTGCACGAAACTATCTTTGAAGCGGACACCGTCAAAACCGCCCGCGGCGAAGATCGCGTGGCGCGCCTATGGGCAGAGCTGACAACACTCAGCGCGGTAAAAACTTCAGAGCAGCGGCGGCTTTCTGCGGCACTGACCTATTGGAGCCAGGGTGTGCAGCAACTCACCTATGTCGCTGCCGTGATCGCGGGGACGTATCTGGTGTTTGCCGGGCAGTTTACCGTCGGCTCGATCATTGCCGTGGGCATTCTGACGTCTCGGACCTTGGCGCCACTGACACAGCTTGCCGGCACGATGGCACGTTGGGGCAACGTCAAAGCTGCGCTTGAGATGCTGGATGACGTGGCGGACGCCACACAGGACGCAGACCCCAAGCGCACCTATCTGCGCCGCGACGCGCTGAAGGGCCATTTTGAGATGCGCGAGGTCACCTTCAGATATGACGATGACGGTGCACCCACGCTCGACATCCCGCAGGCGCAAATCCTGCCCGGACAAAAAGTCGCCGTGTTGGGGGCAAACGGTGCCGGCAAATCCTCGCTCTTGAAACTGCTCACCGGGCTTTATGCACCCACAGCCGGCCGGGTACTGATCGATGGCACCGAGATGAGCCAGATCGAACCACGCGACCTGCGCCGCTTGATCGGGTATCTGGGCCAGGACGTGCGGCTCTTTACCGGTACGTTGCGCGATAACCTCAACCTGACCATGCTCGAACGCGATGACGCGCGGTTGATGCACGCGCTGGATTTCGCGGGTTTGGGTCAATTTGTGCGCAGCCACCACAAGGGGCTTGACCTGGAAATTCACGATGGCGGCCGCGGGTTGAGCATCGGGCAGCGGCAATCGATCGGCTGGGCGCGCCTGTGGTTGCAAGATCCGTCGATCTGTCTGCTGGACGAGCCGACCGCGGCGCTGGATCAACGGCTTGAGGCGACGCTGGTAAACCGTCTTGGGCCATGGTTGGCGGATCGCACGGCGGTGATTGCGACACACCGCGCGCCCATCCTGTCGCTCACCTCCCGCACGCTTGTCCTGAATGACGGCCGGATGCGCGTAGATGGGCCGCGGGACGAGGTGCTGGCCCATATCGCAAATGCTGGCGCGTCAGTGCCACACCGGGGGCACATTGCATGAGCTTGGCCAGCCTCGACGATCATTTTGAGGGGCGGATGCGCGGCCCCGCGCGTTTGATTTACATCGTTGCGGCCACGGTTGCAGTGTTTGTGCTGTGGGCGGCCCTGGCCTGGGTCGACGAAATCGTCCGCGGTCAGGGGACGCTGATTTCCTCTTCGCGCCCACAAATCATCCAAAACCTGGAGGGTGGCATTCTTGCCGAGTTGTCGGTGAGCGAGGGTACGGTGGTCGAAGTAGGGCAGGTCCTCGCGCGACTGCAAGGGACACAATTTCAAAGTCAGGCGGATGACCTGCTGGATCAGATCACCGTTTTGACGGTCAGAAAACTGCGCCTCGAAGCTGAACTGGCTGGGCAGTTTGACTTCGATGTGCCCGCCGATTTGCAGGCGCGGATGCCTGGCGTTGTGGCATCCGAACGGGCGCTGTTGGTCGCCCGACAAACGGATTTCGTACGGCGTCGCGAAGGGGCCGAAGGGGTACTGGATCAGGCGACCCAGGAAAAAGAGCTGCTCGAAAACCTGTTGGATCGTGAAATAGTTGCGCTCATCGAAGTCACGCGCGCGCGCAAAATCTACGCCGACGCGCGCAGCAAGCTGGACGAAATCATCACCCAGACCGAACTGGAACGCGCGCAAAGTCATTCGGACACGCTCAAAGAACTCGGCACCCTGCGGCAGGGTTTCAAGGCAGCGCAGGACCAGTTGCAACGCACCGTTCTGATTAGTCCGGTGCGCGGCGTCGTCAACAATCTGGCAGTTACAACCATCGGCGGCGTTGTGCGTCCTGGCGAAGAGATCCTGCGGATCATTCCGCTGGATGAAGAGCTGTTTGTTGAGGCGCAGATCCGCCCCGAAGACATCGCCGGCGTGAAATCTGGTCAAGAGGCGACCGTCAAACTCAGCGCCTATGATTACACAATCTATGGCTCGCTCAAAGGGACGGTCACCCTGGTGTCGGCTGATACCTTTAAGGATGAGCGCAAAGAGGGTGGCGATCCACATTACAAGGTGACAGTGGCGGTGGATCGCGCGGGTTTGACCGAGCGGCAAAAGCGCATTGCGATGCGTCCGGGCATGTTGGCCGGGGTAGAGTTGCATACGGGATCAAAAACGGTGCTGAGCTACCTGCTGCGACCGCTGTACAAATCGCGTGAGGCACTGCGCGAGCCGTAAGATCGGCGGCTGCTCTCGTGCGCAGGCGCACATCGCCCACCCACCGACCCGGCGCTCAGGTGTCAGTATCCAGCCAGAGTGTCACGGGGCCGTCGTTGATCAGACTGACGGCCATATCTGCGCCAAACTGACCGGTTTCGGTGACCACGCCAAACTCTGCCAGAGCTTGGGCAAAGGTGACGTAGAGCGCCTCGGCCGCGTCCGGTTTTGCTGCGCCGGAAAACCCGGGACGGTTGCCGCGCGCGGTGTCTGCGGCCAAGGTAAATTGGCTGACCACCAATGCGCTGCCGCCTGTTTGCAGGATGGACAGGTTCATTTTGCCGGCCTCGTCTTTGAAGAGCCGAAGCTTGGCAATTTTGGCGGCCAAGGCCTTGGCGGTGGCTGAGTTGTCGCCCGGCATAGCGCATACAAAAATCAGCAGGCCGGCCCCGCATTGCCCAACCACAGTGCCATCGACATGCACCTGCGCTTGGGCGACACGTTGCAAGACTGCGCGCATTTACTCTCTCCAATCGATCACATCGCCCGCGGCAGCGCGACCGGTGCGAAAGCTGTTCGCGGCATGTTTTGTGTCGGCATAGCCAAACGAGATCGCGCACAAGATCATTCTATCCTGCGCGATATCGAAATGTTCGCGCACAAACGGCGCTTGCGCGGCGATGGCCGCTTGCGGGATCGTCGCGATGCCGCGCGCAGTTGCAGCAAGGCAGAACGCCGTGACAAAGCCGCCGGTATCCATCGCGCCATAAGGGCCAAGCGCACGCGGGGCAGTGACGATGGCCACGTGCGGCGCGCCAAATAGACGGTAATTTTCCATCATTTGCTGGGCTGATGCGACGCGGTCACCTTTTTCGATGCCAACGGCGTCATAAAGCTGAAAGCCGCAGGCGCGCCTTCGGTCGCCATAGACGCCGGGATAGCCTTCGGGCCAGGGCATATCCGGGGCAGGGGCGGTGCTTTCTGCCGCTTCATAAAGCGCTTGGCGAAAACTCTCGGTCGCTGCACCGCGCGTTATGATCAGTTGCCATGGCTGGGCATTGCACCAGCTTGGCGCCTTTTGTGCGGCTTCGACAATTTGGGTGATGACCTCATCCGCGACGGGGTGGGGCAGAAACGCGCGGCATGAAAATCGCTGCGCCAAGGCGTCGTCGAGGGTCATCACTGCTGCTGCGCCAAAACGAAGCCAACCGCTGCCGCCACCGCGAGCCCTGCTATCACGGCGATCGCGATCTTGATCGCCGACCAGGGGCGTTCGCCCTGAACCCGGCCGGTGCGGCCGTTCACGACAAAGCGGTAGGTGTCGCCGCGGTATTTGTAAGCGGCAAGCCATACCGGCAGCAGCACGTGTTTGAAGGTCACGTCGCTAAGCCGTGTGTTCACGCTGTGCACCTTTTGCCGGTCGCCACCGATGTCGAAGCGAATGTCGCGCGCGATCACACGGTCCATGTGTGCGCGCGCTTCGACAAACCCGTCTTGCAACGCGATGGCGTACCCTTCGGCACGAAAACCTGCGAGGTATTCGGGTGCATAGGGCTGCATCTCGCTTAGATCCCACGGCTCCAATGCGTCCGTAAACCGCTTGGGCAGCGATTTTGACGCCAGCACCAGCACGTCGTCAAAAAACCGTGCTACGCGCCCTTTTGCCTTTTGCCAGCGCACTTTGGCAACGCGCACCTGTTGTTGCTTGCCGTCTTTCATGACGGTGCGCGTCTCGTAGTACACCGTGCCGCGCTCGCCGGTATAAGACGACGTCGTGTGCGCGTCGAAGGTCCAATAGGGCACATAGATCCCTTGCATGGCGCGTCCCTTGCGCGCGTATTCCTGCAGCCCGGAAGGCGCAAACCAAAGCCGACCCAGCCAGCCGTTCATGGCCTCGCGCGCGTGACTTTCGGTCAGGGCAAAGGGCAGCACACCTTTGGGTTTGATGTGCCGATGATTTCCGGTGTCTGTGACCACGGGTGTGGCGCAAAAGGGGCATTCAGTGGCATGCAGATCGGCGTCAAACGCAACCTGCGCGGCACAGTTTGGACAGGTTGAAACACGCGTTTCCTCGATCTGTGCGTCCGGCAGATCGGCATCAAGCGCAGTTTGCAGATCCAATTCGACAAGTTGTGCGCCGGCATCACCGTCGATGCTGCCGGCATTGCCGCAATGGTCGCAAACCAAGCTGCGGTTCGCCGGGTCAAAGCGGTAATCCGCACCGCAATTGTCACACGGAAAGCGATGCGACGTGGTCGGCTCATGTGCGGTGTCAGTATTCATGGCGCTGATCCCACGTGATTTTCGGCGGCTTGCCCCACTGTGGCGTCATTCGGGGTGATAAACAATGAAACGAATTTCATAGCGCGCGCCCAGGCGGCGAACAGTGCCGCTCACGCGGTCAAAATCGCTCGACGCTTCAGTGTAATAACCGGTTGGGCCGCCTATTGCGGTCTGACCTAAAGGCAAAGCTTTGAAGATGATTTACTTTGCGCGCCGTTATGCCAACTCGCTCCGCTGCGTGATCTGGCACAGTGTCATCGGTGCAAACACCCCCTGCCCACAGCCAGGAACCAGAAACTACGCACCCGCATGGCCGACAAAATACCATCAGTGGCTGCGATATGGGCCGCCTCACGCGCAAACCGCGTGCGGCACGCTAGACACCGGGTGGCGGTGGCGGCGGTAGGATTGTGAACAGTTGCGCCAGTTCGGTGACGTCTTCGGCCTTGAGCCAACCGTCCTGGCCCGCGGTCCAGACATAGGTTTCGCGCGTGATCTCACCGGCGCCAGCCATGCGGCCGAGCTGCGCCTTGGAAAAAGGCCCTTTGGTTTCACCTTTCTCGGCGACGTGCCAGACGTGCTCGACAGGGGGCGGCGGCGGCGCGGCTGCGCCACCTCGTGCGGGTTGTGCCGCCATGCCGGCGGCCATTGCCTGTCCCATCTGCATGCCCAGCCCAGCGCCGAGGCCTGCTTCCATTGTCGCACCAGCAGCACCACCGCGACCTAAGGCTTCAGCGGCTTGAAATTGGGTGTATTCATTGAGATTGCCGATCACACCCATGGACGAGCGTTTGTCCATCACCTCTTCGACGGCCGGTGGCAGCGATATGTTCTCGATGTAAAGCTCAGGCAGGTTCAGGCCGTATTCGCCGATTTGCCCGGATATATCCTTGGCCACGAGTTGGCCCAATTCTCGGGTGTTTGCCGCCATGTCGAGCACCGGAATACCCGACTGAGCCAGCGCGCGCGAAAACGCCTGTACGATGATGTTGCGGATCTGAAAGCTGATCTCGTCCATGGTGAACTCACCATCTGTGCCGACGATCTCAACCAGAAATTTGGCGGGGTCCACGACCTTGACCGAATAGGTGCCAAAAGCGCGCAGGCGCACCGGGCCAAATTCGGGGTCGCGGCAAATGATTGGGTTCTTGGTGCCCCATTTCAGGCCGTTAAAGCGCGTGGTGTTGACGTAGTAGACCTCGGACTTGAACGGGCTTTTGAACCCGTGGTCCCAGTGCTGCAATGTTGTCATGATGGGCATGTTGTTGGTCTCGAGCATGTAGAGACCTGGGGTAAAGACATCAGCGAGTTGCCCTTCATGCACAAAAACGGCCGCCTGGCCCTCGCGCACGGTGAGCTTGGCACCGTATTTGATCTCGTGATCTTCGCGTTCGAACCGCCAGACCATGGTGTCGCGGCTGTCATCGACCCAATGGATGACGTCGATGAATTCGCCCGAGAGAAAGTCAAAAATTCCCATAGCACACCCTTTTCGTCTGTTCGTCTTATGTGGGGGCAACGGCCGCATGATGGCAAGAGGGTGCGGCCCCTATTCCTAGCTTGCCGGTTCCTCGCCCGTGGCCTGCCGTGCCAGGTTCAAAACGATGGCGCGCGCGTCGTCGCGGCGCAGACCCGGGCGCAAGGCCTCGTCGTAAAGCATACGCAGCAGCGCCTCGTCATGTGAGGTCAGCAGTGCAAATTCGTCGTCATCGTTAAAAATCGACGGTCTTGCCGACGGGCTGTCATTAGGGAGCCCCATGCCCTGCGCCACTTCTTCGTGGATGCAAGACAGGCGTAAAAGCGCTGGGTTTTCGGCCCGGATCAAAGCCACTGCCGCCTGATAGGCCGCGCCATCATCGCCACCAAAGGTGACAACCGCACAATATGTGTCCCGCGACAGCGTGCCGAGCACGTCGAGTGACACGCCAAGCGCCTCGCCGATCTCGTCCAAAACCTCCGCGCGGTCGTCCTCGCTTGCAAAGGCAACGTAGAAATTCGGCTGTGCGGCGCCGACGCTTACCGGGTGACCGGTCACCCGGTCCAGCCGGGTGGCAAAGGCGCGCAGATCGCGCCGGTCCTGGATACGTTGTTCGGTCGGAATAGTGCGGCCAAAGACCGGCTTGAGCCGCACCGGTGCCGCCCAACGCCGCAGGCGCGTCTCGCTGCCCGCGCCACGCCCGGGCAAAGAAACCTCGTTGAAAAACGCGATCTGTTCAAAGTTTCGCGCCAGCATGGTCGCGGTATAGGGCGTGTCGGGGCCGCCGCCGTCGCGACGCAAAAGACCCTGCCGCAACTGGCTGGCTTGCACCGCGCTGAAATAGGCGCGCAGCGCCTGACTTTCGGATGACGGCACTGCGGACGTCTGCGCGGCAGGTGCGGGGCTTTGCGCGGCATCAGTCCCAACTTGGGCCACGGGCATGTCGCAGGCGGTCAAAAGAACCAGCGTCGCGATGCCGCTCAGTCCCGCTCGAAGGCCGTGCGCCATGTGCATCGTTTGCTCAGCTTGCCTCCGGCACTGCCGTGGCGGTGGTGTCGCCCAGCCCGTCCTTGCGCGCCTTTGCGGACGCTAGTGTGTCGCGCAGTTCGGCCTCCATCTTTTGCAGTTCTTCTTCTGCGGCGGCGCGCTTGGCCTTGCCCTCGTCCGCGATCTGCAGGCTTTCCTGAATGGTGCCGATCAGGTCCGCATTGGCCTGCTTGACCGCTTCGATGTCAAAGATGCCACGCTCCATCTCTTGTCGGATCGTGCGGTTGTTTTCGCGCAGGTTGGCGGCATTTGCCGTGAGCAACTCGTTGGTCAGGTCGTTTGCGTCGCGCACAGCCGCGGCCGCTTCGGCGCTGCGTTGAATGGTCACTGCCTGCGCAAGCTGGGTTTCCCACAGCGGCACGGTGTTCACCAGGGTCGAGTTAATCTTGGTCACCAAGCTTTTGTCGTTTTCCTGAACCAGCCGGATCGATGGCAGCGACTGCATGGTCACTTGGCGCGTCAGTTTCAGATCGTGCACGCGACGCTCCAGATCATCGCGGCTGGCGCGCAAATCGCGCAGCTCTTGGGCCTTGAGCACCTGTTCGTCCTCTGGCGCTGCCTGAACTGCGGCATCCATCGCGGGAATATCCGTCTCATCGAGCGCTTTCAGCTTTTCCTGACCCGCAGCGATATAGAGCGCCAGTTCGTCGTAAAACTGAAGCGTCTTCTCATAGAGCATGTCGAGCGATTTGATGTCTTTGAGCAGTGTATGCTCGTGCGACAGCAAATCATCGGTGATTTTGTCGATCTGCGACTGCACGGTTTCGAATTTGGCCGTGAACTTGGCAAATGGGGCGGCGCGGCCCAGCAGTTTCTCGAAAAAGCTGCGCTCGCGGCGCACGTCCAGCTCGGACACAGAAAAGCCGCGGATGGTTGCCACGATGTCGCGCAACCCGTCGCCTGCCGGACCCACATCCTTGTTGCGCACATCGGCCAGCATCGCTTGGCTGATTTGTTGCAGCTCGGCCTGAGCGGCGGATCCGAAGGACACAATCGAGTTTGTGTCCGACATGTCAATTTCATCCATGCGGGCGCGGATTTCGGCGCTCACCGGCGCGTCGGCGTCTGCCAACGGAACGATCGCCCCCGCATCAGCCGGTTCTGGCAGCACGACGGCGGTGGTTTCCTCAATTTCGGCCAGCGCTTCTTCGGCTTTTTGGCGAACTAGTTCAGACATCGGTGAATTCCCTTTTGGCTAATGGGGTCAAGTCTCTTCGGGCGCGACGCGCAGACCTTCGCGCTGGAGCCGTTCGCGCAGGACGTCAATTTCAACGTTCAGATCGCTACGGTCGCTGTCGAGCAGCTTTTCGGTTTTCTGGGCAAAGCCGGTTTCGAGATCGTTGAGCAAGGTCTCGTAATCGGCGCGTGCCTGAGGGTCACGGTTTCGCGCGTAAATGTCCGCAAACTTGGCCGTCGCATCGCGCGCGCCCAGAAGATACACGCCTAGATACTTGCGCGCGGCGGTCAAGTCGCGCGGGTCGTCCTCGACCGTGCGGATCAGCGTGCGGGCTGCGCCTTGGAATTGCTCCAGCCGCATCTCCATCTGCCGGTCACCGGCGCGTTTCATCGCGTCGGTCATCGCGGTCAAATGTGCTTCGGCCTCGTCAACGACGCGAGCCACGCGGTCCTGCTGGAAGGTATCGATGCCCTCCATGCCTTTGTCCGACATCGGGTCAAAGCCAAAAGCAGCAAGATGCAGCGCCACCGTCCCAACTCCAAACAGGGCAGGGGCAAACAGGCCCCCGTTTTGATCAAAAGCCGCGATGGTAATCCCCAGCCCCGCCAGCGCTGCCGCCAAAAACTTGCGCGGCAGCTTGGGCCGCCGGGCCACTTTGCGTTCCGCATAAGCCGCTTCGGCCCGCAACCCCTCGCGCAAGAGCCACGCACCAAGCGCAAGTGCTGCAGCACCAAAAAGACCCAGAACCAATGAGATTGCGCCGCCGCTTAGGGCAAAGAATAGAAGCGGGATAGGCGGCAAGAACATCAAGTTGGCGCGCGCGCCCACGGGGTCGACCTGTGCACGGGCCAGAGCAGGGCGTTCGGCTGAGCCGCTGGTATTGCCGGACGGGGAATATTTCCCGCCAAACCGTTTGGCCATCGTTCAGAGCCCTCCCAACAGCCCGGTTGTCACCCCGAGCATGAGGGCGATGAGCACCACGAACGTGACTTTTTGAAATGCTGTTGGCTGCATCGTTCCCACCTGTTGCGACAGAGTTTAGGCGCTTTGCATGCGCAGCGCTAGTGTCGGCGTGCTGCCGGTTCGGACGCGCAAAGGCTTAGTCGCGCGGCGCCGGTTTGCGGCGTCGCCGCTGCGGTTTGGCCTTGGCTTTGGATGAAGTGTCCGGGGCCAGCCCAAGCTGGTCGCGCACGATGCGGCGGCGCAGTTCTTCGACCGCCCCCTGTTTGAGCTCGCCCAGCTGGAACGGACCGTAACTGATACGGATCAGCCGATTGACCACGAGGCCGATGCTTTCCATTGCGCGCCGGATTTCACGGTTTTTGCCTTCGCGCAGGCCAACTGTCAGCCAGGCATTGGCGCCTTGTTGCCGATCCAGCGTGATCTGCATCGGCAAATAGTGCACCCCATCCACCGTTGTGCCGGCACGCAGCGGTTCAAAGTCGGTATCTTTTGGCTGCCCTTTGATCCGCACGCGGTAGCGGCGCATCCAGCCCGTGCTTGGAAGTTCCAGCTTGCGCTTGATCGCCCCGTCATTGGTTAGCAGCAACAGCCCCTCAGAATTGAGGTCAAGCCGACCAACCGTCATTACCCGCGGTAGGTCTTCGGGCAGGTGGTCAAAAATTGTCTCGCGCCCCATTTCGTCTCGGGTCGTTGTCACCAGGCCTGCCGGCTTGTGATAGAGCCACATCCGCTCTGGCTCGGCCTCTGGCAGAGGTTTGTCATCCACCACAATCCTGTCACGCGGGGTGACATTGAGGGCGGGCGACGAGATCGTCTTGCCATTCACGCGCACGCGGCCGGCTGCGATCATGGCTTCGGCGCCGCGGCGGCTGGCAAGGCCGGCGCGCGCCAGCACCTTGGCAATGCGGTCACCTTTGGCGGGCGTTTCAGTCATAGCGCGGCCATAGCGGTTGCGCCTCGGCTTGGAAAGGGGCAGGCACAAGCATGGTCTTTCGCAGTTTCATGGATCAGGCGCTGGATGAAGCGCGCGCAGCAGGCCGCCGCGGCGAAGTCCCGGTTGGCGCGGTGCTTGTGTCGCCATCAGGTGCGGTTGTGGCACGCGCTGGCAATGCAACCCGTGCCGATCATGACCCAACCGCACATGCAGAGATTTTGGCGATCCGCCAAGGGTGCGTCGCGGCAGGGTCGGAACGTCTGCCCGGATATGACCTTTATGTCACGCTTGAGCCGTGCGCCATGTGCGCTGCTGCGATCGCCGCGGCGCGCATTGCCCGGCTATACTATGCCGCTGCGGATCCAAAATCCGGTGGCGTGGCACACGGGGCCCGGGTGTTCAGCCACGCCCAAGCGCACCATGTGCCTGAAATCTACGACGGCATCGCGTCCCGCGAGGCGGAAGCTTTGCTCAAAGAGTTCTTTGCCAACCGGCGCTAACGGCACTGGGCCTCTGCGCATCGAGTTATTTTCGCGAGTAGCGACCTTCCGCTCAGCCCGCTTTGTTCTCAGTACTCATGCGACACCGTGCGCGGCATAGCGCAATTCGATCCCGCCGCAGCAGCTGAGCGCTTGCTGCAAAAAAGCGTCTTTATGGTGTCTGATGCGCATAGTTTTGAGCCTATTGCCACGTCCGACACCCAATCGCTTGTCCACAAACGTGATTACAGCATCGGATCTGCGTTCGAGCATTATTCTATGCAAGGATCAGAGCGAGATCGGGGTCATCACATTAGCTTCAATCACGTCGACGCCCGGCAACCCTGCCTTCAGCACCTCGGCGCTTTGTTCCAACGCTGGAAATGTGCGGTAGTGACAGGGGATGACCGTGTCGAAGTTGAAATACCTCTTAGCCGCATAGCCTGCGCCAGCCATGTCCATGGTGTAATAGCCGCCCGCTGACAGGATACCGATGGTTGGTTTGTAATAGTCGGCAATCCAGTCCATGTCCGACATGATGTCCGTGTCGCCCGAGAGGTAGATCACCTTGCCCTCACCGCGCAGAATGAAGCCGGCAGGTGTGCCGGTATATGTATCGCGGCCGTCCACTTTCATGGATGAGGAATGGGATGCGGGCACCAGGGTAGCGCTGACATCACCGATGTGAATCGTGCCGCCGAGGTTAAAGGCGTGGCCTGCCTCCGCCCCGCTGTCATGCAGTAGGCCGGCCAGCTCCAACATGCCTGAAACCGGCGCGCCGGTTTGCTGGCTGACCGCCACCACATCGTTGGTGTGGTCAAAGTGGCCGTGGGTGATCAGGATGTGTGTGGCGCCCGCCGTCGCGGCCTCGTAATGGCCAACGTCCAGCATCGAGTTGCCGTCGAGCCATGGGTCCACCAGCAAAATTTGCCCAGCGATTTCAATGCGAAAGCTGCCGTGGCCGAGCCATATGATGTTCATAGTATTTCCTCCATTTGCCGCAGTGTAGCGCGTGCTGCAGATTGCGGGAGCCTCCGGCGGGGATTTTTTTGAAACAGAGAAGGGACTGGCGTAGCGCTGTGCAATGCGACGCTGGCGAGAGTTCTTGGGTGGTGGGCGTGCGGTCTGCAGAACGGGGTGGACACGGTTCACCCGCAGGATAGCTCAGGCGCATGGAACTGCTGCGCCAAATCGACGGGTATTGCGAGCGGGTTGGGCCCGAATATTGGGGCGAACCGGTGAATGCAGTGACCAATGCAGGATTTGTCATCGTCGCCATCCTCATGTGGCGGCGTTCGGCTGGCACGCCATTGGCCAGCGCGCTCGCGGTCGTGTTAGGGCTGATCGGTGTCGGAAGCTATTTGTTTCACACCCATGCGCAGGTTTGGGCCGCCATTGCCGATGTCGCCCCCATTCTTGGGTTCATCCTGCTCTATATTTTCGCCATCAACCGAGATGTGCTTGCGTTGCGCACATTGCCGGCGCTCGGCCTGACCGGTTTGTTTTTCCCATACGCCGCGCTGACGATCCCGCTGTGGCAGCACGTCCCTCTCTATGGCACATCCGCCGGCTACATGCCGGTGCCGACGCTGATCCTGATCTATGCTGGTTTCCTGTGGCGAAGAAAGCCTGCGCTTGCCCGCGGCTTTGTGCTTGGGGCGGTCATCTTGCTGATCTCGCTTGCTGCGCGCGGGCTTGATGAGCCGCTGTGCCAAGCGCTGCCCCGGGGCACACATTTCCTGTGGCACATCCTCAACGCGATCATGCTGGGCTGGATGATCGAGGTTTACAGCCGCCACGCCCTTGAAGGCGGCAAAACCGCACGCTAAAGCCCGGTCCAGCGATACGAGGTACCCAAATGTCGATTGACGAAAGCACTGCTGCCCGCGTGGCCAAGCTGGCCCGGATCAAGGTTGAACCCGAAGCGCTGCCCGACCTTGCACGCGAGTTTAACACCATCCTCGGCTTTATCGAGCAGCTCAGTGAGGTGGATGTCGACGGTGTGGAGCCAATGACATCCGTCACGCCGCAACGGCTCAAGCGCCGCGACGACGTGGTGACAGATGGCGACCAGCAAGGTGCTGTCCTGACAAACGCGCCCGACGCGCGCGAGGGGTTTTTTGCCGTGCCCAAGGTGGTTGAATAATGACCGATCTCAATACGCTTGGCCTGGCCGAAGCCCGCGACGCGCTGCGCAAAGGCGATACCACATCAATCGAGCTGACGGACGCATGCCTGCGCGCCATAGACGGTGCTGGTGCGCTCAATGCATTTGTGCACAACACCCCCGATCTTGCCCGCGAGCAGGCCAAAGCCGCGGATGCGCGGATCAAGTCGGGTGACGCGCCCGTCATGTGCGGCTTGCCCATTGGGATCAAAGATCTTTTCTGCACCAAAGGCGTCCCGAGCCAGGCGGCAAGTGGCATTCTGAACGGCTTTGTCCCGCAATACGAAAGCACGGTCAGCCAAAACCTGCTGGATGCGGGTGCGGTGATGCTGGGCAAGCTGAACATGGACGAATTTGCCATGGGCTCGTCCAACGAAACCTCGGTCTATGGCAATGTCGTCAATCCCTGGAAATCTGATGATCGCGACCTGACACCGGGCGGGTCGTCGGGCGGGTCTGCATCAGCTGTGGCTGCGGATTTGTGCCTGGCCGCAACCGGCACGGACACCGGCGGGTCGATCCGCCAGCCTGCGGCCTTCGTGGGCATCACCGGGATCAAGCCGACCTATGGGCGTTGTTCGCGCTGGGGCATCGTGGCTTTTGCCTCCTCTCTCGATCAGGCCGGGCCGATGACCAAGTCCGTGCGCGACGCAGCCATCATGCTCGAGACGATGTGCAGCCACGATCCAAAAGACAGCACATCAGCGGATCTGCCGGTGCCAAACTTTGAGGCGATGCTGACCGGCGACATCCAGGGAAAAAAGATCGGCATCCCAGCCGAATACCGCATGGACGGTATGCCAGACGCCATTGAAAAGCTGTGGTCTGACGGCGCAGACATGCTGCGCGACGCGGGCGTGGAGATCGTTGATATCTCTTTGCCGCACACGAAATACGCGCTGCCGGCCTATTACGTGATTGCCCCCGCCGAAGCGTCCTCCAACCTCGCGCGTTATGATGGCGTGCGCTACGGCCAGCGCGCTGCGCTGAGCCAGGGTGATGGCATCACCGAGATGTATGAAAAGTCCCGTGCAGCGGGCTTTGGTGCCGAAGTGCAGCGCCGCGTCATGATCGGCACCTATGTGCTGTCAGCGGGCTTTTATGACGCCTACTATAACCGCGCCCGCAAGGTCCGCACGCTGATCAAAAAAGACTTCGAGGATGTCTTTGCCGCAGGCGTGGACGCAATCCTGACCCCGGCAACACCGTCTGCAGCTTTTGCGCTGGGCGAAGAGATGAGCCCGGTTGAGATGTACCTTAACGACGTCTTCACCGTCACGGTCAACATGGCAGGACTGCCGGGGATCGCCGTGCCTGCCGGGCTCGACGCCAAAGGACTGCCTCTGGGTCTGCAGTTGATAGGGCGGCCGTGGCAAGAAGGTGACTTGCTGAACACCGCCTACGCGCTTGAGGCGCGGACCGGCTTTGTGGCCAAACCGGAAAAATGGTGGTAATCCTGCGCTAACAATCGGTTTGGTTACCAAACACCGAGCCACGGCAGGACCAAAGGCACAGCGTCATGAATTTCCGCGCACTCCCGATGATCGGCGCCTTGGTTGCATTGGCAGCCTGCCAGCCCTCGGTCCCTGACAGCGGTGCGGGAATCGTCGACCCCGGTCGGGGCGTCGGCTTTGGCGATCCAGCAACACTGCCGCAGCTCGAAGCAGCACAAGCCGCGCAGCGTGCCGCGCCTGCTCAGACCCCGCAGCGGCGCGCCGCACCCCCTTTGCAGACCCAAGCGGCGACCACCACCCCTGCCGCCCGCGCCCAGGCGCAAAGCCGCACCGCGTCATCCGGTGCGGTCTTTGCCCCATCCACCAGCGAGCCGCTGCGCAGCGCACAAACGCAACCCGCGCAGCGTCCCGCACAGACCCGCAGCAGCGCGCCACGCGCTGTGAATGATCCACAGGGTCTTGATGCGGAACTGGCACAGATTGCGGCACAAAACGATGCCAATGCTGCAGCGGCAAACTCTGGCCGTGCAGTGGTGAATGCCAGCCCCTCGAACGCGGCACCCGTGATCCTGAACAATCCCGGTATTTCTGACGAAAATGACTTTGACGCTGTCGCGTCGCGCCGTTCGATCGAAGGTGACGCGGCGCGGTTGGCACAACGCCAGCAGCAATACACGGTGGTGCAACCCACCGCTCTGCCGTCGCGCGCCAATGCGGGGCCCAACATCGTGCAATATGCACTGCAGACCTCGCACGCGCGCGGCACCCGGGTGCATCGCAGGATCACTGTGGCGTCTGCGTCGAAATTTCGCCGCAACTGCGCTGCTTACAACTCAGCAGATGAGGCGCAGATAGACTTCTTGGCCAATGGTGGGCCCCGCCGCGATCGAAAGGGCCTCGACCCCGATGGTGACGGTTTTGCCTGCGCGTGGGACCCGGCACCGTTCCGCCGGGCCGCGGGCAACTGAAGCGTCACCAGCACCCATCGCCCAATTGCGGACCGCGCCGCGGCGCGCTACGCCCAACCCATGTGGTGTTGCACTACACCGCCATGCGCAGCGCCGATGCCGCAATCCAACGCCTCTGTGATCCCGCATCGCAAGTCTCGGCGCACTATGTCATATGCCGTAGCGGTGCGGTCACACAGCTTGTCGGCGAAGGTCTCCGGGCCTGGCATGCCGGTGCAGGTGCATGGGCGGGGCTGAAAGATATCAACTCCCGCTCCATCGGCATCGAACTCGACAATGACGGCACCAGCGCGTTTCCTGATCCCCAGATGCGCAGCCTCGAAACTCTGCTCTACGCGATCCTCGCCGGTTGGGATATTCCGCCAGAAAATGTCATCGGCCATTCCGACATGGCCCCGGGGCGCAAGATCGATCCCGGCCCACATTTCGACTGGCCGCGGCTCGAGGCCCGCGGTCTCGCCCGGCGCCGGGGCACGTTACCCTGGCCGCATCCCGTCACACGCGACGCTTTTGACACCGCAGCGCGCGCGGCCGGATACACCTCCGATGCCGACTATGATACGCTGCTCAATGCCGTCCGCCTCCGCTATCGGCCGGGCAAAACGGGCCCGCTGGATGCCGACGACCTCACACCACTCACGCGTTGATCCTACCTTCATTTCGCCAAATAAACCGCCCCTGGAGGGCCGATTTACCTCCCTGCGCGACGGCGCAGTCACCTTGCCAGGCTATCACGCGCTGACATCCCGCGCCGCGACCGCCCAATCTTCATTGACGCCGCAGCGGCCAACAGAATAAGCACAGCCAGCGCGGAAGGGTGGATGGCCGCGGCAGCGATGTCGAGGAAAGTCCGGACTCCCAGAAGCAACGGTGCCGGGTAACGCCCGGGCGGGGCAACCCGACGGACAGCGCCACAGAAATCAAACCACCCCGCATGCGGGGCCAGGGTGAAACGGTGGGGTAAGGGCCCACCGCCGGGCTGGCAACAGACCGGGCATGGCAAGCCCCACCGGGAGCAATGCCAAATAGGGACCGCGCGGGCCGCAAGGCCCGGGGCCGCTTCTGCCCCAGCAGGTCCGGGTTGGCAGCTAGAGGGGCGTTGGCAACAGCGTCCCAAGAGGAATGGTCATCCAGGGCGGGCAACCGCCTGGACAGAATCCGGCTTACAGCTCTTCCGCGCGCATTTTCTCCAGCTTTCGTTGCTGGCCTGTGATCGGCACACATCAATCACGGGCGGGGTTGACTCGCCCAACAACCACGGTACAACCCGCGCTCATTCGAGATTTCCCGCGACAGTCTTTGCCCGCGGAGCAGGAGAGACCAGATGGCCAAGCCAACCACAATCAAAATCCGCCTGAACTCCAGCGCAGGCACCGGCCACTTTTACGTGACCAAGAAAAACGCACGCACGATGACCGAAAAGATGGTGGTCCGCAAATACGACCCCGTGGCGCGCAAGCACGTGGAATACAAAGAAGGCAAGATCAAGTAGCATCACCCTTCACACCATTCCAAAAGCCGCGCCCCACCCGGGACGCGGCTTTTTTCGTTTTAGGAGGCGTTTATGAACCAGTTTGAATTGCACAGACACAGCGACGGTTTGATCTACCGCTTTGACCGCACCGGGCCGGGCACATTTGCGCGCGCCGACAACGCGCGCATCACCATCACCTGGGAAGGGATGGCGGGGTGGCTGGCGCGCTTGCCGGATACGGGCGTGGTGGCAGGCCGCCCATGGGAAACGCTGCCCGCATTCCAGAGCGACAGCGCACCACCAGAGGGGATCTGGATCAGTCGCAAGGATGGGCGGTCCCATGTCTACACCCTCAGCCACCGCTAGGTTCACCATTCGCGCAACCACGTGGGCGGATATGGCGGCGGTGGACGGATTGCTGGCACGGACCTATCCAAAACTGCTCAAGGCGGATTATCCGCCGTCCGTGCTGGTCACTGCTTTGCCCATCATCAGCCGGGCGAAACCCGAACTGATCTCAAGCGGAACCTACTATGTAGTCGAGGAAAGTGGCGTGATCCTTGGTGCCGGCGGGTGGACCCGTGACCGCGCGCACCCCGGCTTGGGCCACATCCGACACGTGGTGACGGATTACTGCGCGGTGCGGCGCGGGGTTGGGCGTGCCCTGATGTTGCACTGCTTTGCAACTGCGCGCGACGCCGGGATCAACTGGATGGAATGCTGGGCCACGCGCACAGCCGTCCCGTTTTATGAGGCGATGGGATTTCAGACGATCCGGCCCATCGACGTGACGCTGCAAGGGGGCATCGTATTTCCGTCAGTGCGCATGTTGCGACCACTGGTCGACACCAAAGACTAAAACGAAAAAGGGCCGGCGCGATGCCGACCCTTCCCTCAACGCGTGATGCGTTGATCTTACTCTTGCTGACCCATGAACATGAGCAGGAACTGGAACATGTTCAAAAAGCTGATGTAGAGGCTTAGGGCGCCGTCGGACGCAGCTTTGTCCAGCCACTCCTGATCACCTGCCGCCGCGTAGGACACATAAGTGTTTTTGATGTCCTGCGTGTAGAAAGCTGTCAGACCGGCAAAGACCAGGACACCGATGATCGAAATGGCAAACATCATCGCGGGCGATTGCAGGAAGATGTTGATGATCATCGCGACCAGCAGGCCGATGACACCCATCATCAGGAACGTGCCCATACCGCTCAGGTCTTTCTTGGTCGTGTAGCCATAGAGGCTCAGACCGGCGAAGGCGATCGCCGTGACAATGAACGTCTGCGCGATTGAGTACGGTGTGTAGATCATAAACACCGTGCCCATCGACACGCCCATGACCGCTGCAAAGGCGAAAAAGCCCAGTTGCACAGCCGCTGCAGAACCGCGCCGCATCAATGCGCCCCAGCCGAAGAACAGGAATGCAAGCGGTGCAAACATCAGGACCCACTTGAGCGGCGAAACATAGAGCGTGTAGCCCAGGCTCGTCAGATATTGACCATTGCCAAGAGCATACTCGGTCGGTGCCGATGTGATCGACAAGCCCGATATCGCCCATGCCGCCAGCGCGGTCATGATCATGCCCACGGACATCGTGCCGTAAACTTTGTTCATGTGGGCGCGCAGGCCCTCATCAATTTGTGCCGCGCGTGCGCCTGCACTGGTGCGGACAGTATTCAACTCAGCCATTTAGACCTCCAAATACAGTTGGCTAAGGGCGGGAAACCCACCCGTCGCGGATTTGCGCCCGCGTTGCCGGTAATATCAGGTCTCAAAAGCTGCGTTTCAAGAGGTTTTGGCCCGATAAACAGGGTTCAATTGTCGCTGTTTTGACTTTGCTGCAACAGGTGGCACGCTGGAGCCAACCAGCGTGCTCACCGTGTTAGTCACGCCACGTTGTTGGGACGTCCCAAATTGATTTGGTCGCCTCACGCCGGGCCGCCCGCGGCGTGACGCCGATGTCGGCCAATTGTGCGGCATCCAGACGGGCCAAAGCGCGCCGTGTGCGCCATACGGTCAGAGCAGTGTGCAGCGAAAAGCGGCGCCGCGGTTGTGTGGTGCGCCCGGCAGCGCGTGCGATGGTGTCGATCAAGGCCATAGCGGCTTCCTTTCGTCAATCTGTGAAGCGTTTTTCGATTTGCATCAAATTCCTTGATCTATGTGCGATATCGCGTCATATTTTCCAAACGAATGTTTTTGATCTGATGCATCAGGATTGCTGATATGAGAAATCTCGACATCACAACCCTTCGTTCTTTTGTGGCTGTGGCAGAGGCGGGCGGTGTCACGCGCGCCGCGGGCTTCTTGCACCTGACCCAGTCGGCGGTGTCGATGCAGCTCAAACGATTGGAGGAACTGCTTGGCCTCGCGCTGTTTGATCGGTCGGGCCGCACCATTGCGCTGACCGCCTCGGGCGAACAGCTTTTGGCTTATGCCCGCCGCATGGTGGCGCTGAATGATGAGATCATGACACGCCTGACCGACCAGGCCTTCGAGGGCGAAATCACGCTCGGTGTGCCACACGACATCGTGTATCCCGCGATCCCGCAGGTCCTAAAGCAATTTCATGCCGCCTATCCGCGGGTCAAAGTGCAACTCGACAGTTCGTTTACGCGACGGCTGAAGGCGGAATACGCCAAGGGGACACTGGATATGATCCTGACAACCGAGACCGAGCTGGATACCTCGCTCGATCCCAATGTTGAGGAATTGACGGTCAAGCCACTTGTCTGGATCGGTGCGCCAAATGGATCCGCGTGGCGTCAGCGCCCGCTCAAACTGGCGGTGGGCAGGCAATGCACCTTTCGACCGCGCGTGATCGATTGTCTGGATGCGGCAGATATTCCGTGGGAGATCGTCGTGGAATCCGACAGCGATCACACGATTGAGGCAACAGTGAGCGCTGATCTGGCAGTTCAGATGGTGATTGAAGGTACGAACCGCGCGTACATGGAAAAGATCGATCACAACGGCAGCCTGCCCGATTTGCCGCCACACAAGATCAATCTTTACGGGGCAGGACCGGGGCGCAGCGACATCCACGCCGTGCTCGCGGATTTTCTGCGCCGCGCGTTTGGTGGCCAGGAAACACCATTGATGCGCGCCGTTTAACCAACGAATCGTTTCTCCAAGGGTCGCTGGGCGCTGGTCAAATCGCCGTTCCATTAACACTTCCCCAGCGGCGTTAAATCTGCTGCGATCTCATGACGTTGTACCAAAACGCGAAGCGCCAGATCACAAATGGCAGGGTGTGCGTGGTGTGAGCTGTTCAAATTTCTGATTATGCAATCTGAAATTAGGCTAACTTGTTGGTTCGAAGTTATAATTTCAGCTCGGTGTGTATATCGGGTCAGCCGACAATTGCTCAGCGAAAATGCTTAACTCTCCTTTAACGGGTGGTTTGAGTTGAAAATAACCTGCGAATGCGATAATGTTCAGCAATCGTTCGCTTTTCACGCGCATGGTCTACGCAGCGCTTGTTTGGCCGCAACAGTGTATAGGAAACCTGATGCCCCATCTGGTAGATGTCCACGTCGGCAAGAGAATTCGACAGCGCCGTTGGTTGATCGGCATGACGCAGCAAAAGCTCGCGGATTGCGTCGGGATCAAGTTTCAGCAAATCCAGAAATATGAAACCGGCGCAAACCGGGTCAGTGCATCACGCCTGTGGGACATCGGCGAAGCGATGGGTGTGCCGGTGGACTTCTTTTTTGACGGGTTAAAAGGTGAGAATGCCGATCACGACAGCGGTGCGCGCGGCGATGTGCCCAACGATATGCTCGCCGACAAAGAAGCCATGGACTTGGTGCGGACATATTACGCGATCCCGGAGAACCAGCGCCGGCGACTGTTTGAGTTGGCCCGCGTGCTCAGCGACGTCGCTTAATCCTTTCCTTACGTAAACGCTTGCGCCGGACAGGCGTCTCTGTCACGCCCGCGCTATGAGTATTGTTTCGTCTTTGGTACCCGTTGCACACCAGATGGCCGACGCAGCCCGTGCGGTCATCTTGCCCTATTTCCGCGCGCCCGATCTGACCGCCGACAACAAGGGGTCGTCGGACTTTGATCCCGTGACCGAGGCAGATCGCGCAGCTGAGGCTGCGATGCGCGACATCCTGGCCCGTTTGCGCCCCGATGACGCAATCATCGGCGAAGAATTTGGCGCCGCGCCGGGCACCACTGGCCTTACCTGGGTGCTTGACCCCATCGACGGCACCCGCGGCTTTGTGTCCGGAACGCCGACATGGGGTGTTCTGATCGCCGTGGGTGATGAAAACGGGCTGCATCTTGGACTGATTGATCAGCCTTACATTGGTGAGCGTTTCATAGGTCACAGCGGTCAGGCAGAAAGCGTCGGCCCACACGGGTCGCGTACCCTGTCCACCCGTTCCGCGCGCCCGCTGACCGATGCCATCCTGTTCACCACCTTCCCCGAGATTGGCACGCCGGACGACCGCGCAGCATTTGCGCGTGTGGCGGATCAGGTCAAACTCGTGCGGTACGGCATGGATTGCTATGCATACGCGCTGCTGGCCGCGGGGCAGATTGATCTGGTGATCGAGGCAGGTCTGGCAAATTATGACATTCAGGCGCCGATTGCTTTGATCGAGGCCGCCGGTGGTCTGGTCACCAATTGGGAGGGCGGGCCGGTTCACACCGGTGGCCGCGCGTTGGCCGCGGCCAACGCACAAATACACGCGGCGGCACTGCAGCTTTTGGCGGGCCGATGAAACAGACATTGATCCGTGGCGCGGATCACCTGCTGACAATGGCTGATGACGGCGCCGATCTATCCGGTGCTGACCTGCGCATCTGCGACGGGATCGTGACGGACATTGGCCGTGGACTGCCCGCCACAGACGCAGAAGAGGTGATCGACGCCACCGGCTGCGTCGTCACGCCGGGGCTGATCAACACGCATCACCACCTCTACCAATCGCTGACCCGGGCGGTGCCTGCCGCGCAGAACGCGCCGCTTTTTGGTTGGTTGCAAACGCTCTATCCGATCTGGGCACGCATGGGGCCCGAGCATATCCACGTCTCAGCCCAGGTTGGACTGGCAGAGCTGGCGCTGTCGGGATGTACGTTCAGCAGCGATCACCTTTATATTTTTCCCAACGGCGCGCGGCTCGACGACACGATTGCCGCTGCAGCGGAGTTGGGCCTGCGCTTTGCGCCCACCCGCGGGGCAATGTCCATCGGTCAAAGCGCAGGCGGGCTGCCGCCCGACACGCTGATCGAGGACGAAGATGCGATTTTGCGCGACTGTATCCGCGTGATCGATGCCTTTCACGATCCGGACCCGGGTGCGATGTGCCAGATCGGCGTTGCGCCCTGTTCGCCTTTTTCGGTCAGCCGCGATTTGATGCGCAACGCCGCCCTACTGGCCCGCGACAAGGGCGTGCGATTGCACACGCATTTGGCCGAGAACGACGAAGACATTGCCTATTCGCTGGATCAGTTTGGCTGTCGCCCCGGCCAATACGCCCAAGACCTCGGCTGGGTCGGACCGGATGTCTGGCACGCGCATGCGGTTAAACTCGACCCATCCGAGATCGCGCTTTTTGCACAAACCGGCACCGGTGTTGCCCATTGTCCCTGTTCGAATTGCCGCCTTGGCTCTGGCATCGCGCCGGTTCGTGCCATGCGCGACGCGGGCGTGCCCGTCGGTCTTGGCGTCGATGGTTCAGCCAGCAATGACGCGGGCCAGATGCTGGCCGAAGCACGCCAGAGCATGCTATTACAACGCGTGGCGCACGGGGCTGCGGCGATGAGCGCGCGCGAGGCGCTGTGGCTTGCCACCCGCGGCGGCGCGCAACTTTTGGGGCGCGACGATTGCGGCTGGTTGGGGCAGGGCGCGCGCGCGGACATTGCGATCTGGGATGTCAGCGGGGTGCACAGCGCGGGCAGTTGGGACCCCGCCGCGCTTGTTCTTGCCGGACCGCAGGCCGTGCGTGACCTGTTTGTCGAAGGGCGCCAAATCGTGCGCGACGGCCAGATCACAACGCTGGATTTGCCCCGCGTTCTGGCCCGCCACCGCGCCTTGGCACAAGCGCTGGCAGACGCCTAGACCACCTGCCGCCCGGCCACGTAGGTGGCTGCAATGGCACGATCATCGCCCATCATGATGGTTGGGAACACCGCGTCCCAGATATCTTCGGCCCGTGCGCTGCGCTGCGCAATGGCGGGCGTGGACGCAAGATCTAGTACCGCCAGATCGGCCACCCGCCCTGTCTCTATGCGGCCGATTTCATCACTTCGGTGCAGCACCTGTGCCGATCCTTCGGTGGCCAGCCAAAGCAACTCTGCGGCATGCACCGCTGCCCCCCTCAGTTGCGCCACTTCGTACGCTGCGGCCATGGTGCGCAGCATTGAAAAGCTCGACCCGCCGCCGGTGTCCGTCGCAAGCCCCACACGTTGACCAGTCCGCGCCAACCCGACCAGGTCAAACAGCCCAGAGCCGATAAACGTGTTTGACGTCGGACAATGTGCCAGCCCCGCGTTGACTTCGGCCAATGTGGCACGCTCGCGATCTGTCAGGTGGATCGCGTGCCCGTAGATACCGCGCGCGCCCAGCAGGCCAAAGCGCGCGTAAACATCAAGATAGTCGCGCGCCTCGGGAAAAAGACGTTGCACCCAGGCGATTTCGTCCAACTGCTCGCTCAGATGCGTTTGCATCACCACATCCGGGTATTCGGTCCACAGCGCGCCCATCGCGTCGAGCTGTTCGGGCGTAGAGGTTGGCGCAAAACGCGGGGTGATGGCATAGCGCGCGCGACCGCGCCCGTGCCAACGCGTCAGCAGCGCCTTGCTGTCGTCATAGGCGCTCTGCGCTGTGTCGCGCAGCGCGTCGGGCGCGTTGCGGTCCATGCAGGTCTTGCCCGCGACCACGGCCATGCCGCGGGCCTCTGCCGCTGCGAAAATCGCGTCAACGCTTACCGGATGGATGGTGCAGTAGCTGGCAAAACTGGTTGTGCCATGCGCCGAAACCAGGTCGCAGTAGCGGCCTGCGATCTCACCCGCATAGTCTGCATCACCAAACCGAGCTTCCTCGGGGAAGGTATAGCTGCTCAGCCAATCGATCAGCCGTTTGCCCCAGGACGCGATGATTGCGGTCTGCGGATAATGCACGTGCGCGTCGACAAAACCGGGGCAAATCAGATGGTTGTCATACCGTGTCTCGCGCGCCTCTGCCGCTTTGGCGGCTGTGCCGACGGCGACGATCTGACCGTTGTCGATCAGCAGCGCGCTGTCTTCTTCGACATGCACGCACGATGACCAGCCTTCCAAAAACGGATTGCCGGAATACCGCAGAATGTGACCGCAAATGCGGTGAGGCACAGACATGCGCATGTTATGGCGCGCCTCCCGGCCAGAGGCAAATGGCGCGCCATATTGTCTTCCCGTTGCCCGGTTGCATATGATCGCACGAGCACTCGGACCATCGGGAGAGCGGCATGACCACGCCAAGCGACAGCAACGATCCCGGTTCCGAAAGCGGCGACTACGCGCTCGAGCGCAAGGATGTCGCGGCCATCCTTTATGCGGTGGATATCGAGGATCGCGCGCAGTTGGCCACCCTCATGGAGCCGCTGCACCCCGCCGACATCGCCGACATGCTCGAACAGATCAATGCCTTTGACCGGTCGCGTCTGATCCGCCTTTATGACATTGATTTCGATGGCGAAATCCTGTCCGAGTTGAACGACGCGATCCGCGACGAAGTGATTGCCGTGCTCAAGCCGAACGTATTGGCCGACGCGGTGCGCGAGCTCGACAGTGACGACGTCGTCGACATCATCGAAGACCTCGAAGGCCCGCAACAGGAACAGATCCTCGACGCGCTCGAAGACAGCGACCGCGCGATGGTCGAGCAGTCGCTGGCCTTTCCGGAATATTCCGCCGGTCGTCTCATGCAGCGCGAAGTGGTCATGGCCCCCGAACACTGGACCGTGGGCGAAGCGATTGATCGCATGCGCGCGGCCCGAGAGGAGGATCTGCCCCGCCAGTTTTACCACATTGTGCTGGTCGATCCGCGGCTGCATCCGGTGGGCAATGTCACACTGGGAAAACTGCTGCGCTCGCGTCGCGACGTGCCGCTCAAGTCATTGATCGAAGACACTTTTCAGATCATTCCGGCAAGCCAGGATGAAAGCGAGGTGGCCTATGCCTTTAACCAGTACCACCTGATTTCGGCACCGGTGGTCGATGATGAGGGCCGCCTGATCGGGGCCATCACCATCGACGATGCGATGGCCGTTCTGGACGAGGAACACGAAGAAGACATCCTGCGGCTCGCCGGTGTGGGCGAGGAATCGACGCTGTCGGACAATGTGGCGACGACGGCGCGGCAGCGGTTGCCGTGGCTGTTGGTGAATCTGGTGACGTCAATCCTGGCCTCCTTGGTGATCGCGCAGTTTGAAGCGGCGATTGCGCAACTCGTGGCCCTGGCGGTGCTGATGCCCATCGTGGCATCGATGGGCGGCAATGCGGGCACGCAGTCGTTGACCGTGGCGGTGCGGGCGATTGCCACCAAGGATTTGACCGGCGCAAATGTTTGGCGGGTCATCCGGCGCGAGGTTTTAGTGGGGCTTATCAATGGGATAGTGTTCGCGATTGTGATGGGCATCGTGGGCTTGATCTGGTTCGGATCGCCCGCGCTTGGATACGTGATTGCGGCGGCGATGGTGATCAATTTGCTGGTCGCTGGATTTGCCGGGACGGTCATTCCGGTGATCATGGATCGGGTCGGTGTTGATCCGGCGCTGGCGTCGGGGGCTTTTGTCACGACGGTGACGGATGTCGTTGGTTTCTTTGCCTTTTTGGGCCTTGCTGCGGTGGTTTTGCTATGAGTGGCGAAAGCCGTACCGAGATCAAGGCGCGGGTGCGCAAGGCGGCTTTTGCCGCGCGTAAAATCGCGCATTCCCAAGCAAATTCAGTATCTTGCGGCATGTTATCGTCGGTTTTGGCGGGCCACCGTGGGGTGCCGCTGGCGGGGTACATGCCGATCCGGACCGAGATTGATCCTTTGCCCGCGATGGCCGAAGCGGCGGCGTATGGCGATGTCGGTGTTCCGGTCATTCAGGGTCAAGCCATGCCGCTGAAGTTTTCAAAATGGACGCCGGAAGGCCCGCTTCGTGAAGGTCCCTTTGGTGCGCAAGTACCTGTGATTGATGAATTTTTTGACCCCGAAATTCTGATCGTGCCGTTGGTGGCGTTTACCCGGTCCGGCTGGCGATTGGGCTATGGCGGCGGGTTTTATGACCGCACGTTGCAGCAGCTTCGGGGTCGCCGGGCGACGCTGGCCGTTGGATTTGCCTATGCCGCGCAAGAGGTGGCCGAACTGCCGCTGGAGCCCACCGATCAGCCGCTTGATCTGATTGTCACCGAAGCCGAGGTGATCACGATCTAGGGCCGTTTTGTTCAAAATGGCCCGTGTTTTGTACAATCTCAATTGGCCCATCGGCGCCAAAATCAGCGATTTGTACAATTTACCCCCCTGTTTTGTACGTTTTCGGTCGCGGTGATCTTTGGCCCTTGTCGCCCTGTCAAACGGCGGCATATGGAAAGCCATGAAAATTCTATTTTTGGGCGACGTGATGGGCCGCGCCGGGCGGCAGGCGGTGGCGGACAACCTGCCCGCGATGCGCGCCGAATGGGGCCTCGATTTTGTGGTGGTCAACGGCGAGAATGCGACCTCGGGGATGGGACTTTCGGGGGCGCATGCCAAGGCGCTGCTGGACGCCGGAGCTGATGTGATCACGCTGGGCGATCATGCGTTTGACCAAAAAGACATGCTGCCGTTTATCGAACAAGAGCCGCGGATCATCCGCCCGCTGAATTTTTCCAAGGCCGCGCCCGGCAAGGGTGCGCGGGTGTTTACTGCCGGTGGCAAAAAGGTCCTGGTCACCCAAGCCCTGGGACAGGTGTTTATGAAGCGGCCGTTTGACGATCCGTTTTCCGCGCTCGAGACGGTGTTTCGCACTCACACGCTGGGTGGAGCGGTGGATGTGGCGATTGTCGATTTCCATTGCGAGGCGACCTCGGAGAAGATGGCCATGGGCCATTGGTGCGACGGCCGGGCCAGTCTGATGGTGGGCACCCACACCCACGTGCCCACGGCCGATGCGATGATCTTGCCCAAGGGCTGCGCCTATCTGACCGATGCGGGGATGTGCGGCGACTATCATTCTGTGATCGGCATGCAGCGCGAAGAGCCGCTGCGCCGGTTCATCACCGGCATGCCAAAGGAGCGGTTCACGCCCGCGCTGGGTGAGGTCAGCCTGTGCGGTGTCTACGCCGAGATCGGCGCGGGTGGGCGGGCCACCCGCGTGGTCCCGGTGCGCCATGGCGGGCACCTGCCCGAGATGGGACCGCAGGCATGAGCATCGCGCGCCTTTGGCCCTTTGCCGTTTTGGTGGCATTGGGCGCGGGCTGGGGCGTGACCATGCCCCTGGCCAAGATCGCGGTCAGCACCGGGCACCAGTTTTTCGGTCTGATCCTGTGGCAAATGGCCATTGGTGCAGCCGCGATGACCGTGCTGGCGCTGCCCTTGCGGTTGGCGCTGCCGTGGCATGGCGCGGCGGTGCGCGTCTATTTGATCATCGCGCTCATTGGGTCGATCCTGCCGGGCATTGCCAGCTATCAGGCGGTGGCGCATCTGCCCGCTGGTGTCATGTCGATCCTGCTGAGCATGGTGCCGATCTGGGCCTTTCCCGTGGCTCTGGCGCTGTCGCTTGACCGGTTTGAGTGGGTGCGGTTGGCTGGGCTGTTTGCCGGACTTGTCGCTGTGGCGATGATCGTGCTGCCGGGGGCAGAGATGTCGGGTGCGATCCCGGTGTTTTGGGTGCTGGTCGCGCTGCTTTCGGGGTTTTGCTACGCGCTGGAGGGCAATTTTGTGGCGCGCTGGGGCACCGCGGGCCTGTCGGCCTTTCAGGTGCTGTGGGGTGCGTCGATTTTGGGCACGGTGCTGGTGTTGCCGCTGGCACTGATCAGTGGCCACTGGATCGATCCGCGCCCGCCTTACGCCGCACCCGAGATGGCCCAAGCGCTGAGCGCGGTGGTGCATGTCGTTGTCTACGCGGGCTATGTCTGGCTGGTGCGCCAGTCTGGGCCGGTCTTTGCGGTGCAGGTCAGTTTCCTGGTCACGCTCTTTGGCGTGTTCTGGGCGCGGCTGATCCTGTCGGAGGCTTATGCCCCAACCGTTTGGGCGGCGCTGGCCTTGATGATGCTGGGCATGTATCTGGTGCAGCCGCGTGCCGTGCGGGTTGATGCCCCGGGCGCGATGCGAGACACTGGCGTCTAAGCGTCAAGACGCAGGGACCGCGCATGGGCCTCATCGACATATCGCAAACCGCGCAGGCCTTTGTCACGCTGGCGGTCGTGGGCGTCATGTTTGTACTGTTTTTGCGCGAAAGCCTGCCCACAGAGGTGGTGGCGATCACCGGCGTGGCGCTGATGCTGGGGCTGGGCGTGCTGCCCTATGAGGCGGGGCTGGCGGTGCTGTCGAACCCTGCGCCGTGGACCATTGCGGCGATGTTCATCATCATGGGGGCGCTGGTGCGCACCGGCGCGCTCGATGCCTTTACTGGGCTGGCGGATCGGCAGGCGCGCACCAATCCGGTGCTGGCGATTGCGCTGCTCATCGGCTTTGTGGTGACCAGTTCGGCGATTGTGTCAAACACGCCCGTGGTCGTTGTCATGATCCCGGTCTTTACCCAGTTGGCCAAGACCATGGGGCTGGCGCCCTCCCGCCTGCTGATCCCTCTGAGCTATGCCGCCATTCTGGGGGGCACGCTGACGCTGCTGGGGACCTCGACCAACCTGCTTGTCGACGGGGTGGCGCGGACGCAGGGGCTGGCCGCGTTCACGATCTTTGAGGTCACGCCGCTGGGTCTGATCCTGGTGGCCTGGGGCATGATCTATCTGCGTTTTGTCGGCCCGTGGCTGTTGCCGGATCGGGACAGTATGGCCGGTTTGCTCAGCGATCGCAGCAAGATGAAGTTTTTCACCGAGGCGGTGATCCCGCCCGAAAGCAACCTTGTCGGTCGCGAAGTGCTGGGCGTGCAGCTGTTTCAGCGCGACGGTGTGCGGCTGATCGACGTGGTGCGCGGGGACGCCTCGCTGCGGCGGGATCTGCGCGATGTCACGCTTGAGGTCGGTGACCGGGTGGTGCTGCGCACGCAGATGACCGAACTGCTCAGCCTGCAGCGCAACAAGGAGTTGAAGCGTCTGGATCAGGTTGGTGCGGTCGAAACCACCACCGTTGAGGTGCTGATCACGCCCGGTTGTCGGATGGTCGGGCGGCGGCTGGGCGCGATGCGGCTGCGGCGGCGTTATGGCGTCTACCCGCTCGCCGTGCACCGGCGCAACCAGAACATCGGGCGGCAGCTGGATGATCTGGTGGTGCGGGTGGGTGATACGCTGCTGCTCGAAGGCGCGCCCGAGGACATCAAGCGGCTGGCCGCCGACATGGACATGGTCGACGTCGCGCAACCCTCGCAACGTGCCTACCGCCGCGGGCATGCGCCGGTGGCCATCGCGTCGCTGTTGGGCATTGTGCTGCTGGCCGCACTGGGCGTGGCGCCGATCTTTCTGCTGGCCATCCTCGCCGTGGCGCTGGTGCTGGTGAGCGGGTGCATCGACGCCGAAGAGGCGTTTTCTTTTGTCGATGGGCGTCTGCTGGCGCTGATCTTTGCGATGTTGGGCATTGGCGCCGCGCTCGAGGCATCGGGAGCAGTTGCGCTGATCGTCGAGGCGATTGCGCCTGCGCTGATGCAATTGCCGCCGTTCCTGATCGTATGGGCGGTGTATCTGCTGACCTCGGTGCTGACCGAGTTGGTCAGCAACAATGCGGTGGCCGTGGTGGTCACGCCCATCGCCATCGGGTTGGCGGACGCGTTGGGCGTGGATGCGCGCGGGTTGGTGGTGGCGGTGATGGTGGCGGCGTCGGCGTCCTTTGCCACCCCCATCGGGTACCAGACCAACATGCTGGTCTACGGCCCTGGCGGCTACAAGTTCACCGATTTCATGCGCGTCGGCATTCCGCTGAACCTCAGCGTCGGGCTGATCGCGGCTGCCACGATCCCGTTGATCTGGCCGCTCTAGGCAAACCGTTTGTTAATAGGTGCGGCATAAGTGTGAAGACCGAACATCTGGCGGGATGCATGATGATTGAACGACGCACTATGAAATACCCGGCAAAGCCCGAGCTGGAGGATGCCGCCCTGTTTGCCGCGCCGTTGCAAAACGTTGTGGTGGCGTTGACGCCCGAGTTGCGCCGCACGTCCCGCGGCGATGTGGTCATAATGGCGCGCGCGGGCACCAAGCGCGAAGTGCCGGTGGTTTTTGCCGGGCGTCGGGCAAAGCTGGCGCACAAGCTGCACCGGCGCCTCAACAAATTGGCCCTGTCGAAGGGTCACCGTGGCGATCCCGACTCGACGGTGGAGTTGCAGGTTATGGTGCAAGGCGTGTGGCATGCCCACACGCACCGCAACGACGAAGGCTGGGAACACAAGACATACCGCCTGATGGCGGCCACCTGGGCGGTGTACGAAGGCGGCAAGCCTGGGGTGTTCGAAGGCGAATGGCCTTGCAACCAACATGACCCGCAAGCGCTGGACTACGGATAGACATTTGGCGATTGGGTGAGCTTGGGATTGATGTGGCGGCTTGAAGTACCCGTGCTTTGCAAAAACTTGTTGGAGATTTGTGACCCGGTGCCAAACGCCGAGACAATCCGGCATGCCAGTTCTGCGGGGCACGTGATGCGGCGCGTCTTGATAGCAGGCGCCAAACCCGTCTAAGGCCGAGTGTGTCGGCCGCCCCGGGTTTGCCGTAAGTTCAGTGCGCTAGGCGATGGCGTCGCTGCGGCCCGCATTACGGCCAGAAAAGATGCATCCGCCGAGAAACGTGCCTTCGAGCGCGTTATACCCGTGGTAGCCACCGCCGCCGAAGCCCGCGACCTCGCCAGCGGCAAAGAGGCCCGGGATCACCGTGCCGCCCGCGTCGATCATCTGGCTGTCAAGATTGGTCTGCAGACCGCCCAATGTCTTGCGCGTCAGGATGTGCAGTTTGACGGCGATCAGCGGACCGTTTGCGGGGTCGAGAAATTTGTGCGGCTTGGCGGTGCGGATCAGCCGGTCGCCGCGATAGTTGCGTGCGGCGTGGATTGCCATCATTTGCGCGTCCTTGGAAAACGGGTTGTCGATCTGGGCGTCGCGCGCTTCGATCTGGGGACGCAGTTTTGCCTCGGAGATTAGGTTGCCCCCGGCGATCTGGTTCATACCGTTGACCAGGCTGGTGAGGTCGTTGGCCACCACGAAGTCTTCGCCGCGTTCTTTGAACGCTTCGACCGGCCCGGTGGCCTTGCGGCCCGACAGGAGGCGTTCGCGGATCACTTTGCCCCAGCTTTTTGACGTGAAATCGGGGTTTTGCTCGCTGCCAGACAGGGCGAATTCCTTTTTGATGACCTTTTGGGTCAACACGAACCAACTGTAGTCATAGCCGGTCTTGAGGATCTCGCGCAGGGTGCCCACGCTGTCGAACCCGGGCAGGGCGGGGGGCGCAAATCGGTTGCCTTTTGCGTCGAACCACATGGCGCTCGGCCCCGGCAGGATGCGGATCCCGTGGGCGGGCCAGATCGGGTCCCAGTTCTTGACCCCTTCGGTGTAGTGCCACATGCGGTCGCCGTTGATCAGGTGGCCGCCAGCGCTTTGGCTGATGCCGATCATGCGGCCGTCGACATGGGCGGGCACGCCTGCGACCATGTCTTTGGGTGCGGGGCCAAGCCGGTCTGTGGGCCAGGCTTTGCGCACCATCTCGAAATTGCCACCAATGCCGCCGGATGTGACGATGACCGAGGGCGCGCGCAGCGCAAAATCGCCGGTGGCGTCGCGATTGGTTGGGGCGCCGCGCGCGGCGGCGTCGTCGGCCAGCACGGTGCCGCTGATGCCCTTGGCGGCGCCGTTTTCCATGTCGATGCGGTCGACCTGGTGTCGGAACTTGAAAGTGATGCGCCCGGTGGCCTCGTGTTCCTCGCAACGGCGGACAAAGTGTTCGATGATGCCGGGCCCCGTGCCCCACGTGATGTGAAAGCGTGGGACGGAATTTCCATGCCCGCTGGCAAAGCCGCCGCCGCGTTCGGCCCAGCCGACCACCGGGAACCAGCGCAGGCCCATGGCGTGCAGCCAAGGCCGCATCTCGCCTGCGGCAAAGTCCACATAGGCTTCGGCCCAGCGGCGGGGCCAACTGTCTTCGTCGCGGTCAAATTGAGCGCTGCCCATCCAGTCGGACAGGGCCAGCGCATGGCTGTCACGGATGCCCATGCGCCGCTGTTCGGGGGTGTCGACCATGAAAAGGCCACCAAGCGACCAGAAGGCTTGTCCACCGATATTGCTGCGCGGTTCCTGGTCGACAATTATGACGCGCTTGCCACGGTCGCCCAGTTCGGCGGCAGCGGCCAGCCCTGCGAGGCCTGCGCCGACGATGATGGCGTCTGCTTGATCCATGTGCTGCCTCCGTTTGAGGCAGGTTAGGCGGCGTACGGCGTGCAAGGCAACGGTGACGCTGGGTGCGCGCGTTTTCCGTGTCGGAAAACGGCCGGAAATCGACACGATTTCCGGGCCCCGGCTAGAGCGGCCAGAACACCAGGATGGCAGGGATGGAGACGGCCACCACGATCACCTCAAGCGGGAGGCCAATTTTCCAGTAATCGCCAAACTGGTAGCCCCCTGGTCCTAGTATCAGAGTGTTGTTCTTGTGCCCGATTGGCGTGAGAAAGGCAGACGAGGCCGCCACCGCCACCGCCATGAGGAACGGGTCGGGCGACACACCCAGCGTTTGCGCCATCTGAATGCCCACCGGGGCGGCCACGATGGTTGTCGCGGTGTTGTTGAGCACGTCCGACAGGCTCATGGTCACCACCATCAGCACGCTTAGCACGGCCCATGCGGGCAGGCCTTGGGTCAAGGTCAAGAGCCAACCTGCAATCAGGTCGGTGCCGCCTGAGGTTTCGAGCGCCGCCCCCAGCGGGATCATTGACCCCAAGAGCACCACGACAGGCCATTCGATATGGGTGTAGAGTTCGGACAAGGGCACAATCTTGGCCAGCACATAGGCCACGACCACCAGGCCCAACGCCACCGGCAGGTAGATCAGGCCGAGGCTTGCGGCGACCACCGCGCCGCCAAAAAGCGCGATGGCCAGCCAGACTTTGTCGTCGGACGTCACCGCGAGCCCGCGTTCGGCCAAAGGCAGGCACCCCAACCACGCGGTTACGTCCGCACCGGTGTCGCGCGGCACCAGCAACAGCAGAATGTCGCCTGCCCGCAGGGGTGTTTTGCGGATTTCCTTGCTCACCTTTTTGCCGCCGCGCGACAGGCCCAAAAGCACGGTGTTTTGTCGCCAGTTGAGACCCACGGACTGCGCTGTGCGACCGATCAGGCGTGAGGTTTCGGTGACCACAACCTCGACGATTTCGACGCCGTCGCCCGCGGCGCGCAGCTTTTCCTCTCGCGTGGCATCAGCGACGGCGAGGCTGGTTGCGCTGCGGAACTCGTCGAGCGCGTCGGGCATCGCTTCCAGCACCAGTGCGTCGCCCGCGCGCAATTCGGAATTGCGCGCCCGGCCATAGCGGCGCTTGCCGTCGCGGATCAGGCCGATGATGGCTACGTCCGCCTGATCGGCGGCATCCTCCAGATCACTCAACCGGCGACCGATATGTCTGGAGCCGTCCGGCACGGTCAGCTCGGCGATATATCCTGAGAGCGCGTCTTCAGGCGCTGCGCTGTCGCTGTCGCGCACCGGGATAAAACGCCAGCCCACCAGCGCCACAAAGGCCAAGCCGGCGATGGCGGCGGCGCCGCCCACGGGGGCAAAGTCAAACATCGCAAAGGGCGCGCCCAAGCTTTCTTCGCGGATGCTGGCGATGATGATGTTGGGGGGCGTTCCGATCAGCGTGACCATACCGCCCAGGATAGTGGCAAAGCTGAGCGGCATCAGGCTGAGCCCGGGGCTCCGGCCTGCTTTGCGCGCGGTTTGGATGTCGACGGGCATCAGCAGCGCCAGGGCTGCCACATTGTTCATGAACGCCGACAGGACACCGCCGACCGCCCCCATCAGTGTGATGTGGGCGCCCAAGGACCGAGAGGCATCGACCAGCGTGCGGGTGATCAAAAACACAGCGCCCGAGCGCACCAACCCAGCAGAGACCACCAGCACCAGCGCAACCACGAGCGTGGCGGGGTGGCCAAAGCCGGAAAACGCCTGTGCCGCTGGGACCACGCCCAGCACCACACCCGCCATCAGCGCCGCAAATGCCACGATATCATAGCGAAAGCGTCCCCAGATCAGCAGGCCGAACACCGCGCCGAACAGCGCAAAGAGAATGATCTGGTCGGTTGTCATGCCTGCACCATGTTGTGCGCGGCAGAATTGAACAAGGGGAGATCGCGCATCGTGATGCCGGACCATCCAAAGGTCGAGGTGACATCAGAGACCGCATTGTGGGACTGGCTGCAGGCGCATCATGGCAGTGACGGGGCGATCCTGATCACCTGGAAGGCCGCCACACGGGACAAATACCTCAGCCGCGATGCCGTTTTGGACGCGCTGGTGGCTTATGGCTGGATCGACGGGCGCCGCTATACGGTTGACGACGCGCGCACCGCGCAACTGATCACGCCGAGGCGCACGCAGCGCTGGGCACAAAGCTACAAGGATCGCGCCGCGCGTTTGCAGGACGCGGGCCGCATGCAGGCCCCGGGCCGGGCCGCCATCGCCGCGGCCAAGGCGGCCGGTCTTTGGGATGCGGATGCAGATGTGGACCGCTTGGATGTGCCCGATGATCTGGCCGAGAGGCTTGGCGCCGCGCGGGCGACGTGGGACGGGATGGCACCGTCCTACCGGCGCAATGTGCTGCGCTGGATCAAGGGGGCCAAGACAGCACCCACCCGAGAAAAGCGCATTGCCGCCGCGGCAGACGCCACGGAGCGCGGTGAAAAGCTGCCGCAGATGTGAGCGGTGCGGGCCGTTTGCCTGAGCCGTGTAGCTCGGCTGTGCGTTTGGGCCTGCGTGCGCGCGCTGTGGCGGAGGGTGAAGGGGGCGCTGCCCCCGCGCGTGCCGCGCCCCCCGAGGTATTTTTGGCCAGAAGAAACATCTGGCGTTTTTGGCCGTTTGGGGCGTATCGGGCTGACCTGACAGGGCTCTTGCGCCTGGTCTGTCGCCGCTCGCGGGGATTGAAGCCCGCGCCGCGCTTGGCCTATAAACCGGCAAGCAAAAGTCGAGGAGCACCGCCATGGCAGGCCACTCAAAATGGGCGAATATCCAGCACCGCAAAGGGCGGCAGGACAAGATCCGCGCCAAGCTGTTTTCCAAGCTGTCCAAGGAGATCACGATTGCCGCCAAGATGGGCGATCCCGATCCAGACAAGAACCCGCGCCTGCGGCTTGCGGTGAAAGAAGCCAAAGGCCAGTCGATGCCCAAAGACAATATTGAGCGGGCGATCAAGAAGTCGGTCGCGGGTGAGGGCGACGACTACGAAGAAATTCGCTATGAAGGGTACGGACCTAACGGCGTTGCGGTGATTGTCGAGACGATGACCGACAACCGCAACCGCACCGCATCGAATGTGCGGTCGACCTTTACCAAAAATGGCGGCAACCTGGGGGAGACTGGCAGCGTCGGCTTCATGTTTGAGCGCAAGGGCGAGGTCACCTATGCCGCAGCGGCAGGTGACGCTGACACGGTGATGATGGCCGCAATCGAGGCGGGGGCCGAGGACGTCGAAAGCAGCGAGGACGGCCATCTGATCTGGTGCGCGGACACTGACCTCAACGACGTGTCAAACGCGCTTGAGGCCGATCTGGGCGAAAGCGAAAGCACCAAGCTGGTGTGGCGCCCGACCACAAGCACGGAAATGGACCTTGAGAACATGGAAAAGCTGATGAAGCTGATTGATGCGCTTGAGGATGACGACGACGTGCAGCGGGTGACCACAAATTTCGAAGCCTCTGACGAGGTGATGGCGCAGCTGAGCTAGGCGGTTGCCCGCCGCCTGCGCAAAATAAAACGCCGCGCGAAAATTTCGGCGGCGTTTTCTGGTGGTGACGTGGCTTACAGAGAAAACAGTGAGCGCGCCGCTTCGGTCCATGTGGGGGTGCGGGCGCTGGTGCCGGTTTGCGGGTGCTGACGGCGCATGCGACGGAGCAGCCCCTTGACTTCATTCAGCCGCGCGCGCGCAGTTTTTCCGCCTGCACGGCTTTGCACCGACAGGATTTTCTCCTGCGTTTGCAGGGCTGCTTCGATCATGTCGAGGTCAGCTGCGGTCATCTCGACCGTGAGGGCTTCGTCTGACATCGGAACCTATCCTTTTTATTATTTTTCCGAGCTTGGCTACATGTAGGTATTTACGCCAATCAGAAAAGATCAGATCACCGTGATCGCATTCCGTATTGACAGAAAATGGCAG
>JBCCLL010000023.1:0-50364 GCA_039026855.1 Pseudomonadota bacterium | reverse complement strand
CCGCAGGCCCGCGCGCCTACGCCTGGACCTGGGAGGACCGTTTTGGCGGCATGCTGAGTGCGCTCGAATTGCAGGACAATGCGATTTTTATCGTCCTTGCGATCCTCGTGCTGATTGCCACGCTCAACATCGTGTCGGGCCTGATCATGCTGGTCAAAAACAAGGGGCGCGACATCGGCATCCTGCGCACCATGGGGCTGTCGCGCGGGTCGATCCTGCGGGTGTTTTTCCTGTGCGGCGCGTGGGTGGGCACCGCAGGCACGGTGCTGGGCATAGCACTTGGCGCGCTGTTTTCGGCCAACATCCAGCACATCTATGCGTTTGTGAACACGGTGACCGGCAATGGCGTTACCGACCTCGAGGGACGCGGGTTCATCTTTCCATCCGCCGTTCTGGTGCCCAGCGACGTGGCTGCCGCGGCGGCGCTGTCGCTGGCGCTGAGCTGGGTGATCACCTATTTCCCGGCGCGCCGTGCGGCTGCCATGCACCCGGTCGAGGCGCTGCGCTATGAGTGAGGCGGTGCTGCGCCTTGAGGCTGTGACCAAGACCTACGCGGGTGCTACGGAAACGCACGTGCTGCGCGGCGTCGACCTGACCCTTGCCCCGGGCGAGGTTGTGGCACTGGTGGCCCCGTCCGGCGCAGGCAAGTCGACGCTTTTGCACATCGCCGGGCTGCTTGACACGCCCACGGCGGGCCGTGTCAGCCTGATGGGCCGGGACATGGGTCGCGCTCGCGATGGCGCGCGCACAGCCGCGCGGCGCGATCAGATCGGCTTTATCTACCAGTTCCACCACCTGCTGCCCGAATTCAGCGCGCTGGAAAATGTGACCCTGCCGCAGCACGCCGCCGGCGTCTCACAAACACAGGCAGATGCGCGCGCCTCCGATTTGCTCACCCGCATTGGCCTCAGTCACCGCGCCGACCACCGCCCGGCCGCTCTGTCCGGCGGCGAACAGCAGCGCGTCGCGTTTTGCCGCGCCCTGGCCAATGCGCCCGCTCTGATCCTGGCCGATGAGCCAACCGGCAATCTGGACCCAGACACTTCGGACCAGGTCTTTGCCGCGCTGATCGACATGGTGCGCGAACGTGGCGCAGGCACCGCTCGTGCTGCCCTAATCGCCACGCACAACCACGACCTCGCCGGGCGCATGGACCGGATCGTCAGATTGGAAGGCGGCCGGCTTGTGTCCGACTGATCGCAAGGCGCGACATATCAGACACGCAATTGACGCCACCCACCGGTGCCAGCACAGTGCGCCCGCCGCGCACCACGGCGCGGCACATCGAAAAGGCCCACCATGACCGCGCAACCGCTGACTGAGATCACCCGCGTGGTGCAAAAAGCACTCGAACGTCACGGGGCAGCACCCGTGGCAGCCGCCGAGGTGGCCCGCGCCGTGGCCCGGGCCGAGGCATTTGGCAACCGCATCTGCGGGCTCTACTACCTCGAAAGCTACTGCAAGCAGCTGCAAACCGGCCGCGTCAACGGGCAGGTGGTGCCGCGGCTCAGCCGCCCACGCCCCGGCGCAGTTGTTGTTGACGCGGGCTTTGGCTTTGCCCAACCGGCCTTCACCTATGGCCTCGCCCCCGCGCTGGAGGCGGCGCGGCAAAACGGCGTGGCGCACCTGGCCATCACCCACGCCCACACCTGCACGGCGCTGGGCTATTTCACCGAACAAGTTGCGCAGGCGGGGATGATGTGCATCGGCTTCACCAACGCCTCTCCCATCGTAGCTGCACCGGGCGGCAAGACCCGCGTGATCGGCACCAACCCCATCGCCTTTTCCGCGCCCGACGGCGCAGGCGGCGTGGCGCTCCACATGGACCAGTCCACCACCGCTGTGGCACTGGGCAAGATCACCATGGCCAAGGCTGCGGGCGAGGCGATCCCCGAGGGCTGGGCCGTCGACGCCGAAGGGCGCCCGACCACAGACCCCGACGCCGCACTGGCCGGGTCGCTGGTGTCTTCGGGCGGGCACAAGGGCTGGGGCTTTGGCCTGATGGCCGAACTGATGGCCGCAGCACTTGCCGGCGGCGTGCTCAGCCGCGATGTGGCCCCGCTCAAGGCGCCCGAAGGGCCGCCGCACGATCTGGGCCAATCCTACCTGCTGATCGACCCCGAACTGTCTGATGTATTCTGGCAAAGGCTGCGCGATTTGGCCGCGGCAGTGGCGCAGGATGACGGCGCCCGCATGCCCGGGCACGCCCGTCAGCCCGCCGATCCCGCCACACTGGATCCCGCCGCATGGGCACACGCGCTCGAACTGGCCGGCGAGACCGCGAAGAGCGCCTGAAAGGCGGCGATGAGCGCGCGCTTCAGGCCTGCTGCGTGAGCCACACGCCCACCGCCATCAACGCAATCCCGCCCAGCCGCGCCGCCCCCAGCGTCGTCGCTGTGGCGCCAAACAGCCCGAAATGGTCAATCGCTGCCGCCGAAATCAACTGGCCCAACAGCACAAAGAACACCGCATTCCCGACCCCGAAATGCGGCGCGATATAGGTGATCGACAGCACGTAAAACGCAATTAGCGCCCCCGCCAACAACAGATGCCGCGGCGCCGACCCCAACCGTTCGAGCCCCTGCGCACCGGTCAGCACAAACGCCACCACGCCGCACACCAACGCCACCGCAAACAGCACAAGCGCCGCCGCCGCCGGGCTGACCAAATGTGTCCCCAGTGCCGCATTCAACGCCGCCAGCAGCGGGATGCCAATCCCCGCCAGCAACATGATCGCCGCGTATTGCGCCATCGCATCCCCCCTCAGCCGCAAATTCCGTTCAGCTCGACCCCGTCCCACGGCAACCGCACGTCCGAGGGGCGCGATTGTGGCAAGGGGGCCAGCGGCATCTCGGCGCTGATCAGCGCGTGCAACCGCTTGGTGCGCGGCGCCTGTGGGGCCAGCGCACGGCAGCAGACAAACTCTTCCACAATCGATCCCTGCTGTTCGTACCCAAACTCCAAAAAGCCTTGGTTATTGTCCAAATCGAACAGATAGGGATCGGTGCCAAACCGGTTCCAGCGATGCTCGGTCGCCGCGCGCAGTGGGGTATAGCCGGTGCGGTCGCGATTCTGCCACTGCCAGACATGGGTCAACTCATGCGCCAGCAGCATCGCGGCGACCAGGTTGATCTCGTCCGGATAGGCGGGCACGTAGTCATCGAGATACCAATCGCGGTCAAACAGCACCCGCTGGTAAAGCGCGACCGCCGCCGGTTTGGCCGTGACAATCTCGGTGGTGGGCGGCGGCACGATCAACTCGCGGCATGTCACCCGCGGGCGCGGCTTGCGCCGAAACGTCACCGCCCGCGTCGGCGCCCCATCCACCAAGCGCACCTTTGAGGTGTCCAGCTGATCGCCGTGGATCTTGGCAGCAAAGGCAATCTCAGCCTCTGTCATCGGACGGCCCGCACAAGAAGCAAGCAGGAAAAACACGATGAACAAACGCCAGATCATACGCCCGATAGGGCCGCAATCGCCGGCAAAGCGCAAGAGGCTCCAATGGAATCAACGATTTGCTGTTGACGCCACCCTGCACCAGTTCTACGCTAATATTGTGCAGAAAACCTACGCTTCAGTACTGAATTAACGAAATTTTTCAATGACCAAACCCTTTCTCTGCGGCGTTCTCGCAAGTGCCGTAATGCTAAGTGCCTGCGTCTCTCCTGAGGTCGTGCAAACCACGTCTGTCAACGATGAAAGCTTGGCCTGTGACGATATCAAGACGCAACTGATGCAACTTGAAGAGATCCGCAGCGAAGCGGCCAAGGGCAAAACGGCCTCGGGCGCAAATGTCGCTGCCGCCATCCTGTTCTGGCCCGCGGTGATCGGCAACTATTCCAATGCACAACAGGCGCTAGAGGCTGCAAACAAACGCAACGACGTACTGGTCGCTCTGGCCAAGAAAAAACGCTGCCAATTCTGACTTTTCGTGGGCGCCGCCAAAGCGTCCACACCGCAAGCGTGTCAAACGGCAGCGCATCTTGCAAAGAGCGCAAGCGGACCGTCGCCTCGCCTCTCATGCCAAAAATCACCGCTGCATCCCATGGCGGGATTAAGCCGCAGGCGCCGCCCGATCGCCGGGTCAGCGGCTCTGCCGCGTCATCCGACAGCGTATTGCGCAGCAATGCGCGAGAGGAACGCCCCCCGGCACGGCGATATGGTTCGGTCTGGGCTATAGCCCTAAGCCACGAGGTACATTGCGGGGATAAAGCGCATTAGCGGGGGGGGCTATTAGATCGGCTGTTGAAGCGTGAAAATGAATTTTTCTATTTGATCTCGGAGACGTTTTCGTCAGTTAAATTAAAGCTTTGTCTGCTTTTCGAACCTTGGACAGATTCACTTTGAATCGTAAGGCAGCCGCTCTCCCAGTTCCTTGGCCAAGTTGTTGCTTCGATAGAAAAGTCCTTGGCTGCATTGGCGGCAAAATCAAAAAAAGTAATTTCTCCGCCGCCTTCGACATCGTGGTTCAAAACAACTCTTGTCGCAGAGCAACCCACATTGCGAATTTTGAATCTCGCGTTGACCTTGCCACGCGGTCCACCGCTACCACCTTGCGGTGAAATCACAAAGCGAGAAAGTTTAGAATTCTCTTCGAGCCTTCGCGCACGCTTTGCGACGTCAGTCTCCAAGTCATGTTGTTCCTTTGCAATTGAAACCATCGCCTTTTGCTGTGCGACCGACAACTTCAATTCCTTAGTTTGATGCCTGAGCGCATCAACGCTGTTCTGCAGCTCTCGCCCTTGTTGAAGAAATCCGAGAACCAGCCATAAAAAAGCCAACGGACCGAATGCTCCTGCGAGAAAATCGCCAATTTCGTTTAATCCATACACACGGAGTTCCACCCAACCTGAAATAATTCCAACTGGGATGCCGCCAAATAAAACGATCATATACAAGTAGGTCGCTTTCAGTCCCCAATCACGAAGCCTATTTTGCAACGGTTCCTCACTCAAACATCCAACTCCTCCACAAACCGCGCGTTCTCCTGGATATACTGAAACCGTAACTCTGGCTTTTTGCCCATCAGCCGCTCCACCAGATCGCCTGTTTGCCCCGGCTCATCCTCATCAATCGACACCCGGATCAATTTTCGCGTCTCCGGGTTCATCGTCGTGTCCTTGAGGTCCTTGGCGTCCATCTCGCCCAAGCCCTTAAAGCGGCTCACGTCGATCTTGCTCTTGCCGCCCAGGCCCTTTTCCAGCCACGCGTCCCGCTCGCGTTCGTCCAGGCAGTACACCCGCCGCGCGCCTTGGGTCAGGCGGAAGAGGGGCGGGCAGGCCAGGTACAGGTGGCCCGCGTCGATCATCGGCCGCATCTGGGTGTAGAAGAACGTCATCAAGAGTGCCGCGATATGCGCGCCGTCCACGTCTGCGTCGGTCATGATGATGATCTTGTCATAGCGCAGGTCATCCACGTTGAACCGCGTCCCCAGACCGACACCCAGCGCCTGTGTCAGGTCCGAGATCTCCGCATTTGACCCAAGTTTCGACGACGCGGCCCCCAGCACGTTCAGGATCTTGCCCCGCAGCGGCAGCAGCGCTTGGGTCTTGCGGTCGCGCGCCATCTTGGCCGACCCGCCCGCGCTGTCGCCCTCGACAATGAACAACTCAGTACCATCGCGCGCGGTCGCAGAACAATCCACCAGCTTGCCCGGCAAGCGCAGCTTTTTGGTCGCAGACTTGCGCGCGGTCTCTTTCTCCTGCCGCCGCCGCATCCGCTCTTCGGCCCGCAGCACCAGGAAATCCAAAATCGCGCCTGCGGATTTCGTGTCCGCCGCCAGCCAGTTGTCAAAGTGATCGCGGACCGAGTTTTCGACCATCCGCTGCGCGTCCACTGTGGCGAGCCGGTCTTTGGTCTGGCCCACGAACTCAGGCTCGCGGATGAAACACGACACCAGCGCACCCGCCCCGGTGGTCAGGTCCTCGCGCGTGATCATCCCGGCCTTCTTGTTGCCCGCAAGCTCGCCATAGGCTTTGATCCCCTTGAGGATCGCGGCCCAAAATCCGGCCTCGTGCGTGCCCCCTTCGGGCGTGGGCACGGTATTGCAGTAGCTTTGGATGAACCCGTCGCGGCTGGGCGTCCAGTTGATCGCCCATTCGACCTTGCCCGGGGCCTTGAACTTTTCAAACGACACCGAACCGGCAAAGGGTGCCTCGGCATAGGTGCTGGCCCCGCTGAGCGTCTCTTTCAGGTAATCCGACAGCCCGCCGGGAAAGTGGAACGTGGCCTCGGTGGGTGTGTCACCGTCCTCGATCGCGGTTTTCCAGCGGATCTCAACGCCTGAAAACAGATAGGCCTTGGACCGTGCCATCTTGAACAGCCGTGCCGGTTTCAAGCGCAGTGAGCCAAAGATCTCCGCATCGGGGTGAAAGGTGACGGCGGTGCCGCGCCGGTTGGGGGCGGCGCCGATCTTGTCCAGCTTGGTCTGCGGCACGCCGCGGGCAAACTCCATGGCGTAGAGCTCGCGATTGCGCGCCACCTCGACCCGCAGATGATCGGACAGCGCGTTGACCACGGACGATCCGACACCGTGCAAGCCACCGGACGTCTCATAACTGTCGCCCGAAAACTTGCCGCCCGCGTTCAGCGTGCAAAAGATGATCTCAAGTGCCGACTTGCTCGGATCCTTGGGATGCGGGTCCGTGGGGATGCCGCGGCCATTGTCGCGCACGCTCACATGGCCGTTTTCGTGCAATTCCACCTCGATCCAAGTCGCGTGCCCCGCGACCGCCTCGTCCATCGAATTGTCGATGATCTCGGCCACCATGTGGTGCAGCGCGCGGTCGTCCTTGCCGCCGATATACATGCCTGGGCGGAGCCGCACGTGCTCCATATCCTCCAGCACCTGAATCGAGGAGGCGTCATAATCCGAGGCGCTCTTGGCCCCGCTCAACAGATCGGTCATGGCAGCTGCTCTTTGTTGGTTGAGCGATACTATGCCAGAGCGGCGTCAGCCGGGGAAGGGGGCAGCACAGCGCAAAAGCGGCCCGAGCGCTCGGGCGTCATGACGCTTGCCTTGTGCGGCCGCTTCGTCTCAAAACAGCGGGCAGGGCAGGGCACGCGGAGGGGCAGCATGCGCAGAGAGGTGTTTTTACACGCAGGCGCGCACCGGACCGGCACGTCCAGCTTTCAGCTCTGCCTTGCCAGCAACGCAACCAGCCTGCGCGCGGCGGGGTACGACCTCGGCTTTCCCCGGCGCGAAGGCATCGCCGGCGGCAACCTGCACCTGCGCCTGCCGCGTCCAAAGCACAGCGATGACGACATGCCGGCCTTTGTGGCCAAGGTGCGGCGTGCGCTGACTAAGCACGTCACCGCACAAAACCACAGGCTGATCCTGTCAGATGAAAACCTGCCCGGGGTCATCCTGCACATGTTGAAGGGCAAGCTTTACCCCAACCGCAGGCAACGCATCGAGGTGTTCCAACAGGCGCTGGCGGCGATTGACGGGCACGTGTCGCACATCCTGTTTGTGATCCGCCCCTATGACCAGCTGTTCATGTCCGGCTATCGCAAACACGCCGAGGACAATCCGCTGCGCCCATTTGAACAAACGGCGGACGCGATGAGCCGGTTCACCGGCGGTTGGCCCGACACGGTGCACACGCTGCACACCCTGTTGCGCCCTGATCGGTTCACCGTGGTCGACTATGCCAAACGCGGCACCAGCGTCGCGCTGCTTGAGCGGTTGTTGGGCACCCCACACCCGCAATTTCAGGAGCCGGAACAGGCGCTAAACATCTCTGCCACCGACGCGGCCTTGCAGCACTTGCAAGCCATCTACCACTCCGGCCAGACGCTTGAGCGGTCCGCGTGGTCGCAGGCGATCAGCACGTTTTCACAGGATACGGCGGATCGCGGCTTTGCCCGGTTTTCGGCGCCGCAAGCCCGCCGGTTGCAGGCGCGCTATCAGCAGGACCTGGAAAAAATCGCAGCGCTGCCGGGTGTGACGCTGGTGGCCTAATAACCTCGTCAGACGCCAGTGCGGCGCCCTGCGGCACGCGGCGCGGTTGCCCAACACCGCCGAAAAACCACGTCCAGGCCACACTGCCGCCACGACCGATTGCGACATCTCTACGATGGGATGACGACAACAGGCGGGTCTGTTCATGCGCACATTCAAATTGGTGGTGCTTGCCCTGGGCATCGCGATGCTTGCCAGCGCCGGGGTGGGCGCCGATTACATCCTGCAAAAGGAAAAAGCCGCAGGCGCCCATGATCGACAGGCTTATATCGATGGCCTGTTTGATCGCGTCGGCACACCAGCCAGCATCTTGGGCCGGATGTTGCGCACATCGCGCGGCATCGACCTGGCGATGCCCGACCCGCCCGCAGGCTGGCAGTCGCAGCATGTCACCGACACCCATCTAATCGCGGTGTTCAGCGATGAACAGTGGCGCGCCCGCGCGCGTAAGATTGCGACGGTTCTGGCGCAGGTGCCCGAACTCAATTCGCCCAGCGGCACGGACCGGTCGCAGTTTGACAGCTATGTCGACGACATCTCGACCGCCTATACACGCGGCGACAACGTCATCTTGTTCTATGTCTACGACGGGAACGCGGCCGCGCATCGTCCGGTGTTGGCCAAAACGCTGGCCCTCATCCAGGCGCATTTCGATGGCATCGCCGCAACGCGTGACTGGCGCAACATCAACGGGCAGATGTGGCAAGAGGTCGAAGATCTGATCACACGCTCCGAAAACGGACTGCGCCCGCATCGGCTGCGCCAGTTTGAAACGCGGTTCGGGTCGGTCACACTCCGGATTGAGGCGCGCGCGGCCGAAGATGCGATGGTGCAATTTCTCGAAGGGTTCGACCTGTCGGGTCTGCGTGTGCTTTCATCGGAAGACGCCCCTGTGGTCTCGGCGCAGCTTTCCGATGCGGGGCATGGGACGCACATGTCTTTGCGTCCACGGATGCGGCCGGGCGATCTGCAGCGCCGCTGACCCGGTCGACACTCCGGCCCCGTCCAGCACCTTCACGGTCGCCGCCACAACGGGCCAAATGAAAAAGGCGGACCCAAAGGCCCGCCTTTCCAAACTCGGTGCAGATTGGCTCAGGCCGCTGTCTTACGCCGCCGCATCGCAACCAGACCACCCATTCCCGCAATCAACATCCAGCCAGCCGCTGGCAGCGGCACGGGGTTTGGGTTGTTGTTCGGGGGCGGGATCAGCGTGCCGGTAAACAGGAAATCGTTTGCGCCGGGGTTGCTTTGCACCCAGCCGCGCCCTGCGATACCGTTCGAATTGTTCAGGCGATGCCCGTCATCGTCGAACTCGAAAAAGTAGCTCCCGTTCGACGCCGTACCCAGCGAGATCACCGCTTGCGTGTCCGTCGCCGTGGTTGGGCCAACCAGGGTCAGCGACCCCGCGGACGCCGGCGTTTCTTGCACGAAAAAGCCGCCGCCCAGGTCCGTCACACCCGTCAGGATGTAGCGCAGGGTGTATTCTGCACCCGTCACGCCAACGCCCAAGCTGCGAAAGATCGAGCCTGTCAGCCGCGCTTCTTGCTCGCTGACATCATATTCCAGGATCACGTTTGAGCCGTTGTCGAACGTCCAGAACATCGGCGGCACTTCGCGATCCAACCGCAGACCATAGTCAAAGTTGCCGCTTTGACCGCCGTCGGGGTGATCGGAAAGTTGGTAGGTGAAGTCGGCCGAGAACGTCGCCGCATGCGCCATCGACCCTATTGCAATAGCCGCAGCAACTGCGGCCGCGCGTTTCAAAAAGCGTATCATTATGCACCTCGATAAATGTACTAACGACACATTAACCAAATTCAGTCGACATTGGCATGCAAAAGTGGCGTCTTGTCTGAATTACGCGCCTGGCCGGAAAAATTTTCCAGCTTCTACAGATGGTTGCAATTCTTAGTTAATTTCAAATACCGCACAGCGCCATTGTTTCCCTTTTCGACACAATGTCGAAACGCGGCGCGCACAGCGCGAAATTTCTACCATCAAGAGAAAAGCTAAACGTATTCCGGGAAATGCCTGCGAATCGCGCATTTCAACGCGTGCTCGCAAAACAGCGTTTCCGCTCCACCTCGCCAAAACCGCGTCACGCTGGCCACTTTTTACCCAGCAGACCCGCCTTTTGCTGTTCATCCACCACCCTGCGGTAATGCTTCATCTTGTGGTCCGGTCCCAGCACCGACCGGCGCGCGCGGGCGCGGTGAACGCGGCCCATGTGGTGAAAATGCGGCGGCAGGTCGCACACCCTGTCATCGTCGCGGTTCAGACACAGGCACAGCGCGCTGTGCTTGATCGGGCCCTTGCTGCGGCGCGGGCGCGGGGCGGCAAAGGCGATGCCCGGCACCCCGTAGGTGCGCACCAGGATCTGCGTCGCCGCCGCGCCCAGCGAATGCCCGATGATATATGTCGGGCGCAGCCGCTCGGCCTCAAGCCAGTCATAGATCACCTTGGTAAAGCGCAAAAACCCCTGGTGCCAACGGGTGCCGGACGCGCCCTGTTCGGTTGCCGCGTCATTCAGCCGATAGCGCTTGCCGCCGATGTTGAGCACCCTCAGATTGAACTTCAGATAGTCCGCGACCGAATTTGACCCCGGCACCAGCAGGATCCCATTGTCGAGGTAAAGCGCCTGCACGTCATCGCTGTCCAGCGCGGCCCGCAGCCGCGGCGCCAGCGAACGATGCGCGGTGCCAACATACGCCGCTTCGATCAACGCGGCGGCGCGGGCAATTTCATAGCGGTGGCTCATCTGACACCCTCCCCTTCACAGGTTCACAGTGCCGCGCCGCGCGCGCCCTGCCAAGCGTCTGGCGCAGCAAACCCTAAACCGACGGCATCGCACGCGACTTATCCCACCGGATCAGATCCGCACCACGCCAGCACTTCGCGCGCCACGCGGTCCGGGTGCTGATGGCAAATCCAGTGATCCGCATCCGCGACGCTGATCCGCTGCGTCTCGGGCGCGAACTCTTCCAATCCGCGCGTCGCCTCGGGCAGTAGCGCCGTATCCCGTTCGCCCCAAATCAACAGGTGCGGGCAGCGCACGTGCAACCGGTCCAGCGGCATCTGCGGCATCGCGCAGGGCACACCCGGTGCGGCCACCACCAATGGCGAAGCACGGTACCAGTGCACCATGCCGCGCGCACCCGATTGCTGCCACACCGCCTTTTGCGCCGCCAGTGCCGCGCCGCGCAGCCATTGCATGTCCATCTGCGATGAAAAAAGCTGCAGCATCCGTGCAAAATCATCCGCCTCCAGCCGCGTGTGCGCATTGTCCCGGCGCAAGAGGTTGATGTATTGCGAGGCGGCAGATTGTGCGCCCCCCGCAGCCAGCGCGCGCTGAAACGGGACCGGGTGCACGCCATTGACCACGATCAGCCGGGCCACGCATTCGGGCCGGAACATCGCCAGCCCATAGGCCACCGACGCGCCCCAGTCATGGCCCAGCACCACCGCAGGCCGGTCCCGCACCAGCGCGGCCACATCCGCCACCAGATGCTGCAAGGCATAGTCGCGCACCTCGGGCGGCGCATAGCTGGCGCCATAGCCGCGCTGATCGGGCGCGATGCAGTGAAAGCGGTGGCACAGTCGCTCGGCAATTACGGCCCAGGCACCGCCATATTCGGGAAACCCGTGCAACATCAGCAAAGGCGGCAGCGCCGGATCGCCCCAGCGCCGCACGGTAAATTGCTGCCCGTTCAAGGTCTCAAAACCGACATCCATGCGGGCATGCTGGCAGCCCGGCTGGCCTGCGACAATCACAAATCCGCCCACGCGCCCGCAGCAGGCTTGAGGCCTGCCCGCCGGATCGCTAAATCTGCCTGTATGAGAACGCTCTTTGCCCTCATCTTGTGCATGCTGCCCGGTCTTGCGCCCGCGCACCCGCACATCTTTGTCGACACAACCCTGCGCGTTGTGGTGGACGATGCGGGAAATCTCGAAGGGGTCGAGATCAGTTGGACCTATGACGACTTTTACTCGCTGCTGATCTTGGCCGATATGGGGCTGGATCCCGATGGCGATGGCAGCCTGTCAAAAGCGGAACTGGCGCAACTGCAGGGCTTCGATATGAATTGGCAACCGGGTTACGCGGGCGACACGCACGCCACACGCGCCGGCACCGCGCTGCGTCTGGGACCACCGCAGCCCGGTGCTGTCAGCGTGCAGCGCGGGCTGATCACGTCGCGCCATTTCCGCGCCGCCTCTGGCCCCGCCGACGGGGTCGAGGTCAAGGCCTACGACCCCACCTTTTACACCGCCTACGCGCTGATCGGCGGGGTCAGCGTCAGCGGCGGGTGCGAGGCCGATGTGATCCCGGCCGACCTCGACGCAGCCTACACACTGGTTGAAGAGTTGCTTTACGCGCTGCCCGCCTCACAGGTCGAAGCCGCCTACCCGGAAGTGGGCGAAAGCTTTGCCGACACGGTGACCGTCTCGTGCAGTTGATCCGGCTGATCATCGTCGCCGTGGCTTTGGGCGCGCTGACCTGGCTCTTTGCGCTCGGTGGCATGGTGGACGTGGCGCGCTGGGCTGCCGCGGGTCAGGAACAGGCGCAGCGCGCTCTCGCCGGTGGCTTGCGCGCGGTGCGCGCGGGCGAGCCTGGCGCCTGGCTGACGCTGATGAGCCTGTGCGCCGCCTATGGGTTTTTTCACGCCGCCGGGCCAGGCCATGGCAAGCTGGTGATCGGCGGCTACGGCGCGGCGGCTCGGGTCACGGCGCGCAGATTGTCCGCGCTTGCCGTGTTGTCCTCACTTGCCCAAGCGGTGACGGCCATCGCATTTGTCGCCACGGGATCGTGGGTGCTGGGCCTGACCCGCGCGCAGATGACCGACACTGCCGACCGCGTGCTTGCCCCGGCGAGCTACATCGCGATTGCGCTGGTCGGGCTGTGGTTGCTCATTCGCGGTGTGCGGAAACTGGCCAAGCTGAGCCACTCCGATCCCATGCCCGCGCTCGCCAACATGCCCGCGGGCGCGCATGTGCACGCGCATGTCGCGGCCCACGATATGGACGCCGTCTGCAGCGATTGCGGTCACGCGCACGGGCCTTCGGTCCGTCAGGCGGAGCAGGCCACCTCTCTGCGCGACGCGGCGGCCATCGTAGGCTCGGTGGCCGTGCGGCCCTGCACGGGGGCGGTCTTTTTGCTGATCCTGTGCTTTGCCCTGAACATCCCATGGGCCGGGGTGGCGGGCGCCTTGGTCATGGGGCTTGGCACCGCGTCGGTCACCGTCTTGGTCGCACTGGCCGCGGTAAGCGCGCGGATCAGCCTGGCCGACGGCTTTACCAAGTCGCTGTCGGCCCTCAGCGCGCGCCGGTCGATGGCCATGGTCGAAGTGATCGCAGGCGGCATGATCGCACTGATCGCCACAGCGCTGGCGTTGCCGCTGATTTAATCGCGTCAGTCGCGCTTAGTGAAAATCGGAAAAGTGCACGCGGTTGGTCAGCGCGATCATCCATTTGACCAGCGCCTGTTTGTGCGGTGTCTCCGGACCCAGCAATATTTCACGGGCTTGCGGTGCGATATCCGGCCATTTGGCACAGAAATCAGGCAAGTCCTCAATATTCACCACATCTGGGTCCGGAGCAGAGACAGAACAGGAAAAACTCTTCATCACACGCTCATATCTGCCGCACCGCGCGCGCCGCGTCGCGTGAAAAAAGCGTGAAGTCTCTTTTCACGCTGCATTTTTAATGAAACCTTACTCTGGGGAAAGTGGACAGTATACATGACCGAACGAATTCTAAATGTTCGCCTTTTCGGGGGATTTGCGTGCGACTGGTCGGACGGCACACCGCTTGATATTCGCGGCGCCAAGCATCGCGCGCTGATCGCGATGCTGGCCACGTCCAAAAACGGCACCTATTCGCGGCGCATGCTGTACCAGACGCTGTGGTCGCGCTCAGGGGAGGAGCATGGCCGCTCTTCCTTGCGCCGGTCCCTGTCGGATCTGCGCAAGATCATGGGGGCTGATTTCGACCTGCTCTTTACCACCAGCATGGCCGACATCAGTGTCGATGTCAGCCGCGTGCGGCTACTGGGCAACCCCTCGGACGGGCTTTTTCTGGATGGCGTTGACCTGCGCGATCCAAAATTCGACGCCTGGGTCGCCGAAAAGCGCAACTTTCACGGCAGCCGCGCATTTCAGGTGTTGGAAGCCGGGCGCGAGGTCACGCCGCGCATCGCCGTGTTGCCGTTTGTCGAACACGTGCCCGCGCCCGCCACCGCGCGCATGGGCGAATGGCTGTCGTGTGAACTGACGCGCGTGCTGTCACGCTCTTACCTGGTCGAGGTGGTCTCGCACCTCTCTATGCGGCAGTTCGACAGCTACACCGTGCAACTGGCCCAAGTGACCGAAATCCTCGATGCCGACTATGTGGTCACCGGCCATTTCAGCGCTGCCGACGATGCCGTGCGGCTCACCGTTGATCTGTGCCAGGCCGCCACGGGCAAGATCGTGCTGTCGGAAACCGTCACGCTCAGCCAGGCAGACCTGATTGCCGGGCAGTCGTCGCACCTGTCGACGGTGGCCACGCGCATCGGCTTTGGCATCTTCTCAAGCGCGCTGGAGCTGGCCGAAAGCCAGGCGATCGCCGATGTGGCAGGCCACGCGCTGCTGATGTCCTCCATCGGGTTGATGCACCAGCACCAACTCGAAGGGTTTGCCCGCGCCCGCACCTATCTGCGCGAGCTGATCCAACGCTACCCGACCCAGGGCGCGCTGTCGGCGTGGCTGGGCAAATGGCACGTCCTGTCGGTCTCCCAAGGCTGGTCCGAAGACGCCGCCCGCGATTTCGAAAAGGCCACCGACTGCGCCAACCGCGCGCTCGATTCAACACCCGATTGCCCGTTCAGCCTGGCCATCTCCGGCATGATCAAGGGCGGCAGCCTGAACACGCTGGGCGGCGGCGCGCAGCTCTTTGAACGCGCGCTTGAACTGGATCCGAACAACTCGCTGGCATGGTTGCTCTATTCGCGCCTGCACATCTTTGCCGGCAACGGCGATGCAGCGCTCAAACTGTCCCAGCGCGCCTGCAACCTGTCGCCGCTCGATCCTTACAAGTATTTCTACGACATCATGCTGGCCACAGCGCAGTTTGTCTGCGGCGACTACGATCAGGCGCTGATGCTGGCCGAACGCTCGATCACCGCCAACCCGCGCCACACCTCATCGCACCGCGTGCGCACCATCGCGCTGCAAATGCTCGACCGCGGGGACGAGGCGCGCGATGCCGCCGCCTACCTGCGCAAGCTTGAGCCGCAACTGACCGTCAAACGCTACGCCGAAAGCCATCCGGCCGGCGATACGCCGATGGTCCGCACCTGGGCCAAACTGCTCGAACAGACGGGAATTCCAAGAGATTAAGCACCGCTGGCATGGCGGAACGTCCACAGACCAAGGGGGGGTCAGGGAATGAGTGAATTGAGCGCGCAAACAGCCGTAACAGCGGTGACAGCCGTCACAGCGGTCAGCGGCATGACCGCTGTCAGCAGCGGCACGGCGGTCACAGCGGTGTCGGGCAACACGGCGGTGGCAGGCAATTACGATGGCCCCACAGCGGGCGGCGTGCTCACCGCGCGCGACGCGGTCATCGGCGAATGGCAGGGGCCCACGCGCAAACCGGCTCAGCGTCAGCTGAACGATCCGGCCAACATCTTTTCCTGGTCGCAACGCATCCGCCTGATCACGGTGATGCAAAGCCTCGCCTCGCAATCGGGCGTGGCCGCGACCACCAATGGCGCCAGTTTTTATCACACCGACGCCAGCGCAGACCTTAGCCAACCGGTCACCCGCACCGCCATCGGCACCGTGACGCGCGCGGGACACGACGTGCTGCGCGCACAGCTCGAACACGTGCGCAACTACGCCGATCTGCGCGCCGACCGCATGGTCGAGATCCTGACCCAGGCGGGCCATCCGCAGCCCTATATCTTTGGCGTGGCCGGTCTGCATTCGGGGCAAAAGCAGTTCACCCACGAACTCATGGGCCTGGTGCAGGGCTTTGCCACCAATATCGTGCTGTCCGTGAAAAACGTGCTTGGAATGCAGCGGCCTGACATGTTTTCGGGCCAGATCCAGCCGGTGATCCCGACCCCGGGCCACGGCACGCTGCCCTCGGGCCACGCCACCGAAAGCTTTGCCATGGCCGTCGTGCTGGGCAAACTGGTGCCGGGCATTGCAGGTGCGGTTATGTCGGATAGCAACGGCACCTTTGGCGGGCGCCAGGGTGTGGCAGTGACCGGACCCGAGGCTGATCACACCAGCGTTGACCAACTGGTGCGCCAGGCCGCGCGCATCGCGATCAACCGCACTGTGGCGGGCGTGCACTTTCCCATCGACAGCATCGCGGGCGCCATGCTGGGCATCCAGATCGGTCACTACATCGCGGCACTTGCCGGCAGCGGCGGCACCGTGCAAGGCGCCAGCTTTAACGGCCACAGCATCGACCCCGCTGGGCCGCAGGCCGATATGCGCACCTCGGTCTATCTCAGCCATCCGGGCTTTTCGGCGCTGCACGACGTGCCCGAGGACGGCACGCTAGTGACGCACACCGCCGAGAAGGTCACGCCCACCGCCAATCCGATGTTGCAGGCAATCTGGGCGCGCGCGCAGGCCGAATGGCCGGCGCGGAGCTGACCCATGGCGCAGATCTGGCGGGAAGATCCCGCACCATACGGTGACGTCACTGACGGCTATGGCCAATGGAGCATGGGCGCAGGCCACAAGTTCGAAACAACGCGCGACATCCCCGCCGAGGCGGCTGGCGATTTTGACTACATGATCGGCGCGCCTGTGCCGGGCGAGGCGGCCTTTTTCGGCCGTTTGCCCATTCGCGCAGCCAGCGCCGGACCGCTGAGCTCGGGTGACACGCTGCCCGCGATCACCGTGCCCGCCATCCCGCTCGACCCCCGGGTCGACAAAGATCGGCTGACGCTGGTCGGGGTGATTGATTCCGGTATCAACGTGGCCCACCGCCGCTTTCGCACCAGCGATGGCACATCGCGCGTGGCAGGTGCGTGGATCATGGACGCAGATCACGGCGGTGGCACGCCGTTTGGCCGTCACCTGACCGGGCTGGAGATTGCCGCGGCCGTCGCGTCGCACCGGGACGAGGACGCGCTTTTTGCCGCTCTCGGCCTGACGGGTGGGCCAGGCTACCGGCCGTCGCCGCTGGCCCAACGGGTCGCGCACGGCACCCATGTGGCCGACACCGCCGCCGGCTACCCGCCCGAGGCGGACCGCCACGACATCCAGATCGCCGCCGTCTCCTTGCCTGTGTTTGCGGTACAGGACACATCGGGCGCGGGGCTTCTGGTGCCAATTCTTGCGGGCATCGCCTATATCTACGCCAACGCACGCGCGCTGTCGCAGGCCTACGGCCAGGCCGTGCCGGTGGTGCTCAACATGTCTTTTGGCTTTCGCGCGGGGGCGGCCAATGGCCAGCATGTGATTGAACGCGCCCTGCGCGCCGCGCACGACGGCTACGTGGCCGAGATGACGGCGACCTATGGCGCCAGCGCGCCGGTGGCGACCACCGTCTCGGCAGGCAACGGGCACCTGGCGCAGTCGTTTTGCACCGGCGGGGCCCGCGCGTTTGCCACCACCCTGATGATCCAGCCCGCCGACCGCACCGCCAGCTTTGTCGAGATTTGGGTGCCCAGCGCGGCCAACCGCATCAAGCTGACGCTGACCGCGCCCGGCGGCGCTGCTGAGGTGCTGAATTTCCGCAATCTGAACCCCGCGACCCCGCCCAAAGCGCAGATCTGGACCGACGCCGCCGCCACCGACGCGGGCGCGATGACCGCGGCGGCGACGGCCCGCGTGTCGGTTGAGGCGCCCGCGCCGGCAACCGCGCCCGCGCCCGAGCCGCGCTGGCGCGTGCTGATCGCGCTGGGCCCCAGCGCTGATGACCGCACCGACGGGCTCAGCGTGCCGCACGGCGCTTGGCAGCTGCATCTCAATGCCCGCGACGCGAGCGGTGGCCGACCGGATGGCAGCGGCCTCTTTGCCCGGATCCAGCGGGACGAGGGGCTGATGGGCTTTGCCCGGCACGGGCGCCAGCCCTATTTCACCGATGCTGCGTATGAGGCCAGCACCTACGACCCCGTCACCGGCGATCTTGCGGTGACCGATGCGGGCACGTCGCGCATCCGGCACAATGGCACCGTGTCGGGGACAGCCACCAACCCGGCCACCGCCAAGGCCAGCGATGTGATCGCGGTGGGGGCGTCGCGCTGGGACACCGGCGGCGCGTCGATCTATTCGGCGGCCGGGATGGGCGCAGCCTCGGCCCCGGACGTCATGGCCGTCGGCGATACCAGCCGGGTCAGCCCGGGTATCATGGGCGCCGGCGCACGCGGCACAGCGCCCGTCACGCTCAACGGGACCAGTGTTGCAGCACCGCAAGCCGCGCGGCTCTTGTCGCAGACCATCGCCAGCCGGGCGCCAGCCGATTACCCCGGCTTTTCACCGCGGGCCTGGCTCGCCGCGCAGGCGGCAACGCCCACCCGGCCCACCGCGACAAACCCCGAACGCCCCGGCTCAAACGCGATCCGGGCCGAGCGGGTCCAGGCGGGGCTGCTGCCGGTGCCACGTGACCTCGCCGGATCAGTTGCGCGAGGTGGCATGCCCAAACACTGATTGGACATGACCACCTCGCCAGAGTTGCGTTGCCTGTTCACTTTCCCACTTGGCAACGCGGGCAGTGTCGACCCACGAATGAGTTGGGTACGGGTCGGCGCTGCCCACCCCTGCGCGGACGCTACTCCTGCGCTTGGCCCAAGATCAAGGTTTCAAGCTCGCGCTCCAATTTGCGCGCCATCGCCGCGGCATAGTCGTCAAAGCCGATGGCGGTCTCGACAAAACTGTCGGACCCGACGATGACCTCGGTCTGATAATAGCGCGACAGCGCCGACAAAGCCGCCTGCCGATCATCCCCGCCCGACGGCGAATCCGCACCGATCACCAGCGCGTTGATGGTGATGTCGGTCACCGCAATCTCGGGGCGCACGTCGATGGGGCGGGGGCCCAGGTTCGACTTGCCATCGCCGGAAATATCCAGCGTGCGCTTCCAGCAGTCTTTCTTCTGATCGAGATGCCGCACTCCCTCGCGCATCGCCAGACCCAACGCGGTGCCAGGGGTGGCCGCGCGCCGTTCGGTCCGGCGCAACTCAGCGATGGCGGCATCCAGCACCAGCGGCCCGGTGATCGCGGTCCAGGGCAGGATCACCGCCGGATCCTCCGGCCCGCTCCACTCAAAGACCAGCAACTCCACCGGCGTCGACGGCATCTGCAACAAAGCCGACCGCACACGGGCACTGTCCAGCGCATCCGCCAGACCGCCCATCTGCAACCGGTACTCGCGCAGATCGACCGAGCCTGACACATCAAGCCCCAGCGCCAGTGCCTGCCGGCACCCGGCCTGCGCCGTCGTCACCACCGACCAAGCGATTAGGGCTGACAGCAGCAGTCGTGTCATGGCTGCTGCAAAAGCCCGAAGAGCGACGGTTGCAACTCGCGCTCCAACTTGCGCCGCAACGCGCGCTCATAATCGTCAAACCCCTGCGCGATCTCCAGGAATGCGCCGGGCCCGCGCACCACCTCGCGCAGGTAAAACGGCACCAACTGCGTCTCTGCCTCAAAATCGGCCGCATTCACCGCCAGCCCGTTGACCACAACCCCATCGAGCGGGAATTCGCGGTAGGCCGCCTCGGGGCCAAAGCCCTCGTTGTTCTGCCCGTCACCGGCGATATCCAGCGTGCGGGTCAGACAGGCCGGCGCGCGTTGAAACATCTCGGACGCAAAGCCGATGGCATAGCCCATCGCGGTGGGAAACTCATTGTGCGACCGTTTCGACCGCGCCACCACCTCGGCCGCAGCGGTCAGCGCGGCGGGGCTGTCGATCATCACCCAATCGAGCAAAACTTCCTGATTGTAGCGGCCGGACCATTCGTAAACGGCCAGCGCCACCGGGTCTTCCAACGCAAAAAACGCCGCCTGCACCTGCGGTGAGATCAGCGCCGACGCGGTGCCACCGCGCTGCAACTTGTCCTCATCGGCATCCACCGATGACGACACGTCGAGCGCCAGCAGCAGCGCCAACCGGCACGCCTGTGCCGGTCCCACCCAGGCCGCGGCAAACGCCACAGCCAGTAGGGCGGCGCGGATCACCAATGACCCGTGTTCTCCATCGACGCCCACGGCTCGGCGGGGGCCAGGTGGTCGCCTGCCTGAAGCAGTTCAATCGACACATTGTCGGGCGAACGGACAAAGGCCATGTGCCCGTCGCGCGGCGGGCGGTTGATGGTCACGCCATTGTCCATCAGATGCTGGCAGGTGTCATAGATGTTGTCGACGCGGTAGGCGAGGTGACCAAAATGGCGACTGTCCGAGGGCAGCCCCTCATCCCCGTCCCAGTTATAGGTCAGTTCGACCGGACATTCCGGCTGCCCCGGTGGGGACATGAACACCAAGGTAAACCGCCCGCCTTCGCTGTCGTGGCGGCGTGTTTCCTCCATCCCCAACAGCTTGTAAAACGCAATCGACGCGTCGAGGTCTTTGACGCGCACCATGGTGTGCAAATAGGTGAGGGACATGGGTCAGCCTTTCCGTGGTAACTCTTTTCGGTGATCAGCCTAGCACGACGCCGCAGACTGTCGAGCGTCGGCAAGGGGCTGGCCGATCAAAAGGTCGAGCGTATCTGGAAATTGACCGACACTTCGGTGCTGTCGTAGCGGCTGACATTGCTGTCCCGCCGCCCGGCGCGCAGCCGCACCGACGGGGCAAAGCCGCCATAGTCGTACTCGTGAAAAAAGAAGGTCACATCGCCATAGACCGAGGTGTCCTCGCGCCCGCCAGGCACGCGGATGAACCCGACGCGAAAATCATCGTAGTTGGACCGGCCCAGCGTCAGTGCCGTGGACACCTTGGCAGGCCCCAACGGTTTTTCAAACGCATAGGACCCGCGCAACGACTGCGCCATGCTGCGCAGGTTGACGTGGTCTGCATCGGTGTCCGTAATGGCATAGCTCAGGCTGATGCGGTCGCCGTTTTGCAATTTGCGCGACAGGCGCGTGTTGAACTGCAGCCGGGTCTGATCAAACACCTCATCGCGCGCCACGTCGCGCTCTTCGGCCACAACGGCAAAGCTCAGCCGCATCGGATCGCCCAGCTTGACGCTGCGCGAGGCAGAGAGCGCGACAAAGTCGTAATCCTCATCGCCGGCAGCCCACGCGCGGCCCAGGCGCACGCCCGCCGATGCTGTGTTCCCCTCTGCGCCAAGGGCAAAGGCATGCGACAGCGAAACATCGACATAGGTGCTGTCCAGCGCATCATCGGCCAGGCCGGGCGCCTGCGCCTTTGCGCTGGACGACAACCAGACCCGGCGCATGTAAAACCGACCGCCCAGCCGCGTGACAGAGCGGGCCGATTGCCGCAGCCGATAGGACAGATCAATATCGACCGTTCCGATTGTCCCCTCAAGCGCTTGGGCGCCGCCCGACAAGGTGCCGACAATTGGCACACCGTCGATGACCTGCAGCGCGCTGTCGGCCCCGTTATTGACGTTGTTTGAGGGGCGCAAACCCGCGTTGATGCGAAAAGACAGCGGATTGATCGTTCTGACACGCGCGTAATCTGTGGCAATCCGGTCCTTTGACACGTCATCGGCGACGTTCAGCGCGGCACGCCGCAGCCAAAGCTGGGTCAGGGTAGGGCGGTTGTCATGCAGTGCGGCTTTGGCGGCCAGCTGTGCTGCCTGCATCCGCGCGGGCTTCGTGTCGCTTATGCGATAGGCGCGCGCGGCGGATTTGCGTGCCTCGTTGGCCTCACCGGCGCGTGCCATGGCCACGGCCACGATCATATGCGCGTTTGCATCGTCCGGGTCCGCTTCGAGCAATCCGCGCGCCAGCTTGATGGCCAGCACCAGATCGCCGCGCGCCAGGGCCTGCCGCGCCAGCACGCGCGCGCGGTCCAATGTGATCTCGGCTTGCTGCGGTGGGGCGGGCTCTGCCCGCGGCGTGCCTGCGGGCGCGACACACAGGCCAAACGCCAAACACAGGCCGGTCACCCAGGCCTGTGTCCGATGTCTCAAAAGCAGGCGGGCGCCCACGGGCGGCGGCCTCAGTCGTCCAAGAAGTCTTCGACCACGGCGCACAGCGTTGAGGTCTGCACCGCACTGCCGCACCGGCCCAACACGAAGATACCGTATTCTTCTTCGGTGTTGGTCGACGCCACGAGGTGGTCTGCGATAAAGATCGCCCCGGCAACGGCCTGCGCGTCCGTGCCGCCAAAGATGCCCGCGTAATCACCGCGGTCCTGATCGTCGCCACCCAGCCGCACATTGCCCGTGAACGTGCCATCCGACGCAATTGTGCCCGGGTCCAGCGCGATATCGCCAACCGGCAATGTGGTGCCCGAGGCAATCAGCGCGTCATCCAGATCAAGCTCGCGGTTTGTGATGATACCCTTGAGCGAATTGTCGTTGAAATCGACGTTGATGAATATATCGCCCGTCACGACGGCCGCCTGCCCGGGCAACTGCGCCGGATCTGCGATCGCCGGCGCGGGCAGCAATTCGTCCCCGTCGCCGGGCAGATCCGTCACCCCGACATAATCGCCCGCATAGGACACAAGCCCCGTGTCCCCCGCAACCGTCGGCGCATCAAACCCGCCGCTCCGCGTGAACGACGCGCCGCCGTTGAACGTGCCAAACTGACCACCCGTCACCGCCACAGCCGAACCCGTGCCGTCAATCGACGCGCTATAGGCCGTCACATGCTGGTCCAGCGGATCGTCCTGCGCGGTAAAGGCCACATATCCCGGCACGTCCAACGACGGCGTCCGCACATAGGCCCCGGCAAAGTCATCACTGTCCAGAAACACACCCTCAATTGTCAGCGTCCCCGCGGTCGGGTTAAACGAAAACCCGGTCAAATCGCCCGCAATACTGTCCGGTATACTGGTCGACGGCCCCCCCGGGGTGCCCGGGTCCGGCGTTGTCGTCGCACTAAAAGGGTTACCGTCGCCGCAAGACGCAATACCCAGCGTAAGCGCGCAAACTGCTGCTACTCGTTTCATGCCTGTCAAACCTTTGCGGTTCTATATCTGCCTCTTTGCGGGGAACGTCAGACACTTAGCGGCGAAAGTCAATGTAAACGCAGCACACGCCTGCCGAACCGTTGCGCAAAAACACCCTCGATCTAGCGGTTCTCATGCCCCCAAACACAAGATAAGCTGAGGCTCTGACAGATTCTGTAGGGGACCCCGCCATGCCGCTATCGCCCGAACACCAAGCTGAAATCGACGCCCTGCGCGGCCAGCCGACCCAAACCCTGCGCGCCACCGTCCCAGGGATCGAGGCGCACCTCTACACCGCCAAACCCGTGCTCGACCACGGCTTTGTCCGCGTCATCGACTATATGGGCGACGACAGCGCCATCTGCCAGGCCGCCCGCGTCAGCTACGGCCGCGGCACCAAATCCGTCCAAAATGACGAGGGGCTGATCCGCTACCTCATGCGCCACTGGCACTCCACCCCCTTCGAGATGTGCGAGATCAAGCTCCACGTCAAACTCCCCGTCTTCGTCGCCCGCCAGTGGATCCGCCACCGCACCGCCAACGTCAACGAATACTCCGCCCGCTACTCCATCCTCGACCGCGAGTTCTACATCCCCGCGCCGGACGACCTCGCCGCCCAATCGGTGGTCAACAACCAGGGCCGCGGCGAAAGCCTGTCGGGGCCAGAGGCTGAACGCGTCCTGCGCTACCTGCGCGACGACGCCATGCGCTGCTATGACCACTACGAAGAGATGATCAGCCAGGACGGCCAGCAAGGCCTCGCCCGCGAACTGGCCCGCATGAACCTGCCCGCCAACATCTACACCCAGTGGTATTGGAAAGTGGACCTGCACAACCTCTTCCACTTCCTGCGCCTGCGCGCCGACGCGCACGCCCAGTACGAAATCCGCGTCTACGCCGATGCCATCTGCGAGATGGTCCGCGACTGGGTCCCGGCGGCGTACGCCGCATTCGAAGATTACCGCATGGGCGGCGCCAATCTGTCCGCCACAGCTATTGCGTGTATTCAGCGGATGTTGAAAGGTGAAGAGGTCACGCAGGAGACATCGGGGATGTCGAAGGGCGAGTGGCGGGAGTTTATGGGGGTTTTGAACGACCCCGCATAGCGGGGTTGAAAGGCTCCGGTGGAGCGTTTCAAGTTCAAAACGGGCGCGGCGCAAGACGCGGCCAGGGGGAATTGTATTGGACGGTGTTGACTGGATAGATCTAGCGCTAAGGCTATACGAACGAGGCGGCAAAAAAACGTATCACGTCAAAGACCTAGCCGAAATCGCCGATACTCTAGGGCTAATGCCTTTGGGTATGTCGCGAGAAGACTTCGCGAAGAAAATCAGTGTAAGGCTAAATGCGAACTCGAAAAATAAGTCTCCACAATTTGCCAGAGTAAAAAATAAAAAGGGTGGCTTCAGGCAGGGAACTTTTCGACTAAGGCCACAGCAGGCAATTGTTTTTTCAACCGAGCAGCCCAAGGTGGCTCCTGCCTTCACTGGAGCTGCAGGAGAGTACGCGGTGCTAAGTGAACTACTTTTCCGTGGGTTCAACGCTTCGAAGATGACTGTTGACGATGGAATTGATGTGGTTGCGTCCAAGGGCGATCGCTATTTCCATATTCAAGTCAAGACAGCGAATGACAGGGACGGCGCTTTTACAGCGACTATCCGCACCAGCGCGTTTCAACACGCATCAAATGTTTTCTACATCATTGTTCTGAGATCGTATTCAGGGATTCGATATGTAAATGACTACGTCATTTTTCAGTCTGGAGATATTCGAAGAATGATATTGGAGGGCCGGTTAAAAGAGGGTACGTCGATCAGTCTTAGAATTACGCCTGACGGAAATCGACTAACATTGAACGGTTCTACTGATATATCGGTTCATCGAAATAACTGGGATCTTGTTTGCTAGCAATTGCGTTTGAGTGCATACGACGCCATCGAATGCCCTGCACGGAATCAAGGCCAAAGGCCGCCGTGCCAGCGCCGGACCGCCCCCCGGGCCGGCGTTACGTCACCACCAGCACCCCGCTTTACCAAAATAACTACCATCACAACCATAAACCGCCGCAGCCCAACCTGCAGAAGCGCCACCCCGCGGTCCGGCGCTGGCACGCCTCCGCACCCAATGACCCCCGGCAATGCATCGCGGGGCGATGCATTGCCGGGTCACGCGGCAAAGCCGCTGAGCCGGCGCTACGTCGCCACCAACACACCGCCCGACCAAACTCACCAAACGACAAAAATAAACCGCCGCAGCGGGTCCGGAGCAGCGCCACCCCGCGGCCCGGCGCTGGCACGCCTCAGCACCCAATGACCCCCGGCCCTGTCATGCATCGCGGGGCGATGCATTGCCGGGTCACGCGGCAAAGCCGCTGAGCCGGCGCGACGTCACCACCAGCACCCCGCTCAACCAAACTCGCCAAACGACACAAATAAACCGGCGCAGCGGGACCAAAGCAGCGCCTCCCCGCGGCCCGGTGCTGTCCCTCTCGCGCATCGCGAGGCGATACGCTGCAGGGCGACGCGCGCCAAGCGCGCTTGCACGTCTCAGTACCCGGTGATCCCCAACCCTCTCGCGCATCGCAATGCTATATGCTGCCAGGTGACGCGCCAGCAAAGCTGTCGCTGACACCGCCCGTGATCGCTTCAGACCGTCCACTGGACGGTTTGCTGGGCCAAGCCCGGACCAGCGATCACCCCCGCAGCCTTCCCGCGCATCGCTAAGCGATACGCTGTCAGGTGGCATGCGCAAAAATTGCGCCGGCCCGGCCTTCGCCCTCTCGTGCATCACACGGTAATACGCTGTCGGGCGCTGCGCGCACAAAACGCCCGCACGTCCCAAGAGGCCGCACAAACGCGCCCTTGTGGCGCTCCCATTTATAGCAAAAAGATTTGTGCCCGCTGGCGCGCTAACTGCGCGCCCGCATTCTCCGCCCAAGTTCACCTCAAACGTCGACGAGGCGGCACGCTGTGCAAGAGCTAGACCATCAATCACCGGCTGCACCGTCGCAAAGCAATCCGCCGCCCGCCCGCGCAGCCATCCCGTGAAGACGCGTCTCTGCGCTCAAAGCCCGCGCCCGAACATCTCACACCAAGCACCGACGACCAGATCGTCTTCGGTCCAACCCGCCGATCACCCGTGCCACATCACCAAATGCAGGCCGCACCGCACGCGCCACGCCGCGCACAAATTTCGCACAAAACCCGCACAAGATTTCATCGCATTAACTTTGCTCGGCGACACAAGCTGCCGCGCTGCGCCGTTTTGTACAAAACACCCCTCATTCTCATCAAAACCCCCGAAGAGCCCCGAATAGGGGGCGATGAGGCACCCGCGTTTTGTACAAAACCACGCTGATTTTCATCAAAACCCTCGTGTGACTCATGCAGGCCCCACCTACGCCAAACGCGCCGCGGCACCCGTAAACGTCCCGTGCGCGCAACAGCGCGCGCGCTCCCTCTGCGTCGCTAGCTCGCAAATACCCGCCCGTGCCAGGACCCGCTAACCCGTTCTAAAGCCGCGCGTTTTCCCGCATTTCCGCCACCAGACCCGCGTTCTCCGCCTCCCAGGCCTTCCACCGCAGATACCCTTCCATCTGCGCCTCATGCCCGCTCAATTCCGGCGCAAAACGCGCTTTGATCTCGGCGTAATATCCCATGCAAGTGACCCATTCCTGCGGCGTCGGAAACCGCGTTTCGGCCGCGATATCACAGGCATAGAACAGGTTCAGCAGGGCCAACAAATCGGTCATGAGCATCACATTACGGCAAAGACTGTCCCCGATCTCATCACAAAGCCGCCAATTTTTGGTTAATGACGCGTAAACATATCCCAAAAGACGAAAAAACTGGACTTAAACCACGTCCCAAGCCACTATCCCACCACCACATGTCGTGGTCACCGTGTTGAACGAGGGAAAATATGCGACTGATCTTTGCGATGTTTCTAGCCCTAACCGCCGCCCCCGCCCTAGCCGACAACCACACCCCAACGCCGGGCGGAAACATATATTCCTACAAGACACACACCAATTTCTGCCCCGCAGGACTGCAGCCCGTGACCATGGATGGCGTCATCTGCTGTGGTGTGCCCAATCAGTCGATGTCCTATCAACACGTTATGGCGCATGCCAGTAACCGCGCGCATGCCCAACGGGCCGCGCGGGTTGACTGCCCTGTGGGTGCAAAAGGCTGCAATTTCAATTGATTTGGCGCGGCGCCGCTGCGCCACACCTTGCGGTTACATCAGCTTTAGTTCGGCTGCCATTTGGCGCCCATCGCGTCCCTCTTGGAGCTCAAAACTGACTTTCTGATTGTCGGCTAATCCTGTCAGCCCAGAGCGCTCGACCGCAGAAATGTGAACAAAAACGTCCTTCCCGCCCTCTTCCGGCGCGATGAACCCGTACCCTTTTGTGGTGTTGAACCACTTCACGGTGCCAGTTGGCATAGCCGTGCCTCCTTTAGCATTACCAGGCCCGGCCGGGCCGTCAAATTAGCGCGGACCACGCCTGTTCAACGCAAAGTACCGCGGTATCTTATGACATTGCGCACCGCCCCCCAAAATCAAGGTTGAAGCGCGTTAATGTTCCATAACAAATGCGCCAGAGCCTAAAATTCAGGAGAAACCGATGGAAATATACGGCATCAAGACGTGTGACACGTGCCGCAAAGCAATCAAAGCTCTGCCGGATGCGCAGTTTGTGGATATTCGTGCAGAAGGTATTTCAAAACAGGTGCTTGATCGTGCGCGGGCGGCTTTTGGTGATGCGCTGGTCAACACCCGCTCCACCACGTGGCGCGGCCTGTCAGAGGCGGAGCGGGCGCAAGAGCATGAGGCGCTATTGGCAGCGTACCCCACGCTGATGAAGCGCCCGCTGATTGTTGATGGCGACAGCTTGCACCTGGGCTGGAGCAAGGACACGCAAGCGGCGTTAGGCCTCTGATCTTGCAGTAAAAAAGCGATCAATCGACATTGGGCCGGCGCCTTTGATGACCAGCACCACTAGCAAGAAAATCCACAACGTGCGCTCATCCAACAGTTCGGGAGCATTGTTGAACCAAACGCCCAGCTTGACGCCGTGTCCTGTGACATCGACCAGGGTCTGAACCGCGACAAATCCGATCATCGCCACGGCGGCAAATCGGGTCAGCAGACCCACCAAAATGAGCACCGGCAACACGTATTCGGCCACTGTACCCAGCAGGATCACAATGCGTTGGATCGCGCTGAGTTGCGTGACGTCATAGAGCACCGCTTCGGCGGCCTTGGGAAAGATCTGCGCAAAGGCGCCAGCAGACGGTGAAAAGATGCTGCCTTCGATCTTGGTGCCCGCAGAGTTTAGAAAATAAAAGAAAAACACGGCCACAAACACGATCCGCGCCAGCGTCGGCAGCAACCAATCGTCCCGGTCCATTGGGTCAAACAGCAGGGCGCGCAGTTGGGAGAGGGTCTTCATTGGTCTTTGTCCTTTGGCAGTGTGATGTCGGTCAAGGCCCCCTGTGCCAATAGCAGGCCGAGGAGCGGGGTAAGATCAAATTCGGCATCGATTGCGGCAGCGGCCTCTTGTGCGGCGTGCAAAGCGGCCCCGTCAATTGTTGCTGCAATCCACGCGGCTTGCGCCGCTGTTAGGGCGTGTGGCGTTGGATCGAACTCCGCCCGCGTGATTAGCACCGGCTGCGCGACCGCCTGCGGTTTCGGCGCGCCGTCGACCGTGTTGTAGCGCCAGATGTCATACAGCGGCCACTGTGACGGGATCATCTGAACCGCCGGAGCGAGGTGCAGTGTGGCGTGCATCAGCGCGTCGGGCGGCACTTCGGCGAGTTTGTTGGCGGGCAGAGCGGGCGCGTCCGCGGCGTGGTAGGACCGGCGTAACGCAAGCTCGAGCCGAGCCACATCGGCGAGATAAGGGATGTGCGCAAGCGGTGCCAGCTCGGCTAAAAACGCAGGCATTTCAGCGCCGTAATGCATCATCAGAGGCGATGTGGGTGGGTGCGCTCGTGCATAAAGCGGCGCGAGTTGGTCGAAATTTGCGTCGCCCAACAGCTTGCGCAGCACTGGAAACGCAGCGCGCAGTGCCTCGATCAGTGCGACGGTGACATTGTTGCGATAGACATTAAAGCGTTTGACTGTGGGCGCGCCAGCACCGTCGATCAGGCCATCCGGCACGGCATGGCCGGGGTCCAGCAATGCTGCGCGAAATTCCTGTTGCGTGGGCATGGCTCACACGGTGGCCAAAACAGATGCGGCCCGGTTGGCTTCGTCCCGTAGCGTCGGCCAATCGGGCACATCATTGTCCCATTCCACCAAAACGGGCGCAGGGCCGGTCCCTTTTAGCGCGATACCGAGCAGGTCCCATACGGGGTCAGCCGTCTCGCGCCGATGACTGTCGATCAGCAGTGGCGCGCCGTGCTCATCGGCATCTTCGTCATGGCCGCCGACATGGATTTCACCAACGGCGCCAAGGGGATAAGCGGCGAGGTATTCTTGTGGCGTGTAGCCGAGATTGGTGGCTGAGATGAAGACGTTGTTGACATCCAGCAACAGCCCACAGCCCGTCCTGCGCGTCAGTTCGCGCAGAAATTCCGTTTCTTCATACGTGCTTTCGGCAAAGGCCAGATAGCTCGATGGGTTTTCGAGCAGCATGGGGCGCTGCAGCGCATCCTGCACTTCGTCGATGTGATCCGCGACGCGGGTCAGCGTGGCGTCCGTGTAGGGCAGCGGCAGCAGATCATCGAGAAATTCGGCACCATGCGTGCTCCATGCCAGATGCTCGGAAAAGCTGGCCGGTTCCAGCCAGGTGACCAGGTGTTGCAGCCGGGCGAGGTGTTCGGCGTCAAGCCGCCCTTCGCCGCCGATCGACAGGCCAACGCCGTGCACCGATAGGGCAAAGTCCTCGCGCAGGGCGCGCAATTGTGCGTGCGGGCGGCCGCCATCGCCCATGTAGTTTTCCGCGTGGATCTCAAGCCATTCAACCGGGCCCGGATCTGCGCGTAAATCACTGAAATGCTGAGCTTTGTATCCCACGCCGGGTGAAGAGGGCAGGCGGGGCGGTGTCTTGGTCGCGTCTAACATTGCACTCTCCTGCGTGGGGAAGGACCGGGCCGGCGCGCGGCCCGGTCAAATATTCGATTTAGGCCGGCAGGTCGCGGTTCAGCTCCTCGAGTGAGCCTTCGCGCGCGGTGCCGTCTGCCATTGCGGGCAGTTCAATCTCGGTGCAGGTGCCTGCGTCCACGAGGGTCCAGGCGTTGCCTTGATAATCCACGGTCGAGGTGCCTGCACAGGTTGTGCCTGGGCCTGCGGCACAGTCATTTTCGCCGGCCAGCGAAATGCCAAAGCACTTCTCTTTCGACGCTGCCTCAACAGACGTGGTGTGCGCGGTCACCGCTGCAGCAACAGCGCCAACCAATGCGATAGATTTCATAGTGTTCGACATCGTCAATCTTCCCTTTGGATATCGGTTTCAGCTTGTGTCACGATGGAACCATAAGTGCATATCCTGATGCAACGCCACTCACGAGCGTGTGTGTCACACCTGCGTTATGGTTTTATCAGAAAAACGAAGTGAAACAGCGGCTTTTCGGGCGGAATGTTGCAGGATTCCGCCTGAATTGTTGCAATTCCGCTGTTTAGCGCAAATCCGGTGGGGTCGCTTCTGTGCGAAGTGTTTCAACGATGTCGGCAAGCGACGTGACCGAGGTCTGTTTTTCCCCCAGACGGCGCACCGATACGGTCCGATCTTCGACCTCGCGTGCGCCAACGGCAAGAATAACCGGCACCTTGGCCAGGGAATGTTCGCGCACCTTGTAGTTGATCTTTTCGTTGCGCATGTCCGCCTCGGCTTGCAGGCCCGCCGCGCGCAGTGCATCGACCACTTCGCCCACGTACCCGTCTGCTTCTGAGGTAATCGACGCGACCACAACCTGCCGCGGCGCCAGCCAGAAGGGCAGGCGGCCGGCAAAGTTCTCGATCAGGATGCCGGTGAACCGTTCGAGCGATCCAAACAGCGCGCGGTGCAGCATCACCGGATGCTCTTTGGCGCCGCTCTGGGTGACATATGTGGTGCCAAAACGTTCGGGCAGGTTGAAATCAACCTGCAAGGTGCCGCATTGCCAGTCCCGCCCGATTGCATCGCGCAACACGTATTCCAGCTTGGGGCCGTAAAACGCGCCTTCGCCTTCGAAAATTGTGTAGTTGCTGCCCGCTTCGTCCAGCGCGGTGCGCAGGGCGTCTTCGGACAGGTCCCAACTTGCGTCACTGCCGATGCGTTTTTCGGGTCGGGTCGACAGCTTGATGTGCACGTCCTCAAACCCAAAATCCCGATAGACCGACAAAATGAGGTCGTGCACGATCAGGCATTCCTGGGTCAGTTGTTCGGGTGTGCAGTAGATATGCGCGTCGTCCTGGGTAAAGCTGCGCACGCGCAACAGCCCGTGCAGCGCGCCAGACGGCTCATAGCGGTGGACCTTGCCAAACTCCGAAATTTTGAGCGGCATGTCCCGATAGCTTTTGACCCCTTGCCCGTAGATCAACATGTGCCCCGGACAGTTCATCGGTTTGAGGGCATAGTCCCGGTCGTCATGGGTCTGGGCCAAAAACATGTTGTCCATGTAGTTGAACCAATGGCCTGACGTCTCCCACAGGGTCCGGTCCATGATGTCGGGTGAGTTCACCTCGAGGTAGCCCGCAGCCTCTTGGCGGCGCCGCATGTACCCGATGAGGGTCTGAAACATGCGCCAGCCGGGCGCGTGCCAAAAGATCGAACCGGGGGCGACCTCTTCGAAATGAAAAAGACCCATCTCGCGGCCAAGGCGACGGTGATCGCGTTTTTCGGCTTCTTCGAGAAAATTTAGGTGGTCGCGCAGCTTTTCTTTGCCAGTGAAACCAACGCCATAGATACGCTGCAGCATCGGTCGGCCGCTGTCGCCGCGCCAATAGGCGCCGGCCACGCTCATCAGCTTGAACGCGTCGCCCGGCACCTGGCCGGTGTGCTGCAAATGCGGGCCGCGGCACAGGTCCTGCCAGTCGCCGTGCCAGTACATCCGAAGCGGTTCATCGCCGGGAATGCTCTCGATCAGTTCGACTTTGTAGGGTTCGCCGCGGTCTTTGTAGTACTGGATTGCGACATCGCGTTCCCAGATTTCGGTGCGCACCGGATCACGCTTGTTGATGATCTCGCGCATCTTTTTCTCGATCAGGCCAAGATCGTCGGGCGTGAACGGCTCAGCCCGGTCAAAGTCGTAGTACCAGCCATGCTCGATCACGGGGCCGATGGTCACTTGGGTGTCGGGCCAGATCTCCTGCACGGCGCGGGCCATGATGTGCGCAAGATCGTGACGCACCAGTTCGTTGGCCTGCACCTCGTCTGCCATGGTGTGGATGGCCACGGTAGCATCCGCCTCAATCGGCCATTGCAGGTCCCAGTGCTGGCCATCAACTGTGGCGCTGATCGCCTTTTTGGCCAGCGATTTTGAAATGCTGGCGGCGATTTCGGCAGGTGTGATTCCGGCGTCAAAATCGCGCGCATTGCCGTCAGGAAAAGTGAGGGAAATTTGGTTTGCGTCTCTGGCCATATCGGCTGCCTCGTCGGTTCGGCGCCCACGGAACGCCCGGTTGCTAGGATGTGCGCTCCAACTGACAGCGCAGCCGCGTTGCGTCAAGCATGCTTTACCGCTGGTGCGCGGTTGATCGACCAGATCAGGTGCAAAAGTGCACCAACACACCCCAGGCTCGCCGCAATCCCAAGCGCAGAGACGCCAAATTGGTCTATGATCCACGCGCCGGCAGCAGACCCTCCGGCGGCGCCGACATAGATTGCCGCGGCGTTTAGCGCCAGCACAACGGGCGCTTGCGCCCCGGCAAGGCCCACCAGCCGCATCTGCTGTCCTGCCATGAAGGACCAGCCAGCGGTGGACCAGATCAGTATCACGGCCAACAGCGTGACATCGCCCAAAGGCAGGAATGAAAACACGGGCAGCAACAGGATTTGCAGCAGGCAGACGGTTACCAGCGTCTTGGCCCAGCCGATGCGGTCCGCGCTGATACCGCCGGCGATATTGCCGATGACCGCGCCAATGCCAAATATCGCCAGCACCACCGCCACGCCATCGCGGCTGTACCCCATCGTCTCGCTCATCAGCGGTGCGATATATGTGTAGAGGATGTAAATTGAGCCTAGGAATGAGGCTGTGAACAGCACGGCGAGCATCATCCGGCCCTGACGCAGGGTGCGACCCAGGTCGTTGAGCGTTACTGGTTGAAAGCTGAGACCGCGCGGTACGTAAAACCAGATGACGGCAAGCGCGGGCAGCGCCAGCGCCACGACCAGCCAAAACGCCCAACGCCAACCAAAGGTATAAGCCACCCATGCCCCCGCGGGCACGCCCATGATTTGCGCCAGTGTCAGCCCAAAGAACACGGCCGCCAGCACGCGCGCGCGGCGTTCGGGCGGGTAAAGCGCGGCGGCCACCGCTGCCGCAATGGGTGTGAACATGCCAGCACCTGCTGCGGCAACGACACGCGCGGCCGCGAGCAGCGTCAACGTTGGCGCGATCGCAGACAAAAGCGCCGCACATGCAAAAAGCCCCAGGCCAAGCGACATGACCCGGCGCCGACCCATCCGGCCGGTCAACGACACCAGAACCGGCGACAAAATTGCGTAAGCGATGGCATAGGCGGTCATCAAGACACCCGCAGTGCCCGGTGTCACATCGAAATCGACCGCCGCCGGTTCGATCAGCCCGATCACGACAAATGCGCCCATGCCCACAACAAAATTGGACGCTGACAGAGCAGGGATCAAAAGACGCGGTGGGGCCATGGGTGCGTTATCGCCAAATATCCTCGCGCGGCAATATGCATACGACGGTATGCTAAAAAAACGACAAAATATGATCCCTTAGCGACACTTTCGGCTGGACTCGGTGTGCCATTGTCTGCATCTATCCCGTGTTCACTATCGGAAACTTCCAGGTGATTTAGGGATACAGCCATGCCACAGCCAAACCGCACATTTGACCTGTCCATCGACGACCTCGATCTGATCGAGGTCGCGCTGCGCCAATCGAAAGCCAAAGCGCTGAGTAATGAAACAATGCCCCATGCGGCAAATGACAATGTGCGCCGCATTCACGACCTGTTGGGACGTTTGCATAACCAAAAGACCTTCTTTCGCCCTGCCAAAGGGCCCTATGTCAGTGGCTAGGCTGCGCTGACCTCCAGACGAAACCGTGGCACATGCATCACCTTGCGCTGAAATCCGTGTCGCAGGTAAAAAGCGCCCGCCGCATCGTTTTCCGGGTCTGTGCCAAGCGACAAATAGTTTGCGCCGCGTCGCATCGCCTCCACCCGGCACGCATCAATCAGCGCCTTCCCGATCCCGGTGCCGCGGGCGCGGGGTTTGACAAACAGATGGTGGACCTCAAGACCCATTTGCCCTTCGTGCAGGCGCGCGGTGGGCATGATCGCGGCATATCCGACCAATCCTGCGGCACCTTCGGCGACCAGCACCTTGAGGCAGGGCATCGGCCCAAAGGCCATCATGGTCAGCGTGTCTTCGTCGATGTCTGGCACATCACTGTGAAACGCGGCGAGTGCGGCGATCATGTCGAGCACTGCGCCCAGATCGCGGGGGGCCATGGTGCGTATTTTGGGGGGCATTTTGAAATCCTTTGTCTCCCGCGCTTGCCGAGACAAAGAAAAGGCCGCTCGGAGCGCGGCCTTGGTGGTGTCAGGTTGGAATGGACCCGGGCACACCAAACGCACGCGATATGCGTGTGATGTACCAAAAATATGCGGTTTGCATGCAGGTCATGGCGGCAAGATGCCAAGGCGCGCGCGCTGCGTCAAGGCAGCGGGCGCCCAAGGTTTGGATTAGCTGGTCAGGAATGCCACCGCCATCAGCAGCGAACAGACCCAGCCGGCCAAAAAGATGATCGGCCGGGCGGGAAACCCTGCTGCGCCAGTGATGTAGCCCACCGCATGCGCGATCCGGATCAACAGAAACGCGACGCTGGTCCACAATGTGAGGGCGCTAAAGCCATCGGCCCGGTCCACAAGCAGCACCAGAACAGCAAAAGGTGCACCTTGCTCAAGCAAGTTTTGGTGCGCCCGGTAGGCGCGTTGCACCCAGGCCCGCTGCACCCGAAAGTTCGGGGGCAGCACAAAGCCATCAGGCGCATCCGCAGGCAGCGATCCGTCAGGCGCGGTGTTCACGCCAACGATGTAGGGGATCCACAGCGAAGCGGCCATGAGCGCGAGAATGCACAGGATTGTCAGCTCAGGTTGCATGGCTCACCCCTCAAGGTCGGGGTCGATGAACACGGTGGGTTCGCCCGTCTCAAGATAGCTTTTGAGCGCCGCCAATGTGCGCACCCAGCCGTCGGAAACGCCCTCGGACATGTCCTCGGGCAGGTCATAATGTTCGAGCGTCAGCTTGCAGTAGCCATCCTGCGGGTCGATCAGATATACAAAACGCGAGGCTTGCAGCGGCACGTCCGGACCCGCCCAATGCGGTTCAAAGGTGCTGTCAATGCGGGTTTTCGGCGTTTCTTCGGTATGCGTACAGACCAGCATCAGGCTGCCATCCTCCATCGAATAGACCAACGCATTGTCGCGCTTTTCGCAGGCGGCAGCGGCAAAGTTGTATTTGATCGCTTGGTCGGGATCGGTCATCGCATCCCACAGGGCATCCTGGGTGCATTTGATATATGTGCTCATCATGAAATCGGGTTTTGACATAGCTTTTGTCCCTTCGAGACTGGATTTAAGGTCGATCATGCCCCGCGCGGCCGGGCGGGCGAGCAAAGGCTCGATCCACCGGTCCATCGCCTGCTGAAGGGGCACAGCGTTGAGGTAGTGGTGCTTGAAACGCCCCACCTTTTTTGTTGTCACCAGCCCCGCGTCTTCCAGCACGCCCAGATGTTTCATCACGCCAAATCGCGTCATGTCGAACTGGCCCTGCAGTTCCTGCAGGGTCTGGCCGTCTTGTGTGCGCAACCTGTCCAACAGGGTGCGTCGCGCAGGATCGGCGAGGGCTTTGAATATCGAATCGTTCACTGTGTCCTTATAGGTGATTAAATAGTCACGTGACAATATAGTCACCTAAAAATGTCACGCTGCGTTGCGATGGACATTTGGCCGTGGGCAGCGATGATCTCCCGAACAGGGAGTGAAGAGCAAATGAACGACCCCGACTATCTTGATACGCCACAAGGCCGGCGGCTGGCGTACCATCTGACCCAAGGGACCGGTCCTTGTGTCGTCTTTCTCGGCGGGTTGAAGTCTGACATGCAGGGGACCAAAGCGGTGCACCTCGAAGCGTGGGCACAGGCGCGTGGGCAGGCCTTTTTGCGCTTTGACTACTCCGGCCATGGCCAAAGCTCGAACACATTCGAAGACGGGTGCATCGGCGATTGGGCCGAAGACACGGCGGCGGCAATTGGCGCGCTGACCGAAGGCCCGCTGATCGTCGTTGGCAGTTCCAAGGGCGGCTGGCAGGCACTGCTTTTCGCCCGGGCACATTCGGCGCGTATCGCGGGCCTAGTGACCATCGCCGCGGCACCTGATTTTACTGAGGATGGCTATTGGGCGTCATTTACAGATGCGCAAAAGCAAACACTTGCCGAGGACGGGCAGATTGCGCTGCCGTCTGACTACATGGAACCCTACATCATAACGCAACGCCTCATCGAGGAGGGGCGCAGGCAGCTGGTGCTGCGTGATCCACTGTCATTGCCGTTCCCGGTGCGCTGCCTGCAAGGCACCGCTGATACTGCGGTAAGCACCGAGACTGCGCTGCGCCTGCTGCAGCACGCAGATTGCCCCGATATGCGCCTGACGCTGGTCAAAGATGCCGATCACCGGTTTTCCGACGGTCCCTGCCTCGGCCTGATCGAAGCAGCAATCGAAGACATCTTGGAGAGTGACTGATGCGTGCAATCGGGAGATTTCTGGGCCGGATGGTCTTGGTGCTGGGCGTGCTTGGCGTGGCGGCGTGGCTCTTCGGGCCTTACGAGCCCTCATCGCAACAGCCAAGCCGCAGCTTTGATGTAGGTACCGACATCGACGCCTATCTGGCCGGGGTCGAAGCGGCCTACGACGACATCACGCCGGGCACTGAAAAACGCGTTATGTGGGCCGATGCGCCGGGCCAAGCGACCGAGTGGTCCGTTGTTTACGTGCACGGCTTTTCCGCCACCTCAGAAGAGATACGCCCCGTGCCGGATCGGGTGGCGGACGGACTGGACTCCAACCTCATATTCACCCGTCTCGCAGGGCATGGGCGCGGATCGGACGCCATGTCTGAACCGTCGGCGCAAGATTGGGTCGACGATCTGGCCGAGGCGATGACAGTTGCGCGTGCGGTGAGCGAGCGCATCCTGATCATCTCAACATCGACAGGTGGCACGCTGGTCACCGCGCTGGCGCAACATGCAGATGTCATGGCCGGGGTCGAAGGGCTCATCTTTGTCTCGCCGAATTTCGGGATCAACAATCCCGCGGCCGCATTGCTGGGCTGGCCCGGAGCGCGCTACTGGTTGCCGCCGCTCGTTGGCGCGCGCCGCAGTTTTGAGCCGCAGAATGAACGGCACGGGACCTACTGGACCACCGAATATGACAGCGTGGCCGTCATGCCGATGGTGGCGCTGATCAGCACAATTGCCGACATGGATCATGGCGCGACCGAGATCCCCTCGCTGTTTTACTACTCTGACGATGATTTGGTTGTACGTCCCGATCGCACCGCGCAGGTCGCAGCGGCCTGGGGTGGTCCATCCGCCACCGTTCAACCGGAACTGGGCGACGCGGATGATCTTTACCGCCACGTGATCGCCGGTGACACGTTGTCGCCCGGTCAAACCGATGCCGCCGTCGATGCCATGCTCGATTGGGCGCGCGCGCTGGGCCGATAGATCATGCGGACCCCCGCCAGCATGTGGAGCCTCGAAACGCTCGGACGCGTGCGCCTGTCGCGACATTTTTTCATGCGCGATTTTCTCTATTCGGAGATCGGCAACTTTCACTGCATTCAGAACCTTCCGCGCGACCCCGACCTCGCCATCGAAAACGGCAAGCAGTTTTGTACCCAGCTGCTGGACCCGCTTGAAGAGACCTTTGGCCGTATCGCGGTGCGCTCGGGTTATCGCTCACCGGATCTGAATGCCTATGGCAATGCTCACAAGCTCAACTGCGCGCGCAATGACAATCCGATCGAATGCCACATCTGGGATTGGGGCCGCGGGACCGACGCGATTGCAGGGGCGTCCATCGTTGTGCCGTGGTTTGCCGACCAATACGATCAGGGCCGTGATTGGCGCGATCTGGCGTGGTGGATTCACGACCATCTGCCTTATTCGGCGCTGTGGTTCTTCCCGAAGCTCTGCGCCTTTAACATCGACTGGCGCCCGGTCCCCAAACGGACCATCAGCAGCTACATCGCCCCGCGCGGGATGCTGCTGCGGGCCGGGGACGCCCCCGACGAAACGCTTAAACAGCGCCAGGCGCGCTACCGGGACTTTCCGCCGCTGCGGGGCATCGCCTATCCTTGAGCGACAGGCCTCTCGCGCGCTCGGCCGCACTTGCAGATGTATCGCCTCCGGTCCATGAATGTGACAAAGGCGGGACAGGCAAAGAAATGACAGTGGCGCGACCAGCAGAGATTGAGGCGCAGCATGGCTGAACCTCTTGTTTTTCTTCCCGGATTGATGTGCGACGCGCGGCTTTTTGGCCCGCAAATTGCCGAGATGTCGGCCGACACATCTGTCACCGTCGCGCCCATTACACGCGGCGAGCGCATCGAAGAGATCGCCAGTGGCTTGCTCGACGAATTGCCGGCGCGGTTCGCGCTTGCCGGCTTGAGCATGGGCGGCATTGTCGCCATGGAGCTGTTGCGCCGCGCGCCGGACCGGATCACGCGGCTGGCCTTGTTGGATACCAATCCGCAAGCAGAAACGCCGCAAGTGGCCGCCATGCGCGAGCCGCAAATCGTCAAGGTCCGCGCCGGCCGTTTGGACGACGTGATGCGCGACGAGATGAAGCCAAAATACCTCGCCCCGGGGCCCTACCGGGATCAGATCCTCGAACTGGTGCTCGACATGGCAGAAAACCTCGGGCCGGAGGTGTTTATTCGCCAGTCGCGCGCGTTGCAGCGCCGCCGGGATCAGCAGGCGACTTTGCGAAAATGCAAGGTGCCGACCCTCGTATTATGCGGAGCGCATGATCAATTATGTCCGATCAAGCGTCACACCTTTATGGCGGAACTGATCGAAGGCGCGGAGTTGCGCATCATCGAAACGGCAGGACATCTCCCAACGCTTGAGGCACCCGATGAGACAACCGCTGCGCTGCGTGCATGGATGGTGCAGCCGCTCATTTTGCGCTGAGCTTAGCGTGTGAGCGCCCGCGCAGCCTTTGCAGCAGCGAGGATTTCGTCGGCAATATCATTGGCCTCGTCGGGATCGAAATCCATTGGAATTTCGACGCCGCCCGCTTCGACGTAGATCCGCACCATACCCTTGTCGGTGGGGCCGATCTGCAGGTTGGCCTCAATGTCCCGCTCGCTGTTGATACTCATGTGATGCTCCTAGCGCGGATGACAGCGCACAGGTCGCTTATCCGCAATCGACTTTTGGTGCAGGTGCATGAAGCAGGGCCTGTTTTCAAGGGCGCGGATGAAAGTTCTCGGTCTGAGAGCGGGGTTTTGAGTGATCATACGGCCCAGCGGTTGAGCAAATGCTTTGCGGAGCTTTTGGCCGCCTGCCGCGCGCGTGTGGGCGATGATTTGCCCCCATATCTGGTTGCAGATGTACTGACTGGAGCCATGCAATCCGACCTATGATCGCGGTCCAACCCCCTTGCATTCATCTCGCGCTGGGCGTATTTCGCAGGCAAGTGCCGCCTTAGCTCAGTTGGTTAGAGCGCCTGATTGTGGATCAGGAGGTCCCCCGTTCGAGCCGGGGAGGTGGTACCATCCTCGCCACCGGTTATTCCGAGTTTGAGTGCTTGATTTTGCGCGCTTCGATGTTTGGCTTTTGCGCAGGTGATACTGGGAAATATACGAACCGCCAAATTGCGCTTATCCAGTGGTCGCCTCGTTCGAGCGGCACGCCAAGCAAAGCTGCGCGATGAACTTTTCCGTGTCTGTAATGAAGGTCAGATACCCGCCATTTTCAAAGGTGAACAAACGGACCAGAGTTTTGTGATGCTCGGCGAATCTGACCACGGATGAATAGCTGGTCGACGGGTCATGGCGCCCCTGCAAAAGCGTTATGGGCACCGGGCATTTGGCCACAGCGCGGCCCCAGTCTTCGGCGGCGTATTCAAAGACAAGGATCGGGTAATCGGTGCCCTGCGCCAGTGTCGCGTGCATGGCCTCGTCAAATGCTTCGATAACCTCCGGGCTTTTTGCAGCCGCCAGATCGGGCGCAAACCCCTTGAGTTGCATGATGTGCAAACGCCGCGAGCCGATCACTTTCCAGGCTTTGATCGCAGCGTACACCATTGCGCGGTAGATGCCCTTTGACTGCCCTCGCGCGCGCAACAAAGCTTGTGCAAGCGGCGAGCGCACATCCTCTGCGTCCAGCATGTTTGGCGGCACCATCGTCGACTTGACGACAACGTGGCGCAGCCGGTCCTTGAGCAAGGGCGCGATCTGATAGACGAACACCGAGGACATGTAATTTGTCATCAAAACAAACCTGTCGCGGCTGAGTTGGTCAGCGATGGTGCGCACATCACTTGCGATGGTTTCCAGATAATCCTGCCCCGGCGCGGGCGGATCGGTCTTGCCAATGCCGGGACGGCAGACAACCGCCACGCACAACCCCGCCTTGGCAAAGGCCCGTTCAACACTCGCCGGAAACCCGCGCAAGGTCGCGTCCTGCAACGAGATGATCAGATCCCCCTGCACATCGCCCGACAACAGCAGATCAATAGTGCGCCCGTCTTTGGCCAGCACGGAAAAGTTTTTGCGAAACGGGTGCTTGGCCGCCGCCGCGATGGGCGACACGTCTTGAAAGAAATGCGAAAACGACAGCGCATCGCGCATCAGCTCGGTTTGCGAATTTGCGCCCGCTTTGTTTAGGATGGTCTGCATCTGGGTGCGCACCGTCGCCACCGATGTCCCCCGCAGGTGCGCAATTTCCTTTTGCGTGCGCCCTTCGAGAAAGGAAAGCAAAACAGCGCTTTCTGCAAGCGTCAGGCCGTAGGCCGTGGTCAGAAACGCCTGAATGTCCGCGCTCCATTTCCGATCCACGACAAACACCAGCATTCGCTCGGTGTTGGCCTCAAGCGTCGGCACAAACACAAATGTGGCCGCCTTGTCGGTTGTCGTGCTGGCCGCGCGTTTGATCGTGACCGCACTGCCGCTGTTGCGCCTAACCAAACCCGCGAAAATGGCTTCGGACAGGTTCTGGGGGCCCTCAATGTCATAGGGCAAGCTGTCGATGGGATCGCCCGGGCAGACCGGCAAATGGGCCAGCGCCACCTCGTTCATGTCGCGCAACCGGCCGTCGCGGTCCACGACCATCACCGCATAGGGCAGCGCATTGATCATCTGCCGCAGTTGCGGCGTGATCAGCCCCTCACTGTCGGTTGCAATCGCCGTGAGCGTGTCATCAACCGCCAACTCCAACGCGCTGATGTCCGACGGCGACGGGGCCGCCTGATCAAATACCGCGTTCCAGGTGGCCACAAACTCGGTCAGCTGTGCGGGGTTTTGCGAGATCAGGCGCAAACTGGTCTCGACATCTTTCAAGGGGCCTAAGTCACGCACGGTGTTTCCAAAATCGTCCAGATCGTCCCACGTACTGCAAACGCAGTATGTCAGGTCGCCCACGATCTGCAAACATCACGCAGCTTGAAACAATGCGCTTGGATCAACCACGCAGAGCGCCCCAGCACTTTGCTCTGTCTATTGCTCGGCAGAAGGGGGGCGCACCCGCATCCCAACCGGCAGTGTCCCAAGCCAGCCCCCGGCACTTCCGCGCCGGATCATTTGAGAGGTAAATAGAAATGCGAAAATTGCTTTTGAGACTTTTCGGCCTGTTTCTGGCCCCTGTTGCGGCACAAGCAACGACATACACAGTCGATTGGCAGCCGGTGCAGCTGTGCGACAGTTTCTGCGCTTCGCTCGATTACGAAGAAGCCGTCGTTCAATCAGTCTTCGATCCGGCATCCATCACGATCAACTTTCTACCTGTCATTCAGGTGACCTCGTCCGAATATGCGATCATTAACAACAACTCAGAGGCGAACACCCTGCTCCTTGGGGCACGTCCCGGTGTCAGCACAAGCGCGAGCGAGGGACCGCTCGTGACATGGTTTGTGGTCAATTCTTCGCAGACAGGGACCGATAACCTCAGCCTGATCAGTGCATCAGGCGCCTTCGTGAACAGTTTAGTCTTCCGCGGTGTGCCAGGCGACCGCGCGTCTTGGTTTGTGGCGCGCGGCATTGCGCGCAATCTTGGCGCGCGGCCGGTGACCCTTCCCGACTGTCCACCGGACAATGTATCAGCAAGACCGGGCTGTTCCTTCGGTCCCAACCTGACCGCCGACCAGATCGCTGCGATGCAGGCCAGCAGGTTTCTCACCGAAGTGACAACCATTCCCCCAACACTTCCCGCAGTTCCCCTGCCCGCAGGGGCAGTGCTGCTTCTCTCCGCTGTGTCGTTGCTGGGGTGGCGCGGGGTGAAGCAGTCACGGGCCGCTTGACGCGTGGCAAGCGCCCGAAATGAACAGACAAACGCCAAAATCGACGACGGCCGATGCCGCAGAAATACAACATGAGAATCGGGATCAAACCATTGAGAACGCTTACCTTATCCGCAGCCCTCGCACTGACGGCTGGCCTTGCCAGCGCCACGACGCTGCACACGATCAGCGCCCGCGCCACCTGCGGCACCAACACCGATATCACCTCAATCATCACGCAGCCAAACCCGCTGTCGGCAGGCGCATCCGCCGGGCCACCGGCCAGCAGCTTGGCAAACTGTTCTGCCGGGGCTTCGGCTTTTGTGGGCTTGGGCACAATTCGCACGAGCGCCACCATCACCAACCCAGGCCGCGATGACGGACTGAATTCCATTCGCGGGTCAGCAGGTGCGTCGGGCAGCCTGCGCTATTCCTTCCGCTTTATTCCCACCACACCCGATCCCGTCCCGCTTTCCGTGTCGGTCAATATGAACGCCGTGGGCACGGCCTTTGCCTCCAGTGAAATGCTCATCAGCCCGAGCGGCGCGTTTTTGAACTCGGGCCAGATCGTGTCCTCGGTGATCCGGGCTTTCGGCACGCTCAGCAGTGGTGGCCAAAGTACGTCGTTCAATGAAACAGCCAGCGTGCGCGCCAATCCCGGCCAATCTAAGTCGGACAGTCTGCCTCGAAATTTCACAACTGGCACAATCCTGGTTCGGCCCGGCGCGTTGGTCAGCTTCTTCTTCGGGCTCGACACCAGCACCGTCGGAACGCTTTTTGGTGCCCCGGCCACGGGGCGGGTTCAGGCCAACCGCAGCTTGTCTTTTGCGACTGACAGGCCGGTGTTCAACATCCCCGATGGATACCGGATCGAAACAGAAGAAACCCGCATCGTGAACAACCGCTACTTTGATCCCGAAACGCCGCTTCCCGATGCGCCAGCGCCGGTTCCCTTGCCCGCAGCCGGTTGGGCGCTTTTGTGCGGCATCTTTGCACTTTTCTCTCTGAAACGCCGCGCAACCAGCTAAGCGGGGGCACGACTGCGGACGAGCCCGCTAACTAGGTGCAGATTGTTGCGATGATCTCGCAAAGCCGAGCAGCGATCCTGACGACAAACCGCCCGTTGGGGTCGCTTTCGAAAACACGATCCAGTTTTGCTCAACGCACTTTGCCGTCTCAGCGTCAAAAGGATCATTTCAATTCGCGCCAGACCCAACTCTGGCCCGTCAGCGCCGGTGCGGAAACAGGAACAGATGTCCAACTTTAACAGACCTGAACCTCGTGCTTGAATGAACGGCCACGCCAACGGACGGACCGTGCCGCTGCATCAGACGCGGGACCTAAGATCAGCACTGGGCCGCACCACGCGCAAACACGCACCAAGCGCTGAAAATTAGCTCATCGCCACGCCGCATTGGCAATCTTTTGCGCGCGCGCCAGTGAAATTTCACACAGCGGCGCTTTGGCATGCAACTATAGCGGGATCAGCCAGGGAGTCTGCCATGCCTTTACACCTCAACCGCCGCACATTTCTCGCCTCGACCGCAAGCCTTGTCGCTCTGCATCCGTTTTCCGTCCAAGCCGCCGCAAACCAGGCACATCTGAGGATCATGGAGACCACCGACCTGCACGTGCACATTTGGCCCTATGACTACTATGCCGACCGCGAGCGGGACACGATGGGGCTTGCCAGAACAGCGGCCATCATCGCTGAGATCCGCGCGGAAGCGACAAACTCAGTGCTTTATGACAATGGTGACTTTCTGCAAGGCAACCCGATGGGCGACTACATGGCCTACGAGCGCGGGATGAAAGAGGGGGATATGCACCCGATTATCACCGCGCTGAACACGCTGGGATTTGACGCCTCGACCCTGGGCAATCACGAGTTCAACTATGGCCTGGACTTCTTGATGAAATCGCTGGCCGGGGCGAATTTCCCGGTCATCTCCGCAAACGTGGTCAAGACCGCCGGCGCGGATCCCACCAAAGATGTCACGCTTGTCCCGCCCTATGTCATCATGGACAAAGAGGTGGTCGACGGCGCAGGCGAGGCGCACATGCTCAAGATCGGCCTGATCGGTTTTGTGCCGCCGCAAATCATGAATTGGGACCGCAGACACCTTGAGGGCAATGTCATCGCTCGCGACATCATCGAAAGCGCACAGGCATACGTCCCGCTGATGAAAGAGCAGGGCGCAGATATCATTATCGCGCTCAGCCATTCAGGCATCGCCGAGGCCGAGCACACCGAGTTCATGGGCAATGCTGCAATCCCGCTTGCCGCCATCGACGGTATCGACGCGGTATTGACCGGGCATTCGCACGATGTATTCCCGTCTTCCTCTTACGAGGGGATGCCAGCCATCGACGTCGCGGCAGGCACGATCCATGGCAAGCCCACCGTCATGGGTGGTTTCTGGGGGTCACACTTGGGCGTGGTCGACCTCATGCTCGAACATTCGGGAGGCGCGTGGCGCGTTGTAAGCCACGCTGCCGAGGCGCGCCCGATCTCGCGGCGCAACGAGGACCGTTCGATCACGGCCCTTGTGGAAAGCGATCAGGCGGTGCTTGACAGTGTAGCTGACATCCACGCCGAGACGCTGGCCTATGTCCGCCGCGCCGTGGGTGAAACGTCGGCGCCGTTGCACTCATATTTCGCGCTGGTCGCCGATGACCCGTCGGTTCAGATCGTGTCCAAAGCGCAAAGTTGGTACGTCTCGCAAATGCTCGAAGGCACGGAATATGCTGGCCTTCCACTTCTTTCGGCTGCGGCACCGTTTAAGGCAGGTGGCCGCGGTGGCCCTGAATACTACACCGATGTGCCCGTGGGCGACGTGGCTATCAAAAACGTAGCCGACCTCTACCTGTACCCGAACACGGTGCGAGCTGTGAAAGTCACCGGCCAGCAAGTCAAAGACTGGCTTGAGCGGTCAGCGGGCATGTTCAATCAGGTGACACCCGGGACAACCGGACAAGTGCTCTTGAATCCCGATTTCCGATCCTACAATTTCGACATAATCGACGGTGTCGAGTACCAGATTGATGTCAGCCAACCGTCGAAATTTGCGCCAAGCGGGGAGCTGGTGAACCCGGACGCCAACCGGATTGTCAATCTCACCCTCAACGGGGCACCCTTGGACATGGACGGCGAGTTCATCGTGGCTACGAACAATTACCGAGCGACCGGTGGCGGCAGTTTCCCTGGGGCAGACGGCTCGACGATCATCTTTGAAGCACCCGACACAAACCGGGACGTGATTGTGCGCTACATCGTGGAACAGGGCACCATCAATCCCACGGCGGATGACAATTGGTCGTTCAAATCGCTGCCCGGCACCTCGGTTCTCTTTGACACAGGCCCAGGCGGGAAAGAGTTGGTGTCCGACGTCAAGGGCGTGGCCATCGTGCCTGCGGGCGATGGCGACGATGGCTTTGCGCGCTACCGCATCGATTTTTGACGACGGGCCAGGCGACAGTGGCGCGGGGCGGCAGGGATTTTGGGCCGCTTGCTATGCAGTGCGCCGCTGCCACCATCTGCGGTCGCCTTGCGGGTAATCGGTTGCAGTTTCTGCGCATGGAAAGGCGCTGCAACTTGGTGCACGCGATCCGCAGGCGGCCACAGCGCATGCTCGCCGCGGTGCATTTTGGCTACCGTGATCTCGTATCACGACGGTTCTGAACTACTTGCGGAAGAAATAAGCCGCACTGGAACTCCAATATGGCGCAGATGCAAACCTTGCCCGTTGAGAATGTACAGCACTACCCGCGGCCACCTGCTTTGGAAGCCGTGCCACAACGGATCACCGTCGTGCTCAACACGGTGGTCATCGTCGACACATGCGCGGCCCTGCGGGTGCTCGAAACCCATCACGCCCCCACCTACTACATCCCGCCCAGTGACATAACCGGGCAGTTGATCCCTGCGGAGGGTCGCAGCTACTGTGAATGGAAAGGCATGGCTCGGTACTTCGATGTCGTCGCAGACGGCCACGTCGCCGCGCGTGCCGCCTGGTCCTACGACGATCCGTCGACCCGCTTCGCAAAGCTGGCCGGCTATGTGGCATTTTACGCAAACAACATGGACGCCTGCACCGTAGGCGGTGAGACGGTTCAACCGCAGCCCGGCGACTTTTACGGCGGATGGCAGACAAGCAACCTGACTGGGATCGTGAAGGGCGGGCCTGGGACCAGGCACTGGTGAAGGATGGCTAAGAGGCTCCAATGCGTCCCCTTCGCCGCAACATGCGCAACCAGATCGGGCTTGCGGCAGCCTTAGGCCGGCGATCTACGGATGAATTTTGCGCCGCAATTGAGTGCCAAAATGAGTCCTTAGCGCGTAACAGCACAGACTTTCTCGCGTTTTTGGGGCGCATGGTGGCAAGATATGGCTACAGTCTGACGCTGGTTTTCCGAAAAGCGGCAAGAGCGCATCCAACCCTCGCAGCACACGGGCACCCAAAAAACTCGCCCCGGTACTTATGTATTGGCTCTTGCCGCTGCAGTAATCGATCACCGCTAAGATGCGAACCTGCGAAGTACACCCAAAATATCGAACAAAAGTCCAACGATCAGCGTGCGCCCGGCCTTAGCGTTTGTGGCATGGGCTTTCGTATGCCGCGCGCCTGTTCCGGTTCCGTCGTCGCCGAACGCTTAGCTTCTTGTTCGCTAATCCCCCGACGGTAGTTTCGCGGCGAAGGTCAGATCTTTCCACCAGTAAAATCGGTATGAATGACGGCTCAAGATCGATCGGTCCTAAGGCTCGGCTATGTAACCCCATCGTTAGGTTGATTGGTGGCCTGCGAGGTTCCTGGCAGCATTTGCCCAGGCACAGACGCACAATTTGGCATTGTACAACGCTAAATAGCCTCAGCTTTCGCCAAAGAGATCGCGGGTGAAGACGCGGTCTTGGACGTCTTGCAGCTCGTCCACCATGCGATTGGCGATGATCACTTCGGCTTCGGCTTTGAATGCGTCGAGGTCTCGCACCACGCGGGAGCCAAAGAACGTGTCCTCGGCCAGCGCCGGTTCGAACACGATGACTTCGATCCCCTTGGCCTTGATGCGTTTCATGATCCCTTGCACCGAGCTTTGGCGGAAATTGTCGGACGCGGCTTTCATCACCAGCCGGTGCACGCCCACGACCTTTGGCGCTTTGGCGATGATCTGCTCGGCGATGAAATCCTTGCGCGTGCGGTTGGCGTCCACGATGGCGGACATGATGTTTTGCGGAACCGCAGCGTAGTTGGCCAAGAGCTGTTTGGTGTCTTTGGGCAGGCAATAGCCGCCATAACCGAAGGACGGATTGTTGTAGTGCTGGCCCACGCGGGGATCGAGGCTGACGCCTTCGATGATCTCCTTGGGATTCAGGCCGTAGCTGAGCGCGTAGCTGTCAAGCTCGTTAAAAAACGCAACCCGCATGGCGAGGTAGGTGTTGGCGAAAAGCTTGATCGCCTCGGCCTCAGCGGCGCCGGTGAACAGGGTTTCGATGTCCTGTTTTTCGGCGCCGTCCGCGAGTAGGTGCGCGAATTTACGGCCGCGTGGGCTGTCTTCGCCGACAATGATGCGTGAGGGGTGCAAGTTGTCGTGCAGGGCCTGACCCTCACGCAGGAATTCGGGGCTGAAGATCACCTGATCGGTGTCAAGACGCGCGCTGAGATCGTCGGTAAAGCCCACGGGCACGGTTGATTTGATCACGATGCAAGCGGTTTTGTTGACCGCAAGCACGTCGCGCACCACGCCTTCGACGCTGGATGTGTCAAAGTAATTGTTGTGTGGGTCGTAATTTGTCGGCGTCGCGACGATCACATATTCAGCGTCAGCAAAGGCGGTTGTATTGTCAGGTGTCGCGGCCAAATCGAGCGCGTTGTGGGTCAGAAAGCGTTCCAACTCGGGATCTACGATGGGCGAGTGGCGCGCGTTGACCATGTCGACCCGTTCTGCCGACAGGTCGGTTGCGACCACGCTGTTGTGCTGAGCCAGCAGCACTGCGTTCGACAACCCGACATAGCCGATCCCGGCCACTGCGATTTTTGTTTGTGCCATGCGGTTACCCGGATTTGCCTGTAGCGCTGAGGGTTTTTCCCTGAAGCGCTGGTTTTGCGCGATGGTGTAAACGGCGATGCGGGCCGGGCCAACCGGGTGGGGAAAAAATACTTGCGGTGTGCTGTGGCTACTGTGGGCCTGTGGCGGGCAGGTGCCGCCGCGCGGCGCCCGACCGCGTCTGTCAGCGCATGCGGATCTTGGGGTTCAGCGCGTCGTTCATGCCGTCGCCGATCAGCGAGATGCTCAGCACCGTCACAAAGATCGCAAGGCCCGGGATCGTGACGGTGTAGCTGGCGTCCAGGATGTATTGCCGGTTCGAGCCGATGATCTGGCCCCAACTGACCACGTTGGGATCGGTGAGGCCGAGAAAGCTAAGCCCGGCCTCGAACAGGATCGCGGAGCCGACCATGAGGGCCGATTGCACGATGATTGGAGGGGCGGCGTTGGGCAGGATGATGCGGAAGATCAGCTTACCGCGCGAGGCACCGAGTGCTCGTGAGGCCAGCACAAACTCCAGTTCTTTGAGGCGCAGGAATTCGGCGCGGGTGATGCGCGCCACTGCGGTCCAACTGACGATGCCGATGGCCAGTGTGATCATCGGCAAGGAGGCGCCAAAAAGGGCTACAATGACCATCGAGAATAGGAGTGTTGGCAGTACTTGGAAAAACTCGGTGAAGCGCATAAGAATTTCTTCGACGATGCCGCCGAAAAAGCCAGCAACAGCGCCAAGTGTGACGCCGATGACGATCGACACAAGTGCGGCAGTACCACCGATGAGCAGGCTCACCCGCGCACCAGACAGCAGCATGGCAAAAAGATCGCGGCCCAGATAGTCAGTGCCCAGCAAAAAGCCCTGTTGGCCCGGCGGCGAGAACGGGGCCCAAACCATGTCGAATGGGTCGGTGGGGTAGAGGATCGGCCCGAAGATTGCCGCGAGGATAATCAGCGTCAGCGTGGCCAGACCAAAAAGTGCGGCGCGGTTGCGGCGAAAATTGATCCACGCCTCGGTCATCGGGTGGCGGGAGATGACGGTTTGATCGCTCATCCGCCTTGCCCCCGAATGCGCGGGTCCATGGCGCGCAGCACTTGGTCGGTCAACAAGTTGCCGATGATCACCACCAACGCGGAAAAGAACAGGATGCCGAGGATGGTGGGCGTGTCACGGGCGATGATCGATTGGAACGCCAGCGTGCCAAGGCCGGGCCAGCTGAACACCGCCTCAACCAGCACCGCGCCCGAGATCACGGCGGAAAACTGCAGGCCTGCGAGCGTGACCACCGGGGCCATTGAGTTCGAGAGCGCGTGGGAATAGACCACCTGGCGCATCGGCAACCCCTTGGCGTGGGCGGTGCGCACGTAGTCGGATTGCAGCACCTCCATCATTGTGGCCCGCGACAGGCGCGAGTAAAGCGCGACAAAGATCGATGCCAGCGTGATCATCGGCAGCACGAGGTGGCGCGCGATGTCCGCCGCGATGACCCAGAAGCCGCCCTCGACCGTGACATCGCGCATGCCCGCGACCGGGAACCACTGGATATTCAGCGAAAACGCGATGAGCAGCAGGATGCCGGTCCAGAAGACGGG
>JBCCLL010000022.1:0-52436 GCA_039026855.1 Pseudomonadota bacterium | reverse complement strand
GCGATGTCCTGCAGCATGGCCTTGCGGCGATCACCAAACCCAGGCGCCTTAACCGCTGCGATCTTCAGACCGCCGCGCAGCTTGTTGACCACGAGGGTCGCCAGCGCTTCGCCTTCGACATCTTCGGCGATGATCAGCAGCGGCTTTTGGCTCTGGATTACGGACTCGAGCAGTGGCACCATCGGCTGCAGCGACGAGAGTTTCTTCTCGTGCAGCAGGATCATGCAGTCTTCGAGTTCAGCGGTCATCTTGTCCGCGTTGGTCACGAAGTAGGGGCTCAGGTAGCCACGGTCGAACTGCATACCCTCGACAACGTCGGTCTCGGTTTCCAGACCCTTGTTCTCTTCGACGGTGATAACACCCTCGTTGCCGACCTTTTGCATCGCGTCAGAGATCTGACGGCCAATCTCGGCCTCGCCATTGGCGGAAATGGTGCCCACCTGGGCCACTTCTGCGCTGTCGCTGACTTCGCGGGCAGCCGCTTTGATCGCTTCGACGACCTTAACCGTCGCCATGTCGATACCGCGCTTGAGGTCCATGGGGTTCATGCCGGCGGCAACGGATTTCATGCCTTCCTTGACGATGGCCTGGGCCAGCACGGTGGCGGTGGTGGTGCCGTCGCCCGCTTCGTCATTGGTGCGCTGCGCCACTTCCTTGACCATCTGCGCGCCCATGTTCTCGAACTTGTCTTCCAGTTCGATTTCCTTGGCAACCGAAACACCGTCTTTGGTGATGCGCGGCGCGCCAAATGATTTGTCGAGCACGACATTGCGGCCTTTGGGGCCGAGCGTCACCTTGACCGCGTCAGCGAGGATGTTGACGCCGCCCAGCATGCGACCGCGGGCATCGGTGTCGAATTTTACGTCTTTTGCAGACATATTCGTTCTCCTAGTTCAGTTTCCGTAGGGTGTGCATTCACTGCGCACCAGCCGTCGGGGCATCGCTTACTCGATGATCCCCATGATGTCGGACTCTTTCATCATCAGCAGCTCTTCGCCTTCGATGGTGACCTCGGTGCCGGACCACTTGCCAAACAGCACCTTGTCGCCGGCCTTCACGGCCATCTCGATCAGCTCGCCGCTGTCCTTGCGGGCGCCGGGGCCTGCGGACACGATCTCACCCTCCGAGGGCTTTTCCTTGGCGCTATCGGGAATAATCAGCCCGCCTGCGGTTTTCTCTTCGCTTTCGGTGCGACGCACGAGGACGCGGTCATGAAGCGGTTTCAATGCCATCTTTGCAGCTCCTTGAGGCTCAAAGGTTTACGTTCCAGAACCCCGCGGGGTTCGTTAGCACTCAGCGCTCCTGAGTGATAATGCCGGCTAGCTAAGGAGGTGACCGCGCTGAGTCAACGGGAATACCAAAAAAATTCGACCGCAGGTTTCAAGACCTGCCGCCGCCGCCGCAAAGGCCGCGGCACCCCGGTTCGACATTGACCGCTTATGCCCGTCTGCCTACGCTCGCCATGATATATAACCGAGGATTTTACCATGCTGTCTTATCGCAATGTTTCGGGCGCTCTTGCTGCTGTTCTGTTGGTCACCGCGTGCGGCGAGGTGGCCCAAAACCCCGACACGGTGCGCATGAATGTGCGTGACGGTGGCGTTGTCATCACCGGCACATACCGTGCCAGCGGGTTCGACCAGTTCCAGGTGCGCCAGATGGCCAGCCGCATCTGCACCAGCGCAGGCTTTTCCGGCTACAATCAAACGGTCAATGGCGATGCAGTCAGCTTTTCGGTCTCATGCGCGGCGCCTACGCGCTATTCCGCTGGGGCAGACGCGCTGTTTGAACGACAAGACGACGGCACTGTGGATTACACCATCAATTACACGCAGAACGGTCGCCCGCTCGATACCGGCGGCAATTTCCGCGTTTAGGCGCCCAGTTGATGCTTGGCTAAGCTGACGGCTTGGGCGCCTTTGGGTGTCAAGCCGTAGATGCCGGTGTCGACCTTTTCAAACCAGCCATAGTGGTCGTCGCGCATCATTGTTGTGGCACGGCTGACGCCGGTTTCGCGCGCCACATCGGCACCTTTGGAGGCACCCGCCTCGAAGAGATACAGGGCCAGCCGCAGCGCGTCTTGCCGGTATGCTGTCACCAGGCCCGCGCGCACCTGCCCGCCATCGTTTGGGTCACCGGATCGCGCAGCAAATTCTTTTAACAACCGCCCCTGCCGCTTCGCATTTTTGCGCGGCGCATAGGGGCCGGGATCACAATGCACCTGTACCAAACCGTCGCTCAACCGCACGGTGATCAGACCCAGCCCCAAGCGGCGGCACAGCCGGGTCATATCTTTGACGGATTTGAGAAACCGTTTTCCGCTGCCACGCGCCACGGCCATGTAGACATCGTCGCTCACGGCCAGCCGCGCCACGCACTGATGCACCAGCGCGAGGCTAAAGCCCAGCTTCAGTTCCACGATCACCGGCGGCGCGCCACCGCGCATCGCAACCACGTCGACCGCGCCCACCTCGGATTTCACAACATAGCCCTGCGCTTCGAGGAAGGCCTTGACCGGCGGGTAGAGATCGGTTTCACGTGCGCTCATCAGGGGCCTGCTGGTTGCCCGCGCAAGAAAAACCCTGCGCGGGCCAGTTGGCAAGCGGGATCAGCGCCCCCCGGTGCGACCGGGGAACCGTGGTGGCCGCCCGCCCCGCAATTGCGCCCCGTGGGTGCCGCGATGCGGCGTGCGGGTGAGCGTCAGCCGGGCCAGGGCGGGCCGGGATGCAGGCAAGCGGGTATCGCCGCGCTTGGCGCGGGGTTTTTTGGGTTTCGGCATGGGAAGCCTCGTGAATATGGGTAACAGACGGGCGCAAGGCGCCGGTGGCAGGCCTTTACAGGCGGCGTGTCTTGTCCATTGGAATTCACTCCTCTGAAAAATAGCGCATCATGCGCGGGCAGTTCGGGCGGCGTGCCTTACTTGTCCATTTTCAGAGTGCTCCTTGTTAGCCGTGCTTTATCACTACCACAAGAAACCCGCCACGACAATTGCACGCGGCACCCCCGTGACACCGCAACTGCCGCTGCTATAAGGGCGCCAAACCTCCCCCTACGCTAGGACGCAAGCCCCATGACCACCCTCGTTTTCGGCCACAAATCACCCGACACTGACAGCACCGGATCGCCCATCGTCTGGGCCTGGTACTTGAACGAGATCAAGGGCATGAACGCCGAGGCGGTGCTGCTGGGCGAGCCCAACACCGAAGCGGCGTTTGTTTTGGAACACTGGGACCTGCCCAAGCCACGCATCATCGACAGCGTCGATGCAGATCAGCCAGTGGTGATTGTCGACACCAACAACCCCGCAGAACTGCCCGACGCCATCAACGGCGCCGACATCACCGCGATCATCGACCACCACAAACTGGTGGGCGGGCTGGAAACCAAGGGCCCGATTGACATCCGCATCGAACCACTGGCCTGCACCGCAACCATCATGTGGAAAATGATCGGCAAGGACATGGCCCAAGCGCCGAAATGGGTCAAAGGGGCGATGCTGTCCTGCATCTTGTCCGACACGCTCGAATTCCGCTCGCCGACGACAACGCAGGAAGACAAAGCGATTGCCCACGCTTTGGCCAAGGATCTGGGCATCGACATCCCCGACTACGCCGCCAAGATGTTCGAGGCGAAATCGGATGTCTCTGCCTTTTCTGACGCCGAACTGCTGCGCATGGACAGCAAGGAATACGCCGTCGACGGCACCCAGTTCCGCGTCTCCGTGCTGGAAACTACCGCGCCGCAGATCGTGCTGGACCGCAAGGATAGCCTGATGACATCGATGGCGGATGTGGCCGCCGAAGACGGCGCCGATCAAGTGCTGCTGTTTGTGGTCGACATCCTGAACGAAGAGGCGACGCTGCTGGTGCCCAATGACATGGTCAAAAGCGTTGCAGAAAAGAGCTTTGGCGTCGAAGTCGCCGGCGACAGCGTCGTGCTGCCCGGCGTGGTCAGCCGCAAAAAGCAGATCATCCCCACCCTCAAGGTCTGATCCAAAGACCGCGCGAAAGGCCACGTCTTGACGCACATTATCTCTTCTCTGGCAGAGGTTTCCGACCGCTACGACGCGCTTTTTGTCGACCTGTGGGGCTGCGTGCACGACGGCGTGCGCGCCCTGCCCGACGCTGTAACAGCGCTGCAGCAATTCCGCGCGCGCGGTGGTAAGGTGGTGCTGGTCACCAACTCACCCCGGCCCCGCGCGGGCGTCGAAAAACAGCTGGTGCATTTCGGCGTGCCGCGCGACGCGTGGGACACCATTGCCACCTCGGGTGACAGTGCGCGCGCGGCGATGTTTCGCGGTGTGGTGGGCGAAAACGTCTATTTCGTGGGGCAGCCGGGCGAGGAGAAATTTTTTGAGCCCATCGGTGTGATCAAAGATCCGGTGAACGTGCGCATGGTTCCGCTGGACCAGGCCGAGGGGATCGTGATGACCGGCCCGCGCGATCCGCTGGCCGATCCCGATGCGATGCGGCCCGAGTTTCTGGTGGCCAAGGCACGCGGGCTGAAACTGCTCTGCGCCAACCCAGACATCGTCGTTGACCGGGGCGAAACACGCGAGTGGTGCGCGGGCGCACTGGCCAAGCTCTATACCGAGATGGGCGGCGAGAGCCTCTATTTCGGCAAACCGCATCCCCCCATTTATGACCTGGCCCGCAGGCGCTTGGCTGAGCTTGGCGCGGACGTGCCGGATGCCGGCATTCTAGCCATCGGCGACGGCGTTCTTACGGATATCGCAGGCGCCATGGGCGAAGACATCGATTCCCTGTTTATCTCGGGCGGGTTGGCGGCGATAGAAACAAAGACCACGCAGCAACCGGACCCAGATGCGCTAAGTGTCTATCTGGAAACAGAAAAGAGCGCGCCGACCTATACTATTGGACTATTTCGCTAAGGCAGTTTTTGCTTGATTTTCTGCGCACGCAAAGTAATTACATTGCGTGAGGGGCGCATGCAGCGTCAGAAAATTACCGGAGCCTCGCCATGTTGGACAATATGCCCCGCGGCACAATCTGCATCGAAGATATCGAAATGGGCATGTCCCGGTCGTTGCGCAAAGTGGTGACAGATGACGACATCGAGATGTTTGCGCAGGTCTCGACCGACCGTAACCCGGTGCATCTGGACGACGACTATGCCCGCGACACGATCTTTGCAGGGCGCATCGCGCATGGCATGCTCACCGCCGGTCTGGTGTCGGCCGTCATTGGCGAGCAATTGCCGGGCCATGGCACTGTTTACCTTGGACAATCTTTGAAATTTCTCGCGCCGGTCCGCCCCGGTGACATGGTCGAGGCGATGGTGACCGTGACGGACATCGACTTTTCTAAGCGGCGGGTAAAGATGGACTGTGCCTGCCGCGTGGACGGCAAAAAGGTGTTGGTGGGCGAAGCCACTGTGCTGGCGCCGTCGCGCAAGTTCGACTGACGCAAATGGGGGCGTTGCCCCCGCGCCTGCGGCGCTCCGCATAGGTATTTTTAGCCAGAAGAAACAGTGGTTGCTCTTGCGGTTGGCCGCCGCTAGGTCAGGGCCATGCGCATCATTCGGGACTATCAGTTTGTCGAGGCTCAGGACCGCGGCGCAACCGCGGCCATTGGCAATTTCGACGGCGTGCATCTGGGTCATCTGTCGGTGATCGAGATGGCCCGCGATGCGGCCCCAGACGCGGCGCTGGGGGTGCTGACATTCGAGCCGCATCCACGCAGCTACTTTTCCCCCGATGCGCCGCCGTTTCGGCTGATGGGCCCTGCGGCGCGGGCGTCACGGTTGGAAAAACTGGGGGTCGAGCGGCTCTTTGAATTGCCGTTCAACGCGCAGCTTGCCGGGCTGTCTCCGCAGGCTTTTGCCCAAGAGGTTGTGGCCGATGGACTGGGGTTGCGACACGTGGTTGTGGGCGCCGATTTTTGCTTTGGCAAGGGGCGGGCCGGAACGGCGCAAGACCTGGCCCGGTTTGGCGCTGAGATGGGGTTTGACGTGACCATCGCGCCGCTCTTGGAACACACCGAACGGACGGTGTCGTCGACCGCCATTCGCACCGCACTGGCCGAGGGGCGACCACAAGATGCTGCGGCCATGTTGGGCCATTGGCACAGGATCGAGGGGCCGGTCATCGGTGGAGAGCAGCGGGGGCGCACGCTGGGATACCCTACGGCCAACATGTCTGTGGACGGATTGCACCTGCCGGCCTTTGGCGTTTATGCGGTGCTGGTCGACGTGCTGGATGGGCCGCATGTGGGCAGCTATCACGGTGTCGCTTCGCTGGGTGTGCGGCCAATGTTTGGGGTCAACACACCCAATATCGAAACCTTTGTTTTTGACTTTTCCGGCGATCTTTACGGCACCAACCTGTCTATCGGCTTGGTGGCGCACCTGCGCGGCGAGGCGCGGTTTGACGGCGTTGACGCGCTGGTTGCACAGATGGATCGCGACAGCGCGCAATCGCGCGAGATCCTGACCGCGCTATGAGCTATGCCGCTGAACACAAAGCGCTTTCTGATCGGTTTTGGGAAACCAAACGGCTCGATCAGATGAGCCAAACCGAGTGGGAGGCACTGTGCGACGGCTGTGGCAAATGCTGTCTGAACAAGCTCGAAGATGAAGACAGCGGCGAGGTGGTGCTCACGCGGGTGGCGTGTCGGCTGCTGGATGACAGCAGCTGCCGCTGCGCGCATTACAGCAACCGGCATGCCTTTGTGCCCGACTGCATCGTGCTCAGCCCCAAGACGATTGACGAACACATGTACTGGCTGCCGCAGACCTGCGCCTACAAGCTGTTGCGCATGGGCAAGGACCTGCCCGCGTGGCACCCCTTGGTGACCGGCCGACCCGGATCGGTGCACGAGGCGGGGGTGTCAATGCGCGGGCGTACGGTGAGCGAGTTCGATACCCCGGACGAAGACTGGGAAAACCACATCATCGACGAACCCACCTGAGCGCCGTGCGGTGCGTTAACGGTGGGTTTGGCACACCGGTTTGCGCCCCGATTTGCCTTCCCCGCCCGAGTTTTGATCAATGCGCCCGCTGTTTTGTACAAAACAGCGCCCGGATTTCGGGTCGAAATCCGGCCCTCGGCGGCAAAACGTTCAACGCGGCCGGTGTTTTGTACAAAACGCGCAAATCTTAACAAAGCATTGAAAAAATTGGTTAATCTGCGGCGATAGGCCGCGAACGCGCTGGCAGTTCGAAAAAGCTGCGCAGGTGGAGGTCCAGCGCTTTGGGGTGGGTGATCGGGGCCAGATGGCCGACGGCGGGCAGCGCTACCTCGCGCACATTCCGCAGACGGCGGGCGATGGCGCCGTTGACCTCCGCCGCCCAGGGCGACGTCTCACCGCGCATCATCAGCACCGGCACCTGCACCGCGTCCAAACCGCCGGGCGCCATCAGCCCGGCCCTGTCGTGGATCAACGCGGGCGTGCTGTGGTGCACAAAGCCGATGCGCTTGATCATGTATTGGCGCGTCTCGTCCGGCAGCTCATCCCACGGCAACCCGCCGCCCCAGTAGTCGTTGAAGACCTGCGTGGCGCGCTCCGGATCCCCGGCGGCATAGGCCGCCTCGTAATCGGTGTCGGATCTCATGTGGCGCGCGGCATAGTCGGGGCTGTCGGCGATGGCGGGGGCAAAAAACACCGGCTCAAACAGCGCCGCACTGCGGATGCGGTCGGGCGCCTCGGCGGCCAGGCGCAGGGCAACGGTGCCGCCAAAGGAATGGCCGATCACGTCAACCGCGCCGGGGCCGAGATCGTCGAGCACAGCGCGCGCCATCGCGGTGGCGCAATCGTGGAGATCGCCCTGCCCGTCCCAGTCGCCGGACCGACCGTGGCCTGGCAAATCGAAGGCGTGAAAGGTGACCGCGTCGCCCATCACAGCCGCCAACCCGCGCCAGGCGCCCGCGCGGCCCATGGTGCAGTGGATGGCCAGCACCGGGCGCGGGCCATCGCCAAAGCTGCGGCGCGCGATGTGGGGGATCACAGTTTGCCCGACAGGTGCAGGTCCAGCTCTTCGATCTTGTCCTGGCCCCAGAAATGCGCGCTGCCGTCGACGATGTAAAACGGCGCGCCAAAGGCACCTGAGGTCACCGCGTCTTCGAGATTTTTCTCATAGACTTCGGAGAAGTTAACCAGCGCCATGTCGTTCAAGCTGGGGTCAAAGCCCGCCTCCGTCAGGGCGCCCTTGATCACGTCGTCTTCTGCGATGTTGCGATCTTCGGCCCAGACGGCGCGCAAAAGCGCGTGCACGAGCTTGCCCAGATCGCCGCCGCCAGCCTCTTGGGCCGCGATCACCGCGCAGGACGAGGGCACCGGGTTGGTGGGCCAGAACGCAGGCTGCAGGTTCAGCGGCAGGCCGTGCTTTTTGGCCTGGCGCGGCAGGTCCTGGGCGCGATAGGCGATGCGGTTGGGGTGGCGATCCTTGGGCGGGGTGCCGCCGGTGCGTGCAAACAGGCTCATGATGTCGAGCGGTTTGTAGCTGACGGTTGCGCCGTGCTTGGCCGCCACCTTTTCGAACCGGTTCCCGGCCAGATAGGTGAAGGGCGACAGGGTCGCAAAGTAGTAGTCGATATGGGCCATAATATTGGGTCGCCTTTGCCGCAGATGGTTTCGCGCGAACCTAGGCCCGTGCTAAGCCCCGAACAATCAGAATCATCTTCACGAATCTGTCACACCAGCTGCCACGGGGGGCGCCAGATGCCGACGATTGAGGAACCCAAGCTCATTTCGGGCAATGCCAACCTGCCGCTGGCGCAGGCCATTGCCCGGCGCATGACGATGCACCGCGGGGTGCACACCGGGTTGGTGGATGCGCGGGTGGAACGGTTCAACGACGGCGAGATCTTTGTCGAAGTGTTCGAGAATGTGCGCGGCGAGGACATGTTTATCATCCAGCCGACATCGAACCCGGCCAATGACAACCTGATGGAGCTGTTGGTGATGTGTGACGCGCTGCGCAGGTCGAGCGCGCAGCGGATCACCGCCGTGATCCCCTATTTCGGTTATGCGCGGCAGGACCGCCGGACCAAGGCGCGCACGCCGATCACGGCCAAGCTGGTCGCCAACATGTTGATCGGCGCGGGGATCGAGCGGGTGTTGACCATGGATCTGCATGCGGCACAGATCCAGGGGTTTTTCGATATCCCGGTGGACAACTTGTATGCCTCGCCGGTGTTTGCGCTGGACATCAAGACGCAGTTTGCCGGCCGCATGGACCAGTTGATGGTGGTGTCACCGGATGTGGGCGGCGTGGCGCGGGCGCGCGAGCTGGCGAAACGTCTGGGCGCGCCGCTGGCGATCGTGGACAAGCGGCGCGAAAACCCCGGTGAGGTGGCCGAGATGACAATTATCGGCGACGTCACGGACAAGATCGCGATCATCGTCGATGACATCGCGGACACGGCCGGTACCTTGTGCAAGGCGGCCGAGGTGATCCTGGAAAACGGCGCCAAGGAAGTGCATTCCTACATCTCGCACGGGGTGCTGTCGGGCCCGGCGGTCGAACGGGTCAGCGCGTCGGTGATGAAATCGTTGGTGATCACAGACACGATCCAACCCACCGCGGCGGTCAAAGCCGCGCCCAACATCCGCATCGTGCCCATCGCGCCGATCTTTGGGCAGGCGATCCTGAACATCTGGCACGGCACCTCGGTGTCGTCGCTGTTTGAGGCCGAGACGCTGAGCCCGATCTATGACGGGATGTACGCGGCGGAATAGCCGCTTTTGAGCAGACGCATGCATTAGCTTGGTGCACGCGCCGACCCGCGGGGTGGCTCGGCCTTACGTAAACGTCAGGCGGTGTTTTTAGGGTTAAGCGATTAAAAATTAAACCGCGTGGGGACGCAGTTTTTCGACCTCCGCACGGTAGGGCGTCGCTGTGGGCGGCAGGTCGGGCACAATCACCGCATCTTTGTAGCGCAACTGGCGCCAGAGCACCGGCAGGAGCCGCCGATAGGCCGCACCGATGGACCGGTCGGGCGCGGGCAGATCGTGGGCCAGCAGCGCGTGCAGTTTGGGCAGGTTGTAGTAGGGCACCATCGTGAACATGTGGTGTTCCACGTGGTAGTTCATGTTGAGGTAGAGAAACCGGTGCATCAGGTTCATGTGCACCGTGCGGGTGTTCAGCCGGTGGTCGGTCACATTTTCGGCCATACCGAGGTGCTGCAGCGTGCCGGTCATCACCCGTTGCCAGGCGCCGTAAAAATGGGGCAACCCGATCAGCAGCGCCGGCACCCATGACGCCGCCAGCACCGCCCAGAGCACCGCGCCGAGGTGGATCGCCAGCGTGATGCGGGCGACGCGGAACACGCGCGGCCGGTCCTGATCGCGGACATAAGTTTCTTCGTCCGGGTGTAGGCGGCCGCGCGCGTGCAGCACCATACGCACCAGTTGGTCACGCCCGTGCAGCAGGCTGAAGATGTTCAGACACATCTTGAACAGGTCAGGCGGGCGCATGGCCTGGATCTCGGGGTCGCGGCCCACGATGATCGTGTCGGTGTGGTGGCGCACGTGGCTGGCGCGCCAGACATACGGGTTGCGCAGCAGCATGAAGCTGGCGATGTGGTAGATCACCTCATTCTTCCACGACGTCTTGAACGCCGTCCGGTGGCCGCATTCGTGCCAGCGCGCGTCCGACCCTGAGCCGTAGAGCGTGCCATACACAAACCAAAACGGCAGCGACCACCAACTGGGCCAGAGCGCGGCGGCGATACCGCCCGACAGCAGCAACAGCCCCAGCCACAGAATCGCGTCGCGGCCCGCGATGCGGTCATCCTTTTGCATCAGGGCGCGGATCGCCTCGCGCGGGACAACGGTGCGGTACCATTGCGGATTGGCAAGGGTGGGCGTGGAGCTGGCAAGGGCGTAATCATCGCGCGGCATGCGCAAAGGCTACCGGGGCAAAGGCGCGCGCGTCAATTGCGGCGTTTCGTGCCATAGGCTGGCCGGGTGCGCCCGCTAGGCCGCCGCATCGGCGGCACGCGGGTCAAAGCCGTAGTCGGCACAGCACGCCTGATGCGCGGCGGCCATCGCGTCATGGGCCGGGTGATCGGTGCCGAGGTTGCGGGTCTGCCACCAGTCGCGGGCCAGATCGTAAAGCTCGGTCGAGCCATCCTCGTAGCGGGTAAACCGGTAGCGTCCCTTGCGGATACTGGCATTGTCGCCGCGCAGGGTGGGCACCGCCCGGTCAGGATCGCGAGCCAGGTCGCAATAGGGGCGCAGGCTGCGGCCCGGGCACCCCTCGGGCGGCGGCAGGCCCGCGTAATCCATCACCGTGGGGCCGATGTCGATCAGCGCCACGGGGTCGGACACCACCTGGCCCACCGGCTGGCGCGGGTCGTGGATGATCAGCGGCACATTGGCCACCTGTTCCCACAGCGTGTATTTGCGGAACTGACCGCGTTCGCCCAGATGCAACCCGTGATCAGAGGCAATGATAACCACCGTGTCGTCACCATGCCCCGACGCCTTGAGCCCGTCCCATACCCGGCCCAGATGGTGGTCCACGTGACTGAGCGCAGAGAAATAGTTGCGCACGCTTTTCTGCCAGTGGTCGCGGTCGCCCTGGAACCGGGTGGCGTCGACAAAGGCGTCGGAATACGCGCTGCCCTGGAACCCGTTTGCCCACGCCGCAGGCTCTTCAAAACGGGCGGGGTCGTACATCTCTTTGAACCGCAGCGGCGTGATCCATGGCCCATGCGGGCCGTAAAAGCCGACCTCGCGGTAAAACGGTGCCGCACCCTGATACCGGTTGAAAAAGCGGATCGCCGAGCGCGACGCCTGAAAATCGTAAAACCGTGTGTCATGCGCCGGATCAACGGTGGCCTGCCCGCCGCGATGGCCGCCCAGCGACACTCTGATTTCGGGCGGCACACGCCAGTCCTTGCGAAACGACTTGGGTTTGTCACTGTAGAGCACGCGGTGAATGTGATCCTCAAGCGGGACATAGCCGAGGATGATCTTGCCCCCCGAAGAGGTGAAATAGCCCTGGTTTTTCAGGGTCGCAGGCCACATCGCCTCGGGCGGGATGCGGTCAAAGATCAGGGCGGCCGCCTCGGTTACGCCGGTCTGGTGCGGGGCACGCCCGGACATGAACGACGCCCTCGACGGGCTGCAGATCGGCGATTGGCAATAGGCGGCGTGAAACGCGGTCGATTGGGCGCAAATCCGGTCGAGATTGGGCGTGTGCAACGCCTGCCCGAACAGCGCCTTGTATTTCCAGAAGGCGACGGCGTCATCAAAGGTGATGAGCACGATGTTGCGCGGTTTGGTCATGCGGGGCCTGTGTGCTGCTGTGCCAGCTTACGGGACGGGTTTTGCGGCCAGCAAGTTGAGATTGAGTGAAACGCGCAATACGCCGCAGCCGCAACCGCCGCTTCAGGCCGCTGCACTGGCCGCCAACGGGTCAAAGCCGTATTGCCGGCAGGTCTGCAGATGCGCGGCTTGCATCTCGGCAAAGGCGGGATGGTCGGGCCCGAGGTTGCGGGTCTGCCACCAGTCGCGGGCCAGATCGTAAAGCTCGGTCGAGCCGTCCTCGTAACGGTTAAAGCGGTAGCGCCCGCGCCGGATGCCGGCATTGCCACCGCGCACCGTGGGCACCGCCCGGTCCGGATCGCGCGCGCCATGCGCGTAGTCCCGCAGCGACCGGCCCGGGCAGTTATCCAGCGCGGGCAAACCGGCATAGTCCATCACCGTGGGTCCGATGTCGATCAGCGCCACCGGATCGTCCACCACCTGTGCTGCAGGCAGCGTCGGGTCGTGCAGCACCAGCGGCACATTGGCCACCTGTTCATAGAGCGTATATTTGCCGTGCCGCCCGCGTTCGCCGCAATGCAACCCGTGATCCGAGGCGATGATCACCACGGTTGTGTCCGCATGGGGCGAGGATTTCAACCCGTCCCACATGCGCCCCAGATTGTGGTCGGCATGACTGATGGCCGAAAAATAATTGCGCACCGTCTTGCGCCAATAGCGCTGCTTTTGGGTGGGGAACTGGCGCGGGTGATCTTGCGGCAGATAGGCGCTGCTTTCGAACCCCTGCGCCCAGGCGTCGGGTTGGCAGAACTGGCGCGGGTCGTACATCTCTTTGAACCGCTGCGGCGTGATCCACGGGTTGTGCGGCCCGAAAAAGCCGACCTCACGGTAAAACGGCGCATCGCGGTCATAGCTGTGGAAAAAGTCGATGGCCGAGCTGGCGCTTTGATGGTCGTAAAACCAGTCATCGTGATCCGGGTAGGTGATCCCTTTGCCGCCATAGAGCCCGCCAAAATCGCGGCAGATGTCGGCACGCACCGAATTGTCCTTGGTAAATCTCTTGGGCGCGTCGCAGTAGAGCACCTCGTGGATGGCCGGCGGCAGCGGTACATAGCCTTGGGTGATCTTGCCCCCCGACGAGGTGAAATAACCGTTCTGTTTCAGCAGATAAGGCCACAGGTCGCGCGGATCGACGGTGTCAAAGATCTTGTTGCCCAGCTCGGTCCGGCCGATCACATGCGGTGCCTTGCCCGACATGAACGAGGCGCGCGACGGCCCGCAAATGGGCGCCTGGCAGTAGGCGGCGTGAAACGCGGTGGACTGCGCGCAGATCCGGTCGAAATTGGGCGTGTGCAGGGCGGCGCCAAAGACGGCTTTGTAGTTCCAGATCGCCACCGCGTCGTCAAAGGTGAAAAGCACGATGTTGGGGGGACGGGTCATGGCGGCCTGTGATGGGTTTGGCGGCAGCCTAGCGGCTTTGGCGGGCGATGGGAATCCGGTCAGGCCACCTCGGCCACCGGGGTCACCGTGCTGGAGTCAAAGCCGTAGCTGCGGCAGGTGTCTGCATGCGCCTGCGCCATCTCGGCATAGGCCGGGTGGTCTGGCCCAAGGTCATGCGCCTGCCACCAGTCGGTGCCCAGATCAAAAAGCTGCGTGCTGCGGTCCTCGTACTGGATAAACCGGTAGCGGCCCTTGCGAATGGCCGAGTTGTCGCGCAGTACCGTGGCGATGGCGCGGTCGGGCGCGCGCTCAAGCTGCATCTGCGGCCGCAGGCTGCGCCCCACCCAGTCCGCGGGCGCGGGCAGACCGGCGTAGTCCATCACCGTGGGCGCGATGTCGATCAACCCCACCGGGTCCGTCACCACCTGCGGCACCGGATGGTCCGGGTCGTGGATGATCAGCGGCACATTGGCCACCTGCTCATAGAGCGTGTGCTTGCGAAACCGGTTGCGGTCGCCCAGGTGGTGCCCGTGATCCGAGGTGATGATGACAATCGTGCGGTCCGCATGCCGCGACGCCTTGAGCGCGTCCCACACCCGGCCCAGGTGGTGATCCACATGGGTCATGGCGGAAAAGTAGTTGCGCACGCTTTTTGCCCACACGCCGGGCTTGGGGCAGTCGAAATTGGCATCAAAATGGCGGTCGAGATAGGGGTTGGTGGGCAGGCCCGCGTCCCAGGCGCGCGGTCGCATGAACCCCTCTGGGTCGTACATGTCCTTGAACCGCGCAGGGGTGATCCACGGCCCATGCGGTCCATAAAACCCTACCTCCCGGAAAAACGGCTGATCGCGGCTGTAGCGGCGGAAAAAGCTGATCGCGGATTTCGACGCCTGAAAGTCGTAGAACCGGCGGTCATGCTTGTCCTCGATGGTCGCTTTGCCGCCGCGAAAGCCGCCATATTCGCGGCTGATGCTAGCAGGCACTTTCCAATCCTTGCGAAAGGTCTTGGGTTCGTCGCTGTAAATGCGCGCGTGCTGAGCGTCCTCAAGCGGGAGAAATCCGCCGATCCCCTTGCCGCCAGACGAAGTGTAAAACCCCGCGTCCTTGAGCCGGGTGGGCATAAAAGCGGCTGCGTCGATATAATCAAACACGTTTTTGCGCGGCATGGTCAGCCCCGTCTGGTGCGGGGTCAGCCCGGACAGAAAAGACTGCCGCGACGGGCTACAGACCGGCGCTTGAGTATAAGCGGCGTGAAAGGCCGTGGACTGCGCACAGATCCGATCAAGGTTGGGCGTCTGCAACGCCTGCCCGAACATCCGCTTGTATTTCCAAAACGCCACCGCGTCATCAAAGGTGATGAGAAGAATGTTCCGCTCGGATGCCATGCGCGCCTCTTGGGGTCTGCACGCAGCCTAAAGCCGCAAGCTTGCGCAAACAAGCGCCGCACCACTGCGCTCACCCGGCGCAAAAAGCGGCCCAAAAGCGGCAGCGCGCCTGCGACATCCACCGCCCCCCGCTTCATTTCGCCAAAAATACTGCCCCCGGAAAGCCGGGACATCATCCAAGCCCACTGCCCCCTGCTTCATTTCGCCAGATAAACCGCCCCCGGAGGGCCGGGTCGTAATCCGCACCCCTACCCCGCATCTTCATCTTGCCAAATAAACTCCCCCCGGAGGGCCGATCCGCAACACGCGCCAGGATCAGATCAGTAAAGATCCCACTCATCCGCCTGCCGCAACTCGCCCAGCGCCAGCCACGCCGCGCGCACGCGCGCCACGCGGGTGTCGCCCCAAGTGCGAAAGACGAGATCAAAGCCATCTACGGTGACAGTTTCGGCAGAAATATCCGCGCGCAGAGGCGTATCGGTGTCCACGTCCCACATTGAGATCGACACCTGCACCGACGGCACCGCGCGAAACGGTTCGGCAAAGGCGACGCGGCGCCGGCGCTCGCGCTGGCCGCGTCCGGTCCACATCTCTCCGCCGTCCTCAAAATCGGAAAACAGGATCACATGCCCCTGATCCACACCGATGAGATGATTTCGCAGTCGTTTCATGGAAATCGGCGGTACGCTTCGCCAGCCTTACCAAAAGGCGCGCGATGACGCACGGAAAGATCCGGCGACAAACGCGGGCACGGGCACACGGGCACGTGACGCGCCGCGCGCAACGCCGATGCGCCAGATGCCGTGTCGGACCGGGTCAGAGGTTGGGCTGCTTGGTCGACAGCCCGATCTCGGCGCCCACCGCGATCATGTCGGCCAAAAGCTTGGCCGCATCATCGACGCTGCCGCCGCTGTCCTTGGCGCGATCATAGGCGCCCTGGGCGTCGCCCACCATGCTGTCCATCTGCTCTTGGGTCATGTCGGCACGCGCCACGGCCAATTCAGCCAGCACAGACACGCCTGCGGCGCCGATCTCGGCAAAACCGCCGGTGACCACGAACTCCCGCGGCTCACCGCCGGCGTCGACGCGCAACAGGCCGGGGCGCAGGGTGGTGATCGTGGGGGCGTGATCGTCCATCACAGTCATGTCGCCGTCGGCACCGGGGATCTGCACAGCGCTGGCCTCCATCGAGGCGAGGCTGCGTTCGGGGGATACCAGATCAAATTGCATGTCTGTCTCCTTTGAGGGGCGGTGCGCGCAGAGCGCACATCCTACGGGGCCCGCGGTAGGGTGCGCCTTTACGGCGCACCGCAGGTTGGGCTTAGGCGGCTTCGGCGGCCATCTTCTCGGCTTTGGCGATCACCTCTTCGATGCCGCCGACCATGTAGAAGGCACCTTCAGGCAGGTGGTCGTACTCACCGGCCACAACGGCTTTGAACGATGCGATTGTATCTTCGAGCGGGACCTGCACACCGTCCGACCCGGTGAACACCTTGGCCACGTCAAAGGGCTGGCTGAGGAAGCGCTGGATCTTGCGGGCGCGGGCCACGGTCAGCTTGTCCTCTTCGCTCAATTCATCCATCCCGAGGATCGCGATGATGTCCTGGAGCGATTTGTAACGCTGCAAGATCTGCTGCACGTCCGAGGCCACGGCATAGTGCTCTTCACCCACAATCTGCGGGTCCATCAGACGGCTGGAGCTGTCGAGCGGGTCCACCGCCGGGTAGATCCCCAGCTCCGAAATCGCACGGCTCAGAACGGTTGTCGCGTCGAGGTGCGCAAAGGTGGTCGCAGGGGCCGGGTCGGTGAGGTCGTCGGCGGGCACGTAGACGGCCTGGATCGAGGTGATCGAACCAGATTTGGTCGATGTGATGCGTTCCTGCATCGCGCCCATGTCGGTGGCCAGCGTCGGCTGGTAGCCCACCGCCGAGGGGATACGACCCAGCAGAGCGGACACTTCGGAACCGGCTTGGGTAAAGCGGAAGATATTGTCGACAAAGAACAACACGTCGGTGCCGGAGGCATCGCGGAACTGTTCGGCCAGCGTCAGACCGGTCAGGGCCACGCGTGCACGCGCTCCGGGCGGTTCGTTCATCTGGCCGTAGACCAGCGCCACCTGGCTGTCTTCGAGGTTGTCGGGCTTGATCACGTTCGATTCGATCATCTCGTGGTAAAGGTCGTTGCCCTCGCGCGTCCGCTCACCCACGCCCGCGAACACCGAGTAGCCCGAGTGCACTTTGGCGATGTTGTTGATCAACTCCATGATCAGAACGGTTTTGCCCACGCCGGCACCGCCAAAGAGGCCGATCTTGCCGCCCTTGGAGTAAGGCGCCAGCAGGTCCACGACCTTGATGCCGGTGACGAGGATTTCGGACTCTGTCGACTGTTCGGCAAATTCAGGCGCAGGCGCGTGGATCGGGCGCTTTTCCTCGGCTTCGACCGGGCCACCTTCGTCCACGGGCTCGCCCACGACGTTCAGGATGCGGCCCAGCGTTTTGGGGCCCACAGGCACCTGGATCGGGCCGTCGGTGTCGGTCACCTCTTGGCCACGCACGAGACCTTCTGAGCTGTCCATCGCAATGGTGCGGACGGTGTTTTCACCGAGGTGCTGCGCCACTTCGAGGACCAGACGGTTCCCGTTATTGTCGCATTCCAGCGCGTTCAGAATTTCCGGCAGGTGATCATCAAATTGCACGTCAACGACGGCCCCGATGACTTGTGTGATTTTACCTTTAGCGTTTGCCATTGGCTCTCTCCGTTTTTTCGACTTCACTCAGCCGCTGGATTGGGGGACTCGGTCAAGCCGAGACGTTTTTCGATCCGGTCAATCCGGACGTCCATTGTGTCCATGCGGCCATTCAACTGGCCGAAGGATGTCTGCACATGACCAACACCAATCTCGAGGCTTGTCACTCGGGCTTTGAGATCCGAGACGTCGCGTTTGATAATCGACACATCGGACTGCATGCTTTTGAGGACCTCATAGATCAGATCGTTGGTCACCTCGGTCATTCTTTACAGCGCCTCCGCACCCGAAATGATTTCGATCAGCTCGTTGGTGATCACGGCCTGGCGTGAGCGGTTGAACTCGATGGTCAGTTTGTCGATCATCTCGCCGGCGTTGCGGGTGGCGTTGTCCATAGCGCTCATCCGGGCGCCCTGTTCAGACGCACCGTTTTCCAGCAGGCCAGAAAAGATCGCCGTGGCCACGCCGCGCGGCAAAAGATCGGCAAGGATCGCCTCTTCGTCCGGTTCGTAGTCATAGAGCGTGTCGCCGGCCTCGTAATCCGCGGGCACTTCGAACGGGATCATCTGCTGTGCCGTGGGGATCTGTGTCACCACGTTCTGGAACTTGGCATAGAACACGGTCGCCACGTCAAACTCACCGGCATCAAAGCGGTTCAGCACGTCGCGCGCCACGTTTTGCGCGTCTGAATAGCCGACATTCTTGACCTCGGTCATGTCGATGTGGCCGACAAAGTGGTCGGCAAAGTCACGCTTGAGCTGGTCGCGCCCCTTCTTGCCTACGGTGACGATCTTCACCGTTTTGCCCGCGGCTTTGAGGTCCGTGGCCTTCTGGCGCGCGATCTTGGCTATGTTGGTGTTAAAGCCACCGCAGAGGCCGCGTTCAGCCGTCATCACCACCAGCAGGTGGGTCTGATCACTGCCGGTGCCAGACAGCAGTTTCGGCGCGCTGTCCGAGCCTGCGGCGGCAGAGGCAAGCCCCGCCATCACGGCATTGAACCGCTCGGCATAGGGCCGGGCCATTTCGGCCGATTCCTGCGCCCGCCGCAGCTTCGCGGCGGCCACCATCTGCATGGCCTTGGTGATCTTGCGCGTGGATTTCACGCTCTCGATCCGGTTTTTCAGGTCCTTCAGAGAAGGCATGGGCCTGTCTCCTTAAACTTACGCGTAGGTCGCGGCAAAGGCGTCGAGCACCTCTTTCATCTTGTCGACATTCTCGCCGGACTTGAACTTGGGATCCGTGTCCGAAATCCACGCCAGGAAGTCTGCCTTTTGCGTGCGCAGGTAGTTGAGCAGGCCGGTTTCGTACTTGCCCACCTCGTTCACCGGGATGTTGTCGAGATAGCCGTTGGTGCCCGCAAAGATGACGCAGACAATCTCGGCATTGGTGAGCGGGGCGTATTGCGGCTGTTTCATCAGCTCGGTCAGGCGCGCGCCGCGGTTGAGCAGCTGCTGGGTGGCCGCGTCGAGGTCGGAGCCGAACTGGGCAAAGGCGGCCATTTCGCGATACTGGGCGAGCGACAGTTTCACCGGACCGGCCACCGACGACATCGCGTCGGTCTGCGCGCTCGATCCCACGCGCGACACTGACAGACCGGTGTTCACGGCGGGCCGGATGCCCTGGTAAAACAGTTCCGTCTCAAGAAAGATCTGGCCGTCGGTGATCGAGATCACGTTGGTCGGGATAAAGGCCGACACGTCGCCGCCTTGAGTCTCAATAATCGGCAGCGCGGTCAGCGAGCCTGCGCCGTTGTCTTCGTTCAGCTTGGCCGAGCGTTCCAACAGGCGCGAGTGCAGGTAGAACACGTCGCCGGGATAGGCTTCGCGGCCCGGCGGGCGGCGCAGCAGCAGCGACATCTGGCGGTAGGCCACGGCCTGTTTGGACAGGTCATCATAGATGATCAGCGCGTGACGGCCATTATCGCGGAAGTATTCCGCCATTGCTGTGGCGGCATAAGGCGCCAGGAACTGCATCGGCGCGGGGTCCGATGCGGTGGCGGCCACGACGACCGAATATTCGATGGCGCCGCTCTCTTCGAGACGCTTCACTAACTGCGCCACGGTCGACCGCTTCTGACCCACGGCGACGTAGACGCAGTAGAGCTTCTTGCTCTCATCATCGCCCGCAGCGTCGTTGTAGGATTTTTGGTTCAGGATGGCGTCCAGCGCCACGGCGGTTTTACCGGTCTGGCGGTCGCCGATGATCAGCTCGCGCTGGCCGCGGCCGATCGGGATCATCGCGTCCACGGCCTTGAGGCCAGTTGCCATCGGCTCGTGCACCGATTTGCGCGGGATGATGCCCGGCGCCTTGACGTCGGCCACCGAACGGGTGTCGGTCTCAATCGGGCCCTTGCCGTCAAGCGGGTTGCCCAGACCATCCACCACGCGGCCCAGCAGCGCGTCGCCTGTGGGCACGTCCACAATCGCGTTGGTGCGCTTGACGGTGTCGCCTTCTTTGATGTCGCGGTCCGAGCCGAAAATCACCACGCCCACGTTGTCATTTTCGAGGTTCAGCGCCATGCCCATGATGCCGCCGGGGAATTCGACCATCTCACCAGCTTGGACATTGTCGAGGCCGTAGACCCGGGCGATCCCGTCCCCGACCGAGAGCACGCGGCCCACTTCGGCCACTTCTGCTTCCTGACCGAAATTCTTGATCTGGTCCTTCAGGATCGCAGAAATCTCTGCTGCTTGGATACCCATTTATCCGACCTCTTTCATTGCATTCTGGAGGGAGGCGAGCCGCGAGCGGATCGAGGTGTCGATCATCTTCGAGCCCACTTTAACAATTAGTCCGCCGATGAGGCTTTCATCGACGGATGCGGTGATGGTGACATCCTTGCCCATGCGCTGCTTGAGCGTCTTGGCGAGTTTGTCCGATTGTGTCTTGGTCAGCGCCTTGGCCGAGGTCACCTCGGCCGTCAGCTCGCCCTTGTCTTCGGCGATGATCGCCCGCAAGGCCCCGATGAGTTGTGGCACAACGAAGAGGCGCCGCTTGTCCGCCATCAGCGCCAAGGTATTGCTCATCAAGCTGGTCAGGCCAGCTTTCTTCGCGATGGCTGTGATTGCGGCACCTTGTTCCTCACGGCTATAGACTGGCGAGTGGATCAGGGCAGAGAAATCGGCGCTGTCTGCGATGGCGGTGCTGAGCGTGTCGAGATCGTTTTCCAGATCCTTGATCGCTTGTGCTTCCTTGGCGAGGTCATAGACGGCTGTGGCGTAACGGGCCGCAATGCCTGTTGAAATCGAAGCTGGTTCGGACACGTCCACCCTTTCGATGTCTGGCCCCGGGTTCCCCGCACGCATTGGTGCCCCGAAGACGTGTGTGCGCCGACCGCGAGCGGGGAGGCGCGAAAATCAGGGGGGATGTAGCAGAGGGTTTGACACCCCGCAACATGTGTTAGCGCACTCTTTTTGATCCACTTTTCGCGCGTTTTCAGCAGGTTAGAAAAACTGCGGCCCTATGGCCCACAGGATTTATGACAAAACGGTCGCGAATTTTACGGCTCCGCCGCCCGATTCAGGACCGCCTGCCTGCAAAATGGGCACTTCTGATCGGCGCGGTGAGACCGCCCTCGTCAACACCAGACCGCGCAGGCAGCACCATTTGATGATCGCGGGCGCACGACTGGCAAAGTGCGCACTTTTGCAGTTTCCTCCCGTCGATCGCTCATATCTCGTCGATGCGACACCGAACAGTGCCGTGCCTCAGGCCGCTTCCGTTCCCCGGCCCGGTCCTCTTTGCCAAAGTGAGTTTACTGACACCTGCCTCGCTCGCGAGCGCAGCCGATCTCGTCCCAACATCCACCGACGCAGAGCGTTTCACGCACCGATTTTGATGCCAGAAACACCCGCGACAGCGCTCAGGATCTCCCCGCGCCAAACCCCACACTCGCGCAAATATGAACAGGGGCGCGCGCGTCAATGAACGGACATATTGCGCGCGGGCGCTATGTGGTGGCCCCCGAGACAGAGGAAATCACACATGCCGTTGCCCAAAACCATCTCCCGCCGTGCCGCCCTTGCCGGGGCGGCTGCCCTGCCCGTCGCTGCCAGCCTGGCCACCCCCGCCCGCGCCGGGGCGCCGATGCTGGGCGCCAGCCAGGCCAACTTCAAACGCGTCACACTGGGCGGGTTCGAAGTGACCAACCTGCTGGCCGGCAGCGCCGTGCGCGAGGACCCGCAATCGATCTTTGGCATGAACGTTGACAAAGAAACGTTCGAAGCTGTGTCCAACGAAAACAAGCTGCCGCTCAATGCCGCGCAGTTCTTCTTTACCCCCGTGGTGGTGAACACCGGCGCTGAACTGGTGCTGTTTGACACCGGCCTGAACCCGGCGGGCACGCTGGGCGCGCTGGAGGCGGCGGGTTATACCGCCGATCAGGTCGACAAGGTGATCATCACGCACATGCACGGTGACCACATCGGCGGGCTGCAAACCGACGGCACGCCCACCTTTGGCAATGCCGAACATGTCGCCGGAGCCATCGAGATGAACCACTGGGCCGGGGCGGGCAACGAACGCTTTGACGGCGTGGTGCGCCCGCTGATGGACAAATTCACCATGGTCGATGACGGCGCATCCGTCGCCTCGGGTATCACCGCGATGGCCGCCTTTGGCCACACGCCGGGCCACATGGTCTACATGATCGAAAGCGACGGCGCGCAACTGATGCTGGGCGCAGATTTTGCCAACCACTTCGTGTGGTCGCTGGGCTATCCCGACTGGGAGGTGCGCTTTGACATGGACAAGGCCGCCGCCGCCGCGACCCGCCGCCGCTTGCTGGACATGATGGCCACGGACGGCGTGCCGTTCACCAGCTATCACATGCCCTGGCCCGCCTTCGGGTTTGTGGAGAAAGCAGGCGACGGCTTCCACTACATCCCGCACAGCTACCAGCTGACGCTGTAACGGACACAGTCCCCTTCCCCGGCCCCACCTATCGGGCCCGGGGAACCAGCCCGCGCGGGAAAACGCCGCAAAACCAAGTCACAGCGGTCAAAGCACGTCGCGCACCAAAAAATACGCCCCGCCCGCAGGCTGACCCAACCTCAGGCCCGCGGCGACACATCACCACCACACCCTTCTCTGTTTCAAAAAATCCCCCCCGGAGGGCCGTTCCGCCATCCGCGCCGACGCTCTATCCCTGCGACCAAACTGTCGCAGCACGAATGTCCCGCACCGCAAAACGTGTCCCCGCGGTCAAACCAAGTCTCGTTTAACCAAACGCCCCACCCGCAGGCTGACCCAATCTAAAACCCACGGCACCACCTCACTACCACACCCTTCTCTGTTTCAAAAAAATCTCCCCCGGAGGGCCGTTCCGCCATCCGCGCCGACGCTCTATCCCTGCGACCAAACTGTCGCAGCACGAATGTCCCGCACCGCAAAACGATGTCCCCGCGGTCAAACCAAGTTTCGTGTAACCAAACGCCCCGCGCTCAGACCTGACCCAACCGGGATCAACGGCGTCACCACACCCTTCTCTGTTTCAAAAAAATCCCCCCCCGGAGGGCCGTTCTACCAACCGCGCCGACGCTCTATCCGCTGGCGCCACTGCTATCGCGGAACCGGTTCACGATCGGATAGCGCCGGTCGAGCCAGAAGGCGCGTTGGGTCAGCCGCGCGCCGGGGGCGGATTGGAAGCGTTTGTATTCGCTGAGGTACACCAGCTTTTCGACCTTGCGCGCGGTATCGGCCTGAAACCCCGCGGCGACGCAATCGGCGATCGAGCCATCTTCGTCGATCAGGATCTCAAGGATCGCGTCAAGCTCGGGGTAGTCGGGCAGGCTGTCGCTGTCTTTTTGGTCTTCGCGCAGCTCGGCCGAAGGCGGTTTGGCGATGATGCGCGCCGGGATCACCTCGCCCGCGGGCGCGTGCATCCACGGGCGGTGATGCGCGTTGCGCCAGCGGCAGGTCTCAAACACGCGGGTCTTGTAGAGGTCCTTGATCGGGTTGTAGCCGCCCGACATGTCGCCGTAGATCGTGGCATAGCCCACTGCCACCTCAGACTTGTTGCCCGTGGTCAGCAGCATCTCGCCAAATTTGTTGGACAGCGCCATCAGCAGCAGACCGCGGATGCGGCTTTGGATGTTTTCTTCGGTTAGCCCCTCATTGGTGCCGGCAAAGAGCGGCGCCAGGGTCGCGGTGACCGCCGCGCGGGTGTCGGCGATGGGCACATAGTCATAGTGACAGCCCAGTGCTGTGGCGCAGGCTTTGGCGTCTTCCAGGCTGTGCTCAGAGGTGTATTCCGACGGCAGCATGACGCAGCGCACGTTGTCGGGGCCCAGCGCGTCAGCGGCGATCGTGGCCACCAGCGCGGAGTCCACGCCGCCAGACATGCCCAGAAGCACCTTGGCAAAGCCGCTCTTGGCGCAGTAGTCGCGCAAGCTCTGCACCATCACGCGGTAGTCCTGTTCCCATGCGTCGGGCCGCGTCGCTCTGGGCCCCTCTTCGATGCGCCAGCCGGCATCGGTGCGGGTCAGGTCGAGATGGGTCACAACCTCTTCGAAACAGGGCAGCTGTGCGGCCAGCGCGCCACCGGGATTGAGCGCAAAGCTCGACCCGTCAAACACCTGATCGTCCTGCCCGCCCACCATGTTGAGGTAGATCAGCGGCAGCCCGGTTTCGACCACCCGCGCGACCATCAGGCCCAGGCGGGTGTCAAACTTGGCCCGGTCATAGGGCGAGCCGTTGGGCACCAGCAGGAACTCGGCCCCGGTCTCGGCGTGGGTTTCGGCCACGTCGGCGTGCCAGGCATCCTCGCAAATGGGCGATCCGATGCGCGTGTTGCCCACCGAATAGGGCCCGCCCAGGGGGCCCGCGTCAAAGATCCGCACCTCGTCAAAGACGGTGTCATTGGGCAAATGATGTTTGAGCTGGCGCGACGCGATCTTGCCCCCCTTCAGGATCAGGTAGGCATTGAACAACTCCGCCCCTTCGGCCCAGGGGCAACCGATGGCCAGGGCGGGCCCGTCGGCGCATTCGGCCGCCAGATCATGCGCGGCCTGCATGCAGGCACTGTGAAAGGCCGGTTTGCGCACCAGGTCCTGCGCATTGTAGCCCGACAGGAACAATTCCGGGAACGCCACCAGCTGCGCGCCCGCATCCCGGCCCTGTTGCCAGGCCGCGCGCGCCTTGGCCGCGTTGCCCGCGATATCGCCCACCACGGGGTTCAGCTGTGCCAGGGTGATGCGGAATGTCTCGGCCATGCGGCGTATCCTCGGTCGCGTGTGTTGCGTGATGTAGCAGACTGTGCGCCAGAGGGAAGCGGGTGCGGCAATGGGCGGGTGGCGCGGTTTTGCGTCTGGCGCATTGGACGGACCGGCACACAGCGCGATACACTTGGCCCGCACGCATTGGGTGGGACTGCAACATGATCGCCACAGACCAACCACAACAGCAGCCAGACGCATTTGGCCTGCACGCCAAACTGAAACAGCGTCTGATCGCCCTCAACATCATCTACGCGGTCAGCGCCATCGGCATCCTGTTGGGCATTGTCTACATGCTGCAATGGGATTGCCCGGGATGGCGGCTGAGCATCATGGCAAATGCCACCGTGCTGGCGGTGCTGGCCATCGGGTTCTTTGGCTTTCGCGACCACGTCGTGGTCAGGACCTTGATCCTGCTGATTGCCATGTTGGCGTGGGTCCTGAACGAACTGGCCTTCGGGCAAAGCAGCGGGCTGCACTACCTGTTGATGGCGTTTCCGGCGAACATGTTCTACGCGCTTGGCGCCGCGCGCTAGTGGCTGGTGCTGCTGTTCTCGCTGGCCGGGGTGACCCTGTTTCTCTTTGCAGAGCTTTATGTGCCCTGGGCGACAGGACCGGCGCGCACGGGCTACGCCGAGGCGCTGCAAAACCTGCGAAATTCGGAACTGAACGCCGACGATGTCCTTTTTGTCATGAATGTCGTCGCCACGCAGGCCGCGATGTATCTGACTGCGCTCAGCGGCTTTTACCTGCTGGAAAAGACGGAACGCGCGCTCGAAGCGGAATATGCCCGGTCTGAGGCTTTGTTGCTGAACCTGTTGCCATCGGAAATCGCCGCGCGGCTGAAACTGGAGCCGGACCAGACAATCGCGGACAAGCTGCCCAATGTGGCGGTGCTCTTTGCCGATATCGTCGGTTTCACGCCGCGCGCCGCGGCACTGCCGCCCGATCAGGTGGTCGACTTTCTCAACCGGGTCTTCACGGTCTTTGACCAACTGGCAGAACGGCACGGCTTGGAAAAGATCAAGACCATCGGCGACAGCTACATGGTGGCGGCGGGCATGCCGTCGCCGGTCGGGGATCCCGCGCACCGCGCCGCCAATATGGCGCTGGATATGCTGCGTGCAGCCAAAGACATGTCAGAGGCATTTCCCGAAGGCCTGGAACTGCGCATCGGCTTGCATGCAGGCCCGGTGGTCGCCGGGGTGATCGGCAACAAAAAGCTGTTCTATGATGTCTGGGGCCAGACCGTGAACACCGCCAGCCGCATGGAAAGCCACGGCGAACCGGGCCGCATTCAGGTGACCGAGCAGGCCTATGATGCGCTGAGACACGACTACAGCTTTGCCGAACGGGGCAGGATCGACGTTAAAGGTGTCGGCAACATTGAAACATGGTGGCTGATCGGCCCGCGCCAAACGGACTAGGCACAGGCCGCAGGCGTCTTAAGCGCTATGCATGACCGGAATGCAGGAGGAGATGCGCAGGCACAATGGCTCTGTTTCCGGCGCTTGCGACGATGGCCCGCCATCGCGTCTTCTCAGCCGCGTGGGCCGTGTCGAAACAGACCCGCAGCGGCAAGACGCACTGCTCCCGCGCCCAGCCTGCGCAAACCGCGTCGCCTGCACCGCGCCAAACAATTGACCCCGGCCGCACAAAGCGGCAGAGTGTCAACTGTAACTGACAGCACGCGGCCCGCCCATGCGGGCTCAACCCATCACCTGGCCAAGCCAAATGCACCGCAGCGCAGCTGCCGTGCCCCGCCCGACCAGCCAGATCTGGAAAAGGGCATCCCATGAACATTCTCTTCGGCTCCGTCACCGGAACGGCGGAAAACGTGGCCCGCAACGCGGCCAAGATGGCGCGCGCACGGGGCCATGACGTCAATCTCACCGAGCTGGATGAGGTGACCATGGAAGACCTCGAAGAGATGGACGACGTGCTGGTTGTCATCGCCACCTATGGCGAGGGCGAAATGCCGTTCAACGCCGAAACCTTCTGGGACGAGCTTGAGTTCAACGAACCACCGCTCGACGGGCTGACCTACGGCGTGCTGGCACTGGGCGACACCGCCTATGAACAGTTCTGCCAGGCGGGCAAGGACATCGACCAAAAGCTCGAAGAGCTGGGCGCCACCCGCCGCCTGCGCCGCGTCGACTGCGATCTGAACTATGAACGCGACGCCGAAGCCTGGATTGACCAGGCGATCCCCAAGAAAAAGGGCGCGCCAGCCGAAGCGGCCGCACCGCTGCCCGAACCCGAACCCGCGCCAGAGCCCGAGGTCAAACGCTGGACCCGCGAAGCGCCGTTCCCGGCCAAGCTAATCTCGAACACCCGGCTGTCAGGCCCTGGGTCGGACAAACAGATCCACCATATCTCGCTCGATATTTCGGGCAGCGGCCTTACCTACGCGGCAGGCGACGCCATCGGGGTGATCCCGCACAACAGCGCAGCCCTGGTTGATGCGATGCTCGCGCGGCTTGGCGCCACAGCGGCGGACGTGGTCGAAGGCTATGACCTCACCCTCGGCGATCTGCTGCGCCGCAAGTTTGAGATTTTTAGCCCGCCGATGGAGTTTGTGCGCGCTGTATCCAGCGTGATCACCCACCCCGAGTTGAACGACATCACCGCCAAAAACTCCAAAGCGGCGATTGATGAATTTTGCTGGGGCAAGGACGTGATCGACATTCTCAACTGTGATCCGCGTCTGGTGGTAGACGCCGACATCTTGCTAAGCCTGCTCAAACCGCTGCAGCACCGCGCCTATTCCATCGCGTCCACGCCAGCGACCGCGCCGGATCGGATCGATCTGACCGTGGCGGCGGTGCGGTGGAGCGAACGGGATCGCGACTATAACGGCGTCGCCTCGACCATGCTATGCGATCTGACCGAACCGGGGGCGACCGTTGACCTGTTTATGGTGCCCAACAAACGGTTCCGCCTGCCCGATGATCCGGCGACGCCGATGATCATGGTCGGACCCGGCACCGGCATCGCACCGTTTATCGGCTTTCTCGAAGAACGCCAGGCGCAGCAGGCCAGCGGCCAGACATGGCTCTATTTCGGCGACCGGCACGAACGCGACGATTTCATCTACCGCGACACGCTGTCCGGCTTGCAAAGCTCGGGCGCCTTGACCCATCTGCGCACCGCCTTTTCGCGCGACAGCGCCGATAAGGTTTATGTCCAACACCGCATGCGCGAGGACGCCGATGCGCTTTTTGCTGCGTTTGAGGCAGGTGCCGCGTTTTACCTATGCGGCGATGCCAAGCGCATGGCGCCCGATGTCGAACAAACCGTGCTCGACATCGTCGCGCGCGGTCTCGGCTCAGACATGAAATCAGCCGCCCGCTATGTCGCCGACATGCGCGTGGCCGGACGCTATTGCAAAGACGTCTACTAGGCGCGGCGGTCGGTGCCGACCTGCGCGTCAGACGCGTGCTCAGCCCAGGCGCTGCGGCAAAGGTTTATCCCAAGGCCCCGCGCATCGCGCCGTGGGTCGGGGCACAGCGCTGCTGCGGCCCGGCTCGACACTATGACGGCTGTGCCAACTGCGCCAAAACCGCCAGCGCGTCCTGCTCCCGGCCATCGGGCACAAACAGGTGGTCATGGAAAAACCCCGAAACCGGATTGACCCCCATGTCGTGCTGCGCCAGCGCCGTTGTGATCCGCGCCAAAAAACCCACCGCCGCCAGCGATGAATGCACGTTCAGCGTGATCATCCGGCAAGGAAACTCATAGCTCAGGCCAGCGGCATCCGCCTGCTCTTTCGTCACGATCAGCGTCAGGCCCTCGGCCTCGTGAAATTGCATCCTCGGGTTGAGGCCCGTGGGCACCGTCCCGTCCGCCACTGTGGCAAAGACATAGAGCCCGTCGACCAATTCCGCCGACATGCTGCGCAAAAGCGTGTCCAGATCTGTCTCACCCACCATGACGGTCCCGCCCTCTTGTTGCCAAACTGCGCGCACCAAACACGCAACCGGTTTGCAAGGCGAGCGCAAAAAAGATCCGCCCGCGCGATCCCGCGTCCCTTGGCGCGACATGGGCCTGCGCGGTTCGATGCGGATCAGCCGCCGGCGCGCGCATTAAGGAAAAGTTACCGTCCACGTACAAAGGTTAACGCGGGCCATTCATGAACAGTTTGCTAACGCGTGACGTGCGCGAGTTTTGTACAAAACCCGGGCGCGTTTGAACAAAACCCGCAAAAGCCCCGCAAACCAGCGCCACGCGGCGGTGCCCTTTTGTACAAAACCCGCCTAGTTTTGATCAAAACGCAAAAAATCGCGCAACGCGCGGGGCGTTACCGCACCGAACTATGCACCCCAAGCACCCGGCGCACCCCACCCCCTCGGACCGCGCCAACCGGTTCGACGACCACAGCCCCGCCCTGCCGTTGGCCGCAATCTGCCCCTTGATCAATCAAAAATGCCGCGCGATTTTCCGGCCGTGCGCGACACTACTTGGCCCGCGCACTGGCCCGATATCACTTTGCCGTCACAGGGTGGCCTAGTCTGCCATGACCACGCCCCGGCTCCGTGCCCGACCCGCGCGATTTTACGCTGCATTCAGGTCGCCCCAAACCCGCAATCCGCCAAAAACCCCGGAATTTCGGCTGCACCCGTTGCCCCCTGCGCGCCCCTGACCTAACCTCTCGTTATCGTATCTTGGAAAGGTGTCTGATGTTCCGCTCTGGACTGATCTTTGCCCTCGCTCTAAGCCTCCTTGTCGCCCCGCCCGCGCTGGCCCAATCGGCGCAGGTGCAGACCAAACAATATGACGATGGCGGCATCTACGAAGGCACCTTTCGCGGCGGTCTCCAGCACGGGATCGGCACCTACAAATTGCCCAATGGCTATGAGTATTCCGGCGAGTGGGTCGACGGCGAGATCAAGGGCGAGGGCATCGCCACCTTTCCCAGCGGCCACATCTACGAAGGCACATTTTCCAAGGGCAAACCGGACGGTTTTGGCAAGATCACCTATGCCGATGGCGGCACCGATGAGGGCAAGTGGGCCGCAGGCGCCATCACCGGCGACGGGGTCGCGATCTATGCCAGCGGGGTGCGCTATGAAGGCCAGTTTCGCAATGGAAAACACCACGGCAAAGGCGTCATGCAGACCCCGGATGGCTATGAATACAAGGGCGATTGGCTCGATGGCCAAAACACCGGCATCGCCACCATCACCGAGGCCGATGGCACCGTGTACGAAGGCGCGCTCATCGACGGTGTGCGCAATGGCGAGGGCACACTGCGCACCGCCGACGGCTTGGTCTATGAGGGCAATTGGAAAGACGGCAATTTCCACGGCACCGGCACGCTGACCCAATCCAATGGCGACGTTTACGAGGGCAATTTCGATCAAGGCCAGCGCTCCGGCGAGGGCAAGGTGACTTACGCCAATGGCGACGTCTACGAGGGCAACTTCTCGGGTGACCAGCGCAATGGCCAAGGCACGCTGACCGGCCCGGACGGCTACAAATATGTGGGCAGTTGGCAGGACGGCATGATCGCTGGATCGGGCACTGTCACCTACCCCGATGGCGCGGTTTATGAGGGCACGGTATCGGACGGGTTGGCGCATGGCACGGGCAAGATCACACTTGCCGGCGGCGTCACCTACGAGGGCGGCTGGGTCGATGGCGTGATGGAGGGCGAAGGCCGATCAGTGTATCCCGATGGTCTGGTCTACGAGGGCGGCTTTCGCAACGGGCGCAACCACGGCACCGGCGTGATCACCTACCCCGACGGGTACCGCTATGAGGGTGAGTGGCAAGACGGCAAACGGCACGGCGTTGGCAAGACCAGCTACGCCGATGGCTCAGTCTATGAGGGTCAGTTCCTCGATGGTCAGCGCCACGGCACCGGCACGCTGGTGATGGCCGATGGCTTTGCCTACGAGGGCGCATGGGCCGCAGGCGAGATCGACGGGATCGGCACCGCCACCTACGCCAATGGCGACATCTACGAGGGCGCCTTCAAAGCAGGCAAACGTCAGGGCGAAGGCACCATGCGCTTTGCCACCGGCGAAGAGGCCAGCGGCACATGGGACGACGATGCGCTGTCTGACGGCAGCTAGCATCGCGCTGCTGGTGTGGGCGCAGATGGCCACAGCGGCAGAGTGGGTGTTTCAGCGCGGATGGACCGAGCCTTTCGACGGGTTTACCACCGATGTCGCGCGGGTCGAAACGGACGGGTTTGCCCTGCACCTCTACCGCAATCCCAGCGGCCGCGTGATGGCGCTTTTTACCTGGCCCGACGCGGTCGGCGCTGTGCCAACAAGCGGCGAGGTCGCCGTACTGATGCCCGAGGGGTTCCGAGCGAAAACCATTGAGGCGCGCGCCGCACCCGGCCGCATCGTGGAATATGCCCGGCGCGATGGACGGGCACTGCGGGATCGTCTGTGGCACGGCGAAGGCACTGTTCCGGTGGGCACATTGGCGGACATCCTCGCCGCACCCTCGGTCAGCCTTGCGATCGCGCGCGACGGCGCCGACCCGGTGACCGCCACCTGGTCGATGGACGGTGCAGACCTGCCCGTGGCGCGTGCCCTCGGCCTGACGCTCGAGGGGGTTCCGGCCGGTGCCGAATGGGAAGACCGCGCGGGGGCGGCCATGCTCGCCGCGATGAGCGCGTGCCAATTCCCAAAGCTCGATATGGAGTGCGTTGCCCAGGTGACATCCTGCGCCCCGCAGATCAGCGACCGGCGCGATATCGACGGGTTCGAGGCCTGCGTGGCGCAGTAACGCCTACCACGGCACCGCCGCACCATTGTAGTCAAAAAACTGCCCGCTATGCTCTGGGCCCAGCCCGTCGAGCACCGCCATCAGATTGCCCGCGGCAATCTCGGGCGGCACCGACGGATGCCGACCCAGGTATTTTTCGGTGAACGCGGTCGCAACCGTGCCCGGGTGCAACGCCACCACCGCGGCGTTCTTGTGCGTACGGGCCAACTCTATCGCTGCAGTCCGAACCACTTGGTTTACCGCCGATTTGGCGCTGCGGTAGCTGATCCAACCGCCGATCTTGTTGTCGCCAATGCTGCCCACGCGTGCGGACATCACGGCAAACTGACAGGCCCTGTCGCGCGGCAACAGATCATGCGCATGCGCCAGGATCAGGGCCGGCCCCACCGCATTCAGCGCGTATTGATCGAGCATGGCGCGCGCAGACACCGCTTTGATGGTCTTTTCGGGTGCTGACCCATCGATCTCCAGCGCGCCGGTTGCTACGATCACCCGATCAAACGGGCCAAGCCCGGCCAGTGCTGCCCGCACGCTGGCTTCATCCGTGACATCCAACCCGTTAGCTGACCGCGATATCCCGGTCACCCGGTCCCCGCGCCCCGCATGCGCGGCAGCCAAGGCCGAGCCGATCCCGCCCGACGCGCCTATGATCAACACATCCATGGCAGTGCCAGCTAGGTGACCCCAACCGCAGATCAACACGCGCGAAAATCCCGTGCTTCATTTCGCCAAATTAACCGCAATCGCAGGCTCGATCAGCCACCCAAACATCTCGTCCAACTTCATCTTGCCAGAAAAACTCCCCCCGGAGGGCCGATCTGCTACAGCGCGCACGCTCAGCAATTCCAGCCTTCCCTTCTGTCAAACTCGCGGTATAACGACACAAATGACCACGCACGCACATATCCTGCCTGCCCCGAGCCGCGTCTCGGGTGCTTTGCGTGGTCTCCTGCTCCTAGTCCGCCTCTGAGCGTGCCCGTTGGCGCATCCGCTCAGAGGTAAGTTCGCGCGCCACGACTGGGACCAGATATCCGAAAGACATCCAAAATGACCTCTGACAGCATTCAAAAAGACCGCGTTGTGATCTTTGACACCACGCTGCGCGACGGCGAGCAAAGCCCCGGCGCCACCATGACACACGACGAAAAGCTTGAGATTGCCCAGCTGCTCGACGAGATGGGCGTGGACATCATCGAAGCAGGCTTTCCCATCGCATCCGAAGGCGACTTTGCCGCCGTCAGCGAGATTGCCAAGCGCAGCCAGAACGCGGTGATCTGCGGTCTGGCGCGGGCGCAGCTGCCCGACATCGACCGCTGTTGGGAGGCGGTGAAACACGCGCGCCAGCCGCGTATCCACACCTTTATCGGGACGTCGCCGCTGCACCGCGCCATTCCCAATCTCGACATGGACCAGATGGCCGAGCGGATCGAACAAACGGTGAGCCACGCGCGCAACTTGTGTGACAATGTGCAATGGTCGCCGATGGACGCGACCCGCACCGAGATCGACTATCTCTACCGCGTGGTCGAGATCGCGATCAAAGCGGGCGCCACAACGATCAATATCCCCGACACCGTGGGCTACACCGCCCCGCGCGAAAGCGCTGATCTGATCGCCAAGCTGATCGAACATGTGCCCGGCGCGGATGCGGTTATCTTTGCCACGCACTGCCACAACGATCTGGGCATGGCCACGGCCAACAGCCTTGCCGCCGTTGAGGCGGGCGCGCGGCAGATCGAATGCACGATCAATGGCTTGGGCGAACGCGCAGGCAACACCGCACTCGAAGAGGTGGTGATGGCGCTGCGCGTGCGCGGCGATATCATGCCGTTTGAGACCGGCATCGACACGCGCAAAATCATGAACATTTCACGCCGGGTGGCCACGGTCAGCGGTTTTCCGGTGCAGTTCAACAAAGCCATCGTGGGCAAAAACGCCTTTGCACACGAAAGCGGTATCCACCAGGACGGCATGTTGAAAAACGCCGAGACCTTCGAGATCATGCGCCCCGAGGATGTCGGCCTGACCGGTACCTCCCTGCCCTTGGGCAAACATTCAGGCCGCGCCGCGTTGCGCGCCAAGCTCGAAGAGCTGGGGTTCGAGGTGGGCGACAACCAGCTCAAGGACATCTTTGTGCGGTTCAAGGAACTGGCCGACCGCAAAAAGGAGGTCTTCGACGACGATTTGGTGGCGCTCTTGCGCACCTCGTCGGACGGCGAAGACGAGCGGCTCAGGATCGAACAACTCGCCGTGCGCTGCGGCACCGAAGGTCCTCAGGTCGCTGATCTGGTGATGCAGGTGGACGGCGAACGGCACATGACCACGCAGACCGGTGACGGGCCCGTTGATGCGACGTTCAACGCGGTCAAGGCACTGTTTCCGCACAATGCGCGCCTGCAGCTTTACCAGGTGCATGCCGTGACCGAGGGCACCGATGCCCAAGCCACCGTCAGCGTGCGCATGGAGGAAGACGGCCGCATCGTCACCGGACAATCAGCCGACACCGACACAGTGGTGGCCTCGGCCCGCGCCTATGTCAGCGCGCTCAACCGGTTGCTGGTCCGGCGCGAACGCTCGGATGTGGGTTATGACACCAAATCGGTGAGTTACAAAGACGCCTGAGGGAACGATCAGCGCCGGTTGGCCCAACCGACCGGCGTTTTTACCCCTGTGCGCCAGTTTCCGCATGCCATACCCTCTGCGGGTGATTGACGCTGCGCGGGCTGACAGGCTGTGTAACCGCACACTTATTTCAAAGGATCAGATTATGCGTCTTTTATTTGCGGCGCTGGCATGTGCCGTCGGTTTTTCAACGTCAGCGGCGGCGGTACCGCTGCAGATCTTTGAAAGCAGCGCGATTGCCAGCGGTGATTTTGACGGCGCCACCCAACAGAGCAATGCCAATATCGGCACGCTGGGACTGGGCACAAATGTCATCATTGGCACGTTTGACGGGTCTTGCATCAGTTTCTTCGGGGACATCGACTGCGGTGCCTCTGCCAGGGGCGACCGTCAGGACAGTTTCAAGCTGACGGTGCCCATCGGGCTCGAGATCGTGGGCTTTGCCGGTCAGTTCGAGGGAACCGGCCCCAACGACTTTAAACTCGCATATACAATCTCGGAGCTGACCCCATTCCCGTTTCCAGATCTTGCCGTAGGGCTGGCCCCGATCAATGCACTGACTGATATTCCCCTGTCGCCAATCGGCGCGGGCGAATACTTTTTCTCTGTCAACACAAGCGAAGGAACCACCTTGAGCGACTTCAACGTCAGTTGGTCGATGCTGATCGAGGTGGGACCGGTGTCGCAGGTGCCGTTGCCCGCAGGGTTACCGATGCTGCTGGCCGGGTTGGGGATCTTCGGCGTGTTGAGGAGGCGCAAACCGGCGTAGAGTGCAACCGCGACGTCTGCCACCGGCGGCGTCGCGGTTCGTTTTTCGTAGGTGCGCGACACGCCTGATGCGGTCAATTTGCAAAAACGCGGCCACATCAGACGCGCACTTAGCTGCGCGGTTTTCGCCCAAAGTGTGTTTGTGGCGCAGCTATAAGAGCCTTTTTGCGGCTCTTGCCGTGGTATTTTGCGGACCCAAGCCACCGTCGACTGATTTTACATGAAAGCGCGGTACGCCCGGGTCATTTCTCATTTGCTCGTGATTTCTCCAATTTTTGCACCACGCAGCACGTTTACGATTTGGGCAATATCCGGCTAGGGGTCACACAGATTGACGCTGTCTTATTAGCCAGCCGCGGCAACTTTGCTGATTGGTTCTTTTTTAACGCGGTTCCGGACCGCGTTGTCCGTTCAGCGTCGCTGACCACTGCATCGCCAAGTCTGTCACAGCAGCCGCAAGTCTTTATGTTCCAAGAAAATGGCTCTGAAATCGTGGATCTAACGTTTCAGCGCGGCGGCAGCGTTGATCTTCTCTCCGGCTTGGCTGGAGGATTGGGTTCGGGGACCTACCAGGTGGGTGTAAGTTACGCGCTTGGCAATCTGTTGGTGACCGATATGAATTGGTCCGTCTAGGCGCGCACTCAAAACACCTCGCCCGTCCCACTTCCTGCCGGTCTGCCGCTCTTGCAACCAAGGCTTCCTGTCTTACGACGCTAATATTGAGGATGACCAGCTGCCATGCTCGTCCACGGCCGAGCCCGAACAATTTGATCCGCGCCGACGCTCGCACCTATTGGCACGGTTCCGCTGAACGATCTGGCGCCAGCAAGACTGCGGCGCAGGCCCCTTTTATCCGGTCCCGCGCGCCCCTATAAGGCGCCAAATCTCCACGCCCGACTCGGGCGCGACAATTGGGGCGCGGGCATGTCGACTTTCGGAAATCTGGGTGGGCTCTTTTCATCGGATATGGCGATTGATCTGGGGACCGCCAACACGCTTGTCTACGTCAAAGGCAAGGGTGTGATCCTGTCCGAGCCGTCGGTGGTCGCCTACCATGTCAAGGACGGCGTGAAAAAGGTGCTGGCCGTGGGCGAGGATGCCAAGTTGATGCTGGGCCGCACGCCCGGCAGCATCGAGGCGATCCGCCCAATGCGCGAAGGGGTGATTGCAGACTTTGACACCGCCGAAGAGATGATCAAGCACTTCATCCGCAAGGTGCACAAACGCTCCACGTTCTCCAAACCCAAGATCATCGTATGCGTCCCGCACGGAGCGACGCCGGTGGAAAAGCGCGCGATCCGTCAGTCGGTGCTGTCGGCGGGTGCGCGGCGCGCGGGTTTGATTGCAGAACCCATCGCGGCGGCCATCGGGGCAGGCATGCCGATCACCGATCCCACCGGCAACATGGTTGTCGACATCGGCGGCGGGACAACCGAGGTGGCCGTGCTGAGCCTGGGCGACATCGTCTACGCCCGGTCCGTGCGCGTCGGTGGCGACCGGATGGACGAGGCGATCATTTCCTACCTGCGGCGTCAGCAGAACCTGCTGGTGGGTGAAACCACCGCCGAGCGGATCAAGACGTCCATAGGCACGGCACGCATGCCCGATGACGGGCGCGGCACGTCGATGCACATCCGCGGGCGCGATCTCTTGAACGGTGTGCCCAAAGAGATCGAGATCACGCAGGCACAAGTGGCCGAAGCGCTGGCCGAACCGGTGCAGCAGATCTGCGAGGCGGTGATGACCGCGCTGGAAACCACCCCGCCCGATCTGGCCGCCGACATCGTGGACCGTGGCGTGATGCTAACGGGTGGAGGCGCGCTGCTGGGTGATCTGGACCTCGCGCTGCGCGAACAGACCGGCCTGGCGGTGTCCATCGCTGACGAAAGCCTGAACTGCGTGGCCCTCGGCACTGGCAAGGCGCTGGAGTACGAAAAACAGCTGCGCCACGCCATCGACTACGACAGTTGAGCCGCTTGCCGGGCACCCTTGCCCTGCGACCGTAAATCAAAGACCATGACGCAACTCGAAAGAGGGCTGACGACTTGGCCAAGGACCGCAACAGCGTAGACTATGGGGGGCCGCTGCGCCGGCTGATCCTCACGGTGCTGATCCTGTGCCTGGCAGGCGTGTTCCTGCTGTGGCGCATCGACAGCCCGCGGGTCGAACGCTTTCGCGCGCAGGTCACTGATGCAATTGTGCCCAACATGGACTGGGCCATGGCGCCGGTGACCGGCACGATCAACCTGTTCCGCGATTTCCAGAGCTACCGGCGCATCGCCGAACAGAATGCCGAGTTGCGGCGTGAATTGCGCCAGATGGAGGCCTGGAAAGAAGCGGCCCTGCAGTTGGAGCAGGAGAACGCACGGCTCCTCGATCTCAACAACGTGCGGCTGGACCCGCGGCTGACCTACATCACCGGCGTCGTGCTAGCCGACAGCGGGTCGCCGTTTCGCCAGTCTGTCCTGCTGAACGTGGGCGCGCGCGACGGGATTGTCGAAGGCTGGGCCACCATGGACGGGCTGGGCCTGGTCGGTCGCATCTCGGGCGTGGCGCAGAATACGGCGCGGGTGATCATGGTCACCGATGCCTCCAGCCGGGTGCCTGCGGTGATCCAGCCGTCAGGGCAAAAGGCGATCATCGCCGGCGACAACACCGCCGCGCCGCCCATTGATTTTCTCGAAAACCCCGACCTGGTGCGCCCCGGTGATCTGGTGATCACCAGCGGTGACGGCGGCGTGTTCCCGGCGGGCCTGCTCATCGGTCAGGTGGCCGAAGATCCCGGTGGTCGGCTGCGCGTGCGCCCGGCGGCGGATTTCGAACGGCTCGAGTTCCTACGCGTCTTGCGCCACTACGGGATCGAGCCGGTATCTGACACCGCGAACGTGCTGGGCGGCAACGCGGCGCTGGTCGCGCAGGATCAGGAGGCCCGCGAATGAGTGAGCCGTCCGCCTCCCGTCTGTGGGTCATGCGCACTGCATTCACTGCGCTGGTGATCACGCTGATCTTTTTCCACCTGTTGCCGTTGCAAACTGCGGCAGGCGGGTGGATTTGGCCCGACCTGATCCTGGCTTTTGCACTGGCGTGGTCGGTGCGGCGGCCCGACTACGTGCCTGCGCCCCTGCTGGCCGCGGTGTTCCTGATGGCCGATCTGCTGTTACAGCGCCCGCCCGGGCTGTGGGCCGCACTGGCTCTGGTCGCGTGCACTCAGATGCAGTTGCGCGCCCGTTCATTGCGCGACGCGACCCTGTCGAGCGAGCTGATTGCGGCAGCGGCATGGATCATCGTCGTGGGCATCAGTTACCGCGTGGCGCTGGCCATTTTCCTGATCGACATGCCGGCGTTGCTGCCCTCGGCGATCCAGATCACAGCCACCGTTTTGGCCTATCCCGTGGTTGTCGCAATCACCCACGCGCTCATGGGCGTGCGCAAATTGGCGCCCGGTGATTTCGACGGAACAGGCGCGCGGGTTTGAGACGGCCGCGCGTGGATATCGAGGCAGGCCACCGGTTGGTCAGCCGCCGGGCCGCGATCCTGGGCGGCGTGCAGCTCGCCTTTGTCGCCGGGCTGGGCGTGCGGATGCAGTATCTGCAAGTGGATCAGGCGGACCAGTTCCGTCTTCTGGCCGAAGAAAACCGCATCAACATCCGTTTGATCCCGCCGTCCCGCGGTGAGGTCTTTGACCGCAACGGCGTGCCGCTGGCACGCAATGTGCCCAGCTACCGCGTGGTCATCGTGCGCGAGGATGCAGGCGACGTGGACGCGGTGCTGGCACGCTTGGGCGACGTGGTGGCACTGGATGACGAGGCCTTGGAACGGGCCCGGGCTGAGATCCAGCGCTCCCCCCCGTTCTTGCCGGTGACCGTCACCGATGAGGTCAGTTGGGAGGATCTGTCCCGCGTGTCCGTCAACGCCCCTGCCCTGCCCGGCATTACGCCCGAAGTTGGGCTGAGCCGCGTCTATCCGCGCGGGTCCGATTTTGCCCACGTGCTGGGCTATGTCGGGCCGGTCAGCGACTTTGACCTCGCGCGGATCGAAGATCCCGATCAGCTCTTGCGCATCCCGCGGTTCCAGATCGGTAAGGTCGGGGTCGAGACCAAGCTGGAAGACAACCTGCGCGGCAAAGCCGGTGCCCGCCGGGTCGAGGTCAACGCCGCAGGCCGCGTCATGCGCGAGCTGGACCGGCGCGAGGGCATCCCCGGCACCGACCTGCAACTGACCATCGACGCCAAACTGCAAAGCTACGTGCAAGCCCGGCTGGGCGAGCAAAGCGCCAGCGCGGTGATCATGGATGTCGAAAGCGGCGATCTGGTCGCCATCGCCTCGTCACCGACCTATGACCCGAACCTGTTTGTGCGCGGCATCTCGACCCGGGACTATGCCACGCTGACCGACAACAAATATCGCCCGCTGGCGTCAAAATCGGTACAAGGGACCTACCCGCCCGGCTCGACCTTCAAGATGATCACCGCCATGGCCGCGCTCGAAGAGGGGCTGATCAGCCCCGATGAAACGGTCTATTGCCCCGGGCATCTGGAGGTTTCGGGCCGCAAGTTTCACTGCTGGAAACGGGCGGGTCACGGCTGGGTCGATCTGCAAAACTCGCTGAAACAGTCCTGCGATGTCTACTATTACGATCTCGCGGTGAAGGTCGGGATCGAAAAGATCAGCGCGATGGCGCGCCGCTTTGGTCTGGGGGTGCGCCACGACGTGCCGATGTCAGCGGTGGCGCGCGGGCTGACCCCAACCAAGAAATGGAAGCTGGAAACCCGCGGTGCGGATTGGGTAATCGGCGATACGGTCAACGCCTCTATCGGCCAAGGGTTCCTGCTCGCCTCACCCTTGCAACTCGCGGTGATGACCGCGCGTCTGGCCACCGGGCGCAGTGTGAGCCCGCGGCTGATCAAGTCGGTGGACGGGGTCGAACAGCCGTCGCGCGGCGGGGCGGACATGGGGCTGAACGCAAGCAACCTCTCCAAGATGCGGCGGGCGATGTATGACGTGGTCAACGACCGGCGGGGCACCGCCTATGGCAGCCGGGTCATAGACGACCAGAACCGCATCGCCGGCAAGACCGGCACCAGCCAGGTCCGCAACATCACCGCCGCCGAACGTGCGCGCGGCGTGATCCGCAACCAGGACCTGCCCTGGGAACGGCGTGATCATGCGCTGTTTGTGAACTACGCGCCCTATGATAACCCGCGTTACGCCGTCTCGGTGATTGTGGAACATGGCGGCGGCGGATCAACGGCCGCGGCCCCCATCGCGCGCGACATCACGCTGCAAGCGCTTTATGGCGACGCACCTCCGGTCGACGCCTACCCGCCCAAAGACCGCGCTCGCATCCGCGAACAACAGCGTGTGCTGCGCGACGTGCAGCCGGTGGCCGATATCGACGGGAGCGATCAGGCGTGAGCTATCTTGAATACACCGTCAAATACGTCCCAACTGGGCCGCGCAAGATCCTGTATCTGAACTGGCCGCTGGCAATTTTGCTGGCGGCGGTGGCGGGCATCGGGTTCCTGATGCTGTACTCCGTCGCGGGCGGATCGATCACGCCCTGGGCCGAACCGCAGATGAAGCGGTTTATCATGGGCTTTGTGCTGATGCTGATCGTGGCCGTCGTGCCCATCTGGTTCTGGCGCAACATGGCGGGCGTGGCCTATGCGGGCACGCTTCTTTTGCTGGTAGGGGTTGAGTTTTTCGGCTCGGTCGGCATGGGCGCGCAGCGGTGGATCGACCTTGGGTTTATGCGCTTGCAACCCTCGGAACTGATGAAAGTCAGCCTGGTGCTGATCCTGGCCGCTTACTACGATTGGTTGCCCAGCCATCGCAAATCCAAGCCGATATGGGTGCTGATCCCGGTCCTGCTGATCATCTTGCCGGTGTTTTTGGTGCTGCGACAGCCCGATCTAGGCACCTCGATCCTGCTGCTTGCGGCGGGCGGCGGGCTGATGTTTTTGGCCGGCGTGCACTGGGCCTATTTCGCGGCTGTCATCGCCTCGGGCGTGGGTCTGATCACGGCGGTGTTCCAGTCGCGTGGCACGGGCTGGCAATTGCTACAAGACTACCAATACCGGCGCATCGACACCTTCCTTGACCCCTCAAGCGATCCTCTGGGCGCGGGCTATCACATCACGCAATCCAAGATCGCGCTGGGGTCAGGCGGCTGGACGGGCCGCGGGTTTATGCAGGGCACGCAAAGCCGGTTGAACTTTCTGCCTGAAAAACACACTGATTTTATCTTTACCACGCTGGCCGAAGAGTTCGGGTTTATCGGGGCGTTTTCGCTGCTGGTCCTTTACGCTCTGATCATCCTGTTTTGCGTGGCCACTGCACTGGCCAACAAGGACCGGTTCTCGTCGCTCCTGACACTTGGCATCGCGCTGAACTTCTTTTTGTTCTTTGCCGTGAACATGTCGATGGTCATGGGGCTGGCGCCCGTGGTCGGCGTGCCGTTGCCGCTGGTCAGCTATGGCGGGTCGGCGATGCTGGTGCTGATGTTGGCCTTTGGTCTGATCCAAAGCGCCCATGTGCACCGCCCGCGCTGAGTGGTCTAACTGGGCCGAGGACATCTGCGCGTGACAGACAACACCCCGAAATCGCATGGCCGCAAGGCAATCCGCCCGACGCTGAAACCCACCTCGCTGATGGACGAGGCGGCGGACCTGGTGGGGGTGTTTCAGGCGCGGGTGATCACGCTGTTTCCAGAGGCTTTTCCGGGCGTTCTGGGTGCGTCGCTGACGGGCAAGGCATTGCACGAAGGGCGCTGGCAGTTGCACACGCACGACCTACGCGCGCATGGCCTGGGCAAGCATCGCAACGTCGATGACACGCCCGCGGGTGGCGGCGCTGGAATGGTGCTGCGTGCCGACGTGGTCGGTGCCGCAATCGCCGAAGCACAGGGCCACGCTCGCGGGCGTTGGCCGATCCTCTACCTGTCGCCGCGGGGGCGGCGGTTTGATCACGCGATGGCGCGGGATCTGGCGCGATGCGACGGGGTGACGATGCTGTGCGGGCGGTTTGAAGGGGTTGATGAGCGGGTACTTGAGCATTGGGACGTGACCGAAGTCTCACTGGGCGATTTTGTCATGACGGGCGGTGAGATCGCAGCGCAGGCGATGTTGGATGCCACAGTGCGATTGCTGCCGGGCGTGTTGGGCAATGCTGAAAGTGCAGTAGACGAAAGCCACAGCGCGGGGCTGCTGGAACACCCGCACTACACCCGGCCCGCCCTCTGGGAGGGCCGCGAGATCCCAGAGGTACTGACCTCGGGCGATCACGGCAAAGTGGCGCAGTGGCGGCAGGCGCAGTCGGAGGCGCTGACCAGCGCGCGCCGCCCGGACCTGTGGGACGCGCACAAGCGCCGGGACAGTTGACCGCGCCGCAGCGCCCGCCTATACGCAGCCCGTTCGCATCTGATCCGGATTCGAACCACTTGGGTAGTGCGCATGTTTGCTTCGACATGTGGTGGCACCCTGGGTGCATAGCAGAAACGGTGACCTGATCTCTGGCGGGCGCGCATGCGGACCCGGTGAAGACCAAGAGCTCTGAGGCGCGACAACACCTTCACGGGAAAAACCGTGAGCAATATCAGGAGACTAGGTCAATGGACCTGATCGCACAGTTGGAGGCGGAACAGATTGCCGCCCTGGGGAAAGACATCCCAGACTTCAAAGCCGGTGACACCATTCGCGTAGGCTTTCGCGTGACCGAAGGCACTCGGACGCGGGTGCAGAATTACGAAGGCGTTTGCATCGCGCGCAACAATGGCGCTGGCATTGCCGGGTCGTTCACCGTACGCAAAATTTCGTTTGGCGAAGGCGTGGAGCGGGTGTTTCCGCTGTATTCCACCAACATCGACAGCATCACCGTGGTGCGCCGCGGGCGCGTGCGTCGGGCCAAGCTCTACTATCTGCGCAGCCGCCGCGGCAAGTCGGCGCGGATCGCGGAAGTCACAAATTACAAACCGAAAAAGTCCGAAGGAGCCAAGGCATGAAGGCCGATACGCATCCCGACTATCACATCATCGAAGTGAAGATGACCGACGGCACCGTGGTGCAGATGAAGTCGACCTGGGGCGCTGAGGGTGACCAGCTGGCGCTTGATATCGACCCGTCGGTGCACCCGGCCTGGACCGGCGGCGGTGCGCGTTTGCTCGACACCGGCGGCCGCGTCTCGAAGTTCAAAAACAAGTATGCCGGCCTCGGGTTCTGAACCTGCCGCAGCGCGATTTGGAAAGCCGCCCTCTGGGGCAGCTTTTGTGTTAACGGGGCGTACGGTGCCCGCATTGCGTGGTTTTGTTCAAAATGGGCGGCGTTTTGTACAAAACGCGGGTGCCTCATCAGCCCCTTTTCGGGGCCTCTTCGGGGTTTTGTTCAAAATCCCATTCGTTTTGTACAAAACTGTCCCTGCGCGGCAGTTAAGACCGCGTTAGGACTTGGCTTGCGTTAACGTTTTCGCGGGCACGTCCACTTTTCTTTAATGATTTGATCGCCTAGCCGCCGGCAGCGACGCAAGTGACCCGACATCCGCGTGGACCTTCGCGAAACGTCCACTCGTGCCACGCGGCGCTGGTCGGGGGAGATGGTCGCACGCGGTGGCCTGCGGAGAGACGCGGCTGCCATCGATCGGCAACGGGTCGCTGTCGACCGCACGGCAACCAAGCGGTTTTCCGCCCGTGGCCAGCGTCAGCGGCCGCGGCGATCTCGCGAGTGGACAGCCCTACCCGTCTCAACTAGCTTGCGTTGTAAACGCAGTGATGCATTGGTTTTTACGTTATGAATGCGCCTTTTACTCAGCTTGACCGTCGCACCCGGCTTTCGACGGTGCTGGGCGACGACACCTTGTTTTTCGAAAAGATGCACGGCACCGAAGCACTGTCGGGCGACTTTGCTTGGCACGTGCAGGCAATCTCGGACCGGCCGGATCTGGACCTGAACGATCTGCTGGGCACGCATGCCACGGTCACAGCCGAATGCGCGCAAGGCGAGGCGCGGTATTTCGACGGCGTGGTGAGCGAGGCGCAGAGCCTGGGCAATCTGGAAAACGGCAACCGCTATGCGTTTGTGCTGCGCCCGTGGTTTCACATCGCAGGGCTGCGGCGCAATCAGCGGATTTTCCACGACCTGTCGGCGCCGGATATTTTGAGCCAGGTGTTTGCTGATTACGGCCATTTGGGCGCGCCGCTGTTCGAAATGGAGCTGTTCGACAGCTATCCGGTGCTGGAATACACCGTGCAATATGGCGAGAGCGATGCCGATTTCTGCCGCCGCATCATGGAGCGGTTTGGCATCTCGTGGCACTGGCAGCATACGGCGGGCAATCACACGCTGATCCTGACCGATTTTGCCGGGGCGCATCACGATGTTGGTGCGCGGCCCTTTTACGGTGCCGCGGGCAATCACGCCTCGGATGAAGAGCATTTTCGCAGCTGGACGGTGGGGGCGCGGGTCACCACCGGGGTGGTGCGGCTGACCGAGTACAACTTCAAGGCGCCCACCGCGTCGCAAGAGGTCGACCAGTCGAGCGGCGCGCCCTACCAGAACGGCAATGTCGAAAGCTTTGACTGGCCGGGCGATTATTTGCACGCCGGCGAAGGCGGCAAGATGGTCGACCGGCGGGTGCAGGGCGAGGCCGGTCAATCGCTGCGCACGCTGGCCGGGGGCAACACGCTGAGCCTGGGCGCAGGGATGGTTGTGACGCTTGAAGGGGACAAGATCCCCGGCGCCACAGGCGAGAAATTCGTTTGCCTGAAGGCGCAGCACACGCTGCGGGCGCAAAGCTATGGCTCAAAATCCAAGACCGACGATGCGGATGAGGATGACTATTTGGGCGAATACGTGATGCTGCCCTTTGAGGCGCCGTTCCGGCCGGAACGCAGCACCCCGGTGCCACGCATCTACGGCCCGCAGACCGCCACGGTTGTGGGCGCGGGCGAGATTGATTGCGATGAATACGGCCGCATCCTGGTCCGCTTTCACTGGGACCTGAACAGCGCCATTTCGATGCGCTGCCGGGTCAGCCAGAATTGGGCGTCCAAGGGCTGGGGTGGCATGGTGATCCCGCGCATCGGGATGGAGGTGATTGTCGAGTTTCTCGAAGGCGACCCCGACAAACCCATCGTCACCGGCTGTGTCTACAACGGCAAAAACGACGTCCCCTACAAGCTGCCGCAGCACAAGACGCGGTCGACCTTTAAGACTGACACGCATCAGGGCGAGGGGTTCAACGAGCTGCGCTTTGAGGACAAGGCGGGCGAGGAAGAGATCTTTGTGCACGCGCAAAAAGACCGCAACAGCAAGATCGAGAACAACCAGACTGAGCGGGTGAACGTCAACAAGGTGGAGTCGGTCGGCCATGACAAGGCCAGCGAGATCGGTAACAACCTGTTGCAGTTGGTCGACGGCAACATGGAGGTGCGCGTGGGCCCGGGCAACACCGGCAAAGTAACGCCCTCTGGCGCTGACATGCTGACCCAGGGCATCGGTCCTGTAGGTCCACGGTTCGGCAAGGCGGGATCGAACCCCGGCAGCGGCACGCTGACCGTGTCGGTGGAGGAAAACAAGGTCCAGACCATCATGGGGTTTCATGATGAGCAGGTCACCAAGCACAAAAAGATCGTGACCGAAAAGGGCGAATACGAGCTATCGGCAGGCACCTATGCGCAGATCAGGGCCGCCGATTACATCGAGTTGGTGTGCGGGTCGGCGAGCCTGCGGCTGGAATCTAATGGCACGATCACCGTCAACGGCGTGAAGCTTCTGACCTCGTCCAGCGACAAGACCCACATCAAAGGCACCGTGGTCAAGATCAACTGATGGGCAGACGGGTATGGGGCATCAAGTCAATGGCACCGCGCGTGGCGGGCGCGTGTGTGGCATGGACCGTTGCAGTGGGCATTGTGCATGCGGGCCCGGCCACGCTGGACGCCATGCCTCTACCCCCTGCGGGCATCGTTTTGGCGCAGCATTTGGAACAAACTATGCAACGATTTGAAGGCGCTTCGGAGCCCGTGCAAGAGCTGGCCCGCGACATCGCGCGGGGTCAGACACCAGCGCCCGACGACGTGGCCAAACTGGCCGCCGGGGAGATCAACCGCAGCTACGGCCAAGTGGCCCCGCGGCAGGCGCCAGAGTACGGCTTTACCCTGCTGCGCGAGGCGGTCACCGCGCGCAACCTTGACGCTGCGCGGGTGCTGATTGCCGCGGGCGCGGACCCGTTTTTCAACGACAACGAAATTGCGTATCTCGCCGTGCAGATGAAGACGGTGGCCAATCCGCCGGTGTGGTGGCCCGACTTTTCCCAAGGGGTGGCGTTCCTTGATCTGTGGCTGGGTGCCGGGGGCGATCCAAATGCGGCCAATGCCTTGCACGGGTCCACGGGCAATTTGCTGGTCTCGGCCGATCCCATGAATCTTGAGGCGATGTTGAGGCTGCTGGAGGCGGGCACCGATCCGTGGCACGGTGCGCAAGTGGTGCTGGGCGGAAAGCCGCGCGACAGTCAGTGGCCATCGTTTTTTGCGTTGAACGCCAATGTCACCCTGACTGCGAGCGAAAAGCTGTTTCGCATTGCCGAAGCCGGGCTGGCCAAGCCGGGGACAGCGGACCAGCACAGCGCGTTTCTCGATGAGTACGAGCTGGGCATTGGCAATGTCCTACAAGGCGGGTCGGGCCCAGCGCGGGACCGAGCGGCCTGGGGCGTGCAAAAGGCGCTGGCCGCGCTGTTGCCCGCGCTGGAGCTGGAGCCGACGCCGATGATCAGCGCGCTGCTCGAAGAAGACCTGTCGGACGTGGAGGTCGGGTTTTTCCTGGCCCCTGGACAGGTGCGCAGTGCGGCAGACGATCCGACACAGCTTTTGTCTTCTGACACCCAGTGGGGCACGCAGCGCTGGGATGAATGACACCACCATCATCTGCGGCGATGAGATTTCGGAGACCTGCATCCTCAAGGCCGGTTTGCTCACATTCCGGATGTACCGCACGCCGCGCAGCGCGCTGCATGCCAGCATCCAGCCCTATTGGGACATCGCGCATCAGGACTGGCAGGAGCTGTGGCGCGAAGAGCATGATGACGGCTTTCAGTGCGGCTATTTTGTGCCCACTGGGGCCGAATGCGGGCCGGATGGCTGCCCGCCGGTCCTCGTGTTTCGCGGCAGCGACGGAGAGGGCGGGCCGCACGGTGATTTTGACAATCTGGGCATCTGCCTGCGCGGGCGGTTTGATCCTTTTGTCAACGTGCCGCCCGGTGGCGGCGGTGACGTGGACCCCGACCCGTTTGAGTTCGACTATACCTTTTCGCCCGACCCGGACATCGCGGGCAAGACCATGGCCGAGATGCGCGCGGCACCAGGCCTGACCGAAGCGCAGTTGTTCAGCGGCGACCGCGGGCAGGAAACCTTTGTGATCGACGTGCCCAACTGGCCCTGGGACGTGGATTTCGAGCTGGACTGGCGGCTGGACGCATCGCTGTTTTACGGCACACGCGGCGACTGGACGGTGGATTTCGCCCAAGGGCTGGGCACCGAGACGTCGCAATACCGCAGTGCAAGGCTCTTTGCCGAACAGGCCGCGCGGCAGGCCAAAAACGAACATGGCGGGCGGCTGATCATCACCGGCCATTCGCTGGGCGGCGGTCTGGCCACATGCGCGGGTATCCGCATCCGCGCCATGAGCGAATTTGACGACCTCAAGGTGCATGTGCGCGGCTACAACCCTGCCGGGCTTCACGAGAACACCGCGCAGCGCGCCGGCGGCACCAAGAGCATGGCCAACGAGGTGCCCACGCGGCTCGAACACGTCAAAGACGAGCTGCTGAACTCGCTGCAGGCGCAGATCGTGCCGATCCTCAACCCGCTGTTGAAGCTGGGCAATCAGGAAATGCCGCCGCCTGTGCCGACCCCTGCATCGGTGCCCGGCATCAGTCCGGGAGCGATGATCCTGGCCTCGCTTAGCATGGAATACGCGCCCTACGGTCAGCCCTTGCCGGTGCTGTTCCCGCTTTCGCAGGCGGCCGCCTTTGCCGGCAGCACCTTGCCCAATATGCAAGCCATCAGCGCGCATCTGGACCGGGCTACATCGGTGCGAAATTTCGTGCAGAATTTCATCGACCACCTGCTGCGCGGTCTGGGTGGTGGGACACCGATGAACTCCAACCAGCTGCGCGAACTGTCGGCGATCCAGGACAGTTTCGCCCTGCCCGACAGTTTCATGGCCGACGCGTTAGAGGCGTTTACAAATGGCGGCCCGACACCGCGGCTGGAGCTTGGCAACACCACCTATCTGAACACCGTGGCGGAACCGTTTGTGAACGATCTGCTCCAAGAGACCGTCGGCTTTGCGCGGATCCTGCTGGCGAGTGGCCTTTACCATACGTTCCCGCCCTGCGCGACGACGCTGATCATGCCGCGCCTGCCGCTGACGAGCGGCCCCTAGGCGCCAAACCCGTTTAGCGCACGCGGCCTGCAGGCGGGTGTTGGCAGGACAGGGACCAGCTTGGCACCGCCTGGCAGCGGCTTCGTGCAGGTGCTAGCCACCTATTCAAAATAGACCAGTTTGCCGACGGTATTGCCCGGCCCGTTGGGACCGTTGCAATTCATGTCGTAAAGGTTGTCGTTCTGGATAAGCTCGCGGCCTTCGACAAAGACGTTGGTTTTCTTGGAGATGGGGCGGCAGTAGCCTTTGTTGACGCCGGATTTCACGCCGCCCTTGCTGCCCGGTTCATCGCCCACAACCTTGTCGGTGCGGCTGGCCATCGTGAAGGCTTCTTGGTCGGTGAGGATGGTGCTTTTGACGTTGGTCACGGACCATGCCAGATCAGAGATGATCATGTAGGGGATGGGCACAATCGAATTGCCCATGGGCGTCAGGCAGACATCGGGGGCGAGGCAGACAATCTTGGCGGCTTTGCCGCTGTGGCGTGCTGCGGAAAATTCCATCGCTAACCCTCCAGTTTGTCGCTGACGATCTCAGCGGTTTGATACAGGTCAGGTGTGACCACGCTGGCGCGCCAGATCAAGTGCAGGCGGTGGTCATAAGGATCCTCGGGGCGGGCGTCGAAGTCGACCGTGTCGAGGAACATGGGCACCTGCGCGGACGTGTCGCCCATCAGATGCACAGCGCAAGCCACGCCGGGCAGTTGCGCGTGCACAAGCGCACCGCTTTGCGTCAGCCCCGCGACCGAGATCAGCTCATCCCCGCGCAGGGGCGGGTCAAGCTGCAGCCCGCGTGGCGCGGCGTTCCAGAAGCCAACGCTGTAATCCAGCGGCATGCGCGGGTGGCGGGTGTCTTTCCACGCGTCATCGAATGTGCCCGCCTCGGCCCGGCGGGGCAGCCAGGATTTGGCGATGGGACCCAAGCCTTCGACGCTCATGGGGGTGAGCGGGTCGGTGGTCATAAACTCGCCCAACAGGCCAATTTGGGCGCATGGGATATCCTCGCCCTGATCGAGCAGCTCTTTGGTGCAGAAACCGCGGCCGGCGGGGTTAAATTCGTGATAGATCACCGCGTCGTCCGGGCCCGGTGCGGCGCCGCCAAAGGCTAGGCTGTAGTCGATGGGCACCTCGTTGACCAATTCGGGTGCGGTGCGCTGCCACCCCTTGAGCCGTTTGCGCGTCCAGTAGGACGGGCCGCGGACCTGAAATTCATAGGTCAGCCGGTCGGGGATTTCGACGCGCACCGGCCAGTCGGTGCGGGCCTGCCCGTCGCGGGCGCGGGCGATTGCGCGGATGGTCAGATCGGTGCCCATCTTGGCCGGGGCGATGTCTTGTTCCTGCTCCAGCGGGCTGGTGGCGGGATCGTCGGTGTAAAGATCCTCGAATTGCAGATCGGGCGCGTCGGTGGCGCGCCAGAGGCCATCGTCGCACAGCGAAAAGGCCGCTTTGGCCACGACAATCCCCACCTCGGTATCATCCGGCGCCCAGTGTTTGAAAAACAGCGATGTCAGGGGAAGACGGGAGGAGATTTTCAACGGTTTGCAGGCCTTTGGGTCACCTGAGCCGCACGCTATCCCAGATGCGCGGCGCTATCCATCCAAAACCCGGATGAACCCGGCGAGGCCGGTTTTCTGGTGTTCGATGATGTGGCAGTGAAAGGCCCAATCGCCGGGATTGTCGGCGACAAAGGCGATGTCGACGGTTTCCTCGCGTTCGAGCATGACGGTGTCGGTCCAGTGCGGCGGCAGTTTGCGTTTGTTGGACGCGATGGGTTTGAAGGCGAGGCCGTGCAGGTGGATGGGATGCGCGGTGGGGCTTTCATTGCGCAGGCGCAGGATGACGCTTTCACCCGGCTGGAAGGTGGCCAATGGGCCGGTGCCCGGTGCAGCGTCGCCAGGCCAGGGGGTGCGGTTGATCGACCAGAAGGTGTAAGGCAGCGTACCGCAGAGGCCGTTATTGGGCTCATTGCCTTCGGGTGACCAGCCAAAGACAAACTCTTCGCGCCTTGCGGTGGCCAGGTCGGGCTCGGGCACTGGGTTTGGCGGCAGCGGCGCAAGATCCGCCAGCGCGCGGTTTTCCGCGGCACCTGTGGCAGTGATCTGGGCCAAAGTGCGCGGCGCGCCCGGCGCATCGGTCATGAGCGTGACGCGCTGCCCTTCGGTCTGCGGCATCAGCACGGCGATGTCGGCGCGCTGGCCGGGGCCGAGGCGGATCGCCTGTTCCTTGGCCTGGGGCATGTCCACCAGTGCGGGCAGCGGGTGACCGTCGAGCGCGATGATGCGCGCAGGGGTGTCGGGCAGAAACAGTTTGTAGGTGCGTGTGGTGTCCGTGGCGGCCACGCGCAGGCGCACCAACCCGCCGGCAGGGGCGGTGTAGCGCGGCTCCACCTGCCAATTGGTGGTCATCACCGTGCCGATGGTGCCGCCGCGCGCGGCACCCCGCGCGGTCCAAAGATCGATCCACGCACCCTGACCATCGAGGCGGAAATCCTTCAGCGTCAGCGGGATCTCTGCGTCAAAGCCGGGGTCGGTGTCCTCTTCGACCACGAGGATACCTGTTAGGCCCAGCGCCATCTGGTCCATGGTCATGCAATGCGGGTGGTACCAGAACGTGCCCGCGTCGGGCGAGATCAGCTGGTAGTCGTAGCTGTCATCCTGGCCCAGCGGGATCTGCGTGAGGTAGGGCACGCCGTCCATCGCGTTGGGCAGGCGCAGCCCGTGCCAGTGCATCGTGGTGTAATCCGGCAGCCGGTTGGTGACGCGGGCGGTCAGTGGCACGTTGCGGCGCATGCGTATCACCGGCGGCGGCGCGTCCGCTGTGGTCGAGACCAGCCCGTCGGTCACGGTGCCGTCGATGATGGAAAAGCGCGCGTTGCGGATGTCGATGTCGATGCCGGGGCTGGCAGCACGCGACGCCCTGGCAAGCGGCAAGCTGACGGCGGCACCTGCAACAGAGGCGGCGGTCGCGGCAAGCATCGTTCTGCGCGTCATCGGGAGGGGCATGGCCACTGTCCTTGGGCTGATCGGTTGGCGGCAGTTATGCCGTTTCGCGCGCGATCGGCAATGCGGTGTCTGGGCACAGGGGCGATCGTTTGGTCCGCCGCACCTGCAAGTGCAGCTTGCGTTGGAGTTTCATGCAGTGTGGCCAAAAAACGGTGCAGATCTGTGCGCACTGCTGCGTGGCGCCGCGCGTGCGCGTTTGTGCGGGCCTGCCGTCTGCTGTGCTCAGATTTTGCCACCGTGTCCGGACGGCGATGCCGCCGCAGGTGGATGTCAGGCACATGGTCAAAGGCGTCTGGGTGTGACGCACCTCGAACCGCGGCAGTTTGCGTCCTGTGTGTCCGCGGCACGGGCCCGCGCCTAGCCGTCTGACTTGCGCCAAAAGCCCGAGACGCGCAGGTCGGCGGCTTCCCAACCGGCAGCCTTGGCCGCGTCGCGGACGGCGCGGGCGTCTTCGCGTTCGCCGGCATACCAGACTTTGGAACCGGCATGCGCGGGCAATGCTGCGAGGGTTTGATCGCGCAGGTTGTCACCTTGCGCGCGGGCCAGCCAGCTGACCGTGATGCCTGGGGGGATATCGATGGGGTAGTCGCAGGCCGCGCCCCCATCCGCTTCGAGCAGCAGGTCGCCGGTCGTGTGATCCGGCAGGTTGTCGAGAATCCGCGCCGCGGCGGGAAATCCGGTTTCGTCGGTGGCCATCAGCACGCGGTCCGCCTCCATCAGGCCGCCGCCGGAGGGGCCGAGGATGCCCACCACGCGGCGTTGCCCCGGCTTTTCGATGTGACTGCGCGCCCATTCATAGACGCGCCCGCCCTCGTGGATGTAGACGTCCATGATCAGCGTGTGCGTGTCG
>JBCCLL010000021.1:0-55213 GCA_039026855.1 Pseudomonadota bacterium | reverse complement strand
GCGCAAAGCCTATGATGACGGTTTTGAGGCGTTGAAGTCTGTGTCGCTGGACATTGCGGACGGCGAAATCCTCGCGCTGCTTGGGCCCAATGGGGCTGGAAAGACCACGCTGATATCGACCGTCTGCGGTATCACGCGGCCCACCTCTGGGACGGTGGATGTCGCAGGGCATGATATTCTGACAGACTTTCGCGCAGCACGGCGGCTGATCGGATTGGTGCCGCAAGAGATCGCGCTTGAGCCGTTTGAAAAAGTGATAAACTCGGTCCGGTTCTCCCGCGGTCTGTTTGGCCTGCCGCGCAATGACGGCAAAGTAGAGGACATTCTTGACCGGTTGTCCCTGGGCGATAAGCGTGACAGCCAGATCCGCGCGCTCTCGGGCGGTATGAAACGCCGGGTGCTGATCGCCAAGGCGCTGGCACACGAACCCAAAGTGCTGTTCCTGGATGAGCCGACGGCTGGGGTCGACGTCGAACTGCGCAAGGATATGTGGCAGATCGTCGAACAGCTGAAGGTCGATGGCGTCACCACCATCCTAACCACGCATTACATCGAAGAGGCAGAGGCCATCGCTGATCGCATCGCGGTCATCAACAATGGCGAAATCCTCTTGGTTGAGGACAAGGAAAAGCTCATGACGCGGATGGGGCAAAAGCAGTTGGCCGTGCATCTGACCGCACCGCTAGACGCCGTGCCCGGCGCATTGTCCGAGTTTGACCTGACTTTGGGCGATGCTGGGCAGAGCCTCGTTTACACTTACGATACAAGTGCTGAACGCACTGGGATCACGCGACTTTTGTCTGCGGTAGCTGACGCAGGTCTCTCCCTGCGCGATCTTGAGACCAAACAGTCGAGCCTTGAGGATATCTTTGTATCGCTGGTGCACGACCAGGAGGGCGCGACATGAACTGGGCGGCCATCAAGGCAATCTACGTCTTCGAGATGATGCGGTTTTTCCGAACGATCGCCCAGTCTCTCATTTCACCGGTGCTGTCTACATCGCTCTATTTCGTGGTCTTCGGCGCAGCCATCGGCAGCCGTATCCAAGAGATTGAGGGCGTCAGTTACGGCGCGTTTATCGTGCCCGGCTTGGTAATGCTGACCGTGATGACCCAAGGCATCTCAAACGCGGCCTTTGGCATCTATTTCCCGAAATTCATTGGCACGATCTATGAATTGCTGTCTGCGCCGGTGAACTTTCTCGAGATTGTGTTGGGCTATGCGGGGGCAGCGGCGACCAAGGCCATGTTCATCGGTCTGATCATCTTGAGCACGTCGTTTTTCTTTGTCGATATCGAGATTGCGCATCCGGCGGCGATGATTGCGTTTCTCGTGCTTACCTGTGTCAGCTTCGCGCTTTTTGGCTTTATCATAGGAATATGGGCCGGGAATTTTGAGCAGCTGCAGTTGATCCCGCTTTTGGTGGTCACGCCGCTCGTGTTCCTTGGCGGGTCATTTTATTCGATCTCGATGCTGCCGCCGGTGTGGCAGACAATTTCGATGTTCAATCCGGTGGTTTACCTGATCTCAGGCTTCCGGTGGTCATTCTTTGGCGTGGCGGATGTGCCAATCCTGACCTCGCTTGTCGCGATTGCCACGTTCACCGGACTGTGCCTGTTTGCGATTTACTGGATTTTCAAAACCGGCTGGCGCATCCGGCAGTAGACGTGTCGCATGCACGCCCCTTGTTTGCGGCCCGCGCACATTCTACATGGGCTGGAATGAAAAGATTTATCCCCTTTATGAAGTCCGAACCAAGCGTGGCTATCATCCGCCTGCAAGGGATGATTGCCAGCGGTGCGCGGGGCACCTTGAATGACCGTGCCTTGGCCGGCGTGATCGAGAAAGCCTTTGCCAAGGGCAAGCCTGTGGCGGTCGCGCTCGAGGTGAACTCGCCCGGCGGCAGCCCGGTGCAATCGTCGCTGATCGGCGCACGCATTCGACGTTTGGCCGAAGAGAAAAAGATCCCCGTCATCGCCTTTGTCGAGGATGTCGCGGCTTCGGGTGGGTATTGGCTGGCAGCGGCGGCGGATGAGATTTATGCCGATCCGAGTTCCGTGGTTGGGTCCATCGGGGTCATTTCGGCAAGCTTTGGCGCGCACGAGCTGCTTGCCCGTCAGGGGGTCGAGCGGCGCGTTTACACGGCAGGAAAATCGAAATCCATGTTGGACCCATTCCGGCCCGAGAAGCCCGAAGATGTGGAACGGCTCAAAGGGCTGCTCGAAGACATCCATACCAACTTTATCGATCACGTGACGGCGCGGCGGGGCGACAAGCTGGACACCGAACACGAGCTTTTTACCGGCGAGGTGTGGCTTGCCGCCAAGGCTCAGGACTTGGGTCTGATCGATGGCATTGGACATCTGAAACCGATGCTGCAAGACCGCTTTGGAGAAAAAGTCCGGTTCCGCCGCTACGGCATGCGCCGCCCGTTCTTTCCACGCCTTGGCGCGCAGATGGTGAATGACGCCCTGACCTCGGTTGAGGAACGCGCGGCCTACGCCCAGTTCGGACTGTAACGCGGAATGCTGTCAAAGATTGTCCTGCTGTTTCTCGCCTTCATCGCGGTGCTTGCGGTGTTTGGCAAATTGCACTGGCTGGGCGGACGACGGCTGGCATCGGCCAAATGCAAATGCGGGCGGTATCGCATCGGCAGCGGGCCGTGCGCCTGCGGGCGTGGAGGCACCTCTTGACGGTGCTGATGCCCTGGGGGCTGGCTGTACTTGGCTTGGTGATCCTGCTGCTGGCAGGTGACAGCCTGGTCAAAGGCGCGGTGAACCTATCATTGAGATTGGGCGTGCCGGCACTGATTGTCAGCTTGACCATCGTGGCGTTTGGCACGTCGGCGCCCGAGTTGCTTATCGCAATCCAAGCTGTGGTGGAGAATGCGCCTGGCATCGCTATGGGCAATGTCGTGGGCTCAAACACGGCCAATATCCTTTTGGTGCTGGGGATCCCCGCGCTTTTGGCAACGATGCACACGTCGCAATGCGAGACACGCAAGACCTTCAACATAATGATCGCTGCGACTGTGCTGTTCATCGGGTTGGCGTTCCGCGGCGTGTTCGATTGGATTGCGGCGATTATCCTTTTGGCCGCCCTGGCCTATGTGCTGTTTGATGCGACCCAACAGGCGCGCCAGCATCGCAAAGCGGCAAAAACGGCCGCAGATGAACAAGACGAAGAAGAGATTGAGGGCGTCGATCCAGATCTGCCGATGTGGCGGATTATACTGTTTCTCGTGCTGGGCTTGATCGGCTTGCCGCTAGGTGCGGACCTTTTGGTCGACAACGCTAGCATAATTGCCCGCACATACGGCGTGAGTGATGTTGTCATAGGTCTAACGCTGGTGGCTGTCGGCACATCACTGCCAGAACTGGCCACCACAGTTGCCGCGGCTTTGCGCCAACAGGCCGAGGTGGCATTGGGCAATGTGATAGGGTCGAACATGTTTAACCTGCTTGCCGTTATCGGTGTGGCGAGCCTGGTGGGTCCGATACCGGTCGACATGGCATTCCTGCGCTTTGACCTATGGGTGATGTTAGCCGCCTCAATCCTGCTGGTGCCCTTTGTCTTTTTCCGTAAGGACCTGACACGCGTTTGGGGTGCGATCTTGACTGCCCTTTATCTGGTCTATCTGGCTGCCGTACTGACCTGAAATAGGAGGGCTGCAATGCGCGCATTGGTAACCGGTGCTGGCCACAGGTTGGGCCAAGCGATGGCGATCTTTCTGGCTGAACGAGGCTATGATGTCGCCGTGCACTACGCGTCATCTGCGCAAGGTGCCGAAGAGACGGTGGCCGGGATCACCGCAGCAGGGCGCACTGGCGTCGCACTGCAAGCTGACATGTTGGACGAAGCGGCCACACAATCGCTGTTCCCACGTGCGGTGGAGGCATTGGGCGGGCCAATCACTTGTCTGATCAACAATGCATCCATTTTTGAATATGACGATGTGCGCACTGCCACACGGGACAGTTGGGACCGTCACATGGACTCCAACCTGCGGGCACCGTTTGTGCTGACCCAGGCCATGGCGGCGCAAGATCTGCAGCCAGAGGTTGATGCCGCGGGCGAACCGCGGGCGACGGGGCTGATCGTGAACATGGTGGACCAACGCGTGCGTAAGCTGACGCCTGATTTCATGACTTACACCATAGCCAAAATGGGGCTCTGGGCTTTGACCCAGACCAGCGCGCGGGCGCTGACGCCGGCCATCCGCGTCAATGCAATTGGGCCCGGTCCGACCCTGCAAGGCGGCCGCCAAAGTGCTGCGCATTTTGCCAAACAACGCGCGGCAACGGTTCTGAAACGCGGCGCAAACGTTGAGGATATTGTGTCGGCCCTGGGCTACTTCATGGATGCGCCAGCGATCACAGGACAGCTTTTATGCGTGGATGGCGGGCAGCATTTGGGCTGGGAAACACCCGATGTTATCGGCACCGAATGATCCGTCGCGTCAAAGTTGTGCACCGGGGCCAGGGGTCGTTTACAAATCCTTCATAAAAGGCGTTTGATATCAGCAGCTTGGGCACAACTTGAAAAAATACCAAGTGAAATCAGCATCTTATTTATGTGCTTAAATATCAGGCAGATCGGCAAATGGCCCAGAAAATAAGGGAAAATCCTCTCCACCCATAAGTTGTCAGCATGTTTATCCACATGTTCGGTGGATGTATCTTTACTTGCACGTCAACCACCGCTGGTGCAGCCGAACAGAGCAACACACACGAATCGCATGGCCGAGAACAACGACACCCTGCATGCCACCGATGGCCCCGCGCCCAAGCGCGGCCATGAGGTGATCAGCGACTATCTGAAAACGCTGGACAGTTCGCCCGGCGTTTACCGCATGCTCGATAGTGAAAGCCGCGTTCTCTACGTCGGCAAGGCGCGCAATCTGCGCGCACGGGTCTCGAATTATTCGCGCCCCACGGGCCATTCGGCGCGCATAGCGCGGATGATCTCGCTGACATCGTCTATGATGTTCTTGACCACCCGGACCGAAACCGAGGCGCTGCTGCTTGAGCAAAATCTGATAAAGCAGCTCAAGCCCAAGTTCAACGTGCTCTTGCGTGATGACAAGAGCTTTCCCTACATCTTCATCTCGTCGGAACATGACTTTCCCCGCCTGGAAAAGCATCGCGGGGCAAAGACCCGCAAGGGGCGGTACTACGGACCTTTTGCCAGCGCAGGCGCCGTGAACCGCACGCTGAACACGCTGCAAAAAGTGTTCTTGCTGCGCACCTGTTCAGATCGGGAGGTCGAGGCGGGCGATCGGCCCTGCCTGAATTACCACATGAAACGCTGCGCGGGTCCGTGCGGTAGCAAGATTAGCAAGCAAGACTATGCCAAGCTGGTCAAAGAGGCGGATGCGTTTTTGTCGGGCAAGACCAGCAAGGTACAAGCGGACCTTGCCGAACAGATGCAAGCCGCGTCCGAGGATATGGCGTTTGAACGCGCCGCGGCGCTGCGCGACCGCATCCGCGCGTTAACCCAAGTGCAAAGCGCCCAGGGCATCAACCCGCGCACCGTGGCCGAGGCGGATGTGATCGCGTTGCACATGCAAAACGGTCAGGCCTGCGTCCAGGTGTTCTTTATCCGCTCGGGCCAGAATTGGGGCAACCGCGACTACTACCCGCGGGTTGGTGCCGACGTTGATGCGGCGGAGGTGATGGAAGCGTTCTTGGGTCAGTTCTACGACACCAAGGAACCGCCAAAACAGATCATCCTGTCCAATGCGGTGGAAACGCCGGATCTGATGGAAGCAGCACTGGCACATAAGCGCGGGCGCAAGGTAGAGATCCTTTTACCGCAACGCGGTGAAAAAGCGGAATTGATCGACAGCGCCCTGCGCAACGCGCGCGAAAGCCTGGCCCGCAAGATGTCGGAAAGCGCCACGCAGATGAAACTGCTGAGGGGCCTGACAGACGCGTTTGGACTGCCAAGCGTGCCAGAGCGGATCGAAGTCTATGACAACAGCCACATTCAGGGCACAGATGCGGTCGGCGCCATGATTGTCGCAGGCCCCGAAGGCTTCATGAAAAACAGCTACCGCAAGTTTAACATCCGCGGTGATGATCTGACCCCCGGCGATGATTTTGGCATGATGAAAGAGGTGCTGAACCGACGCTTTGCCCGCCTGCTGAAAGAAGACCCCAAGCGTGACAAGGGGATGTGGCCCGACCTGCTGCTCATCGACGGTGGCGCGGGGCAGGTGAGTGCCGTGGCGCAAATCATGACCGAACACGGGGTCGAGGATATCCCGATGGTCGGCGTGGCCAAGGGCGTGGACCGCGACGCAGGCAAGGAAGAGTTTCACCGCATGGGCCGTCGCCCCTTTGCGCTGCGCCATAATGACCCGGTACTCTACTTCGTGCAGCGCATGCGGGACGAGGCGCACCGCTTTGCCATTGGCACACACCGCGCCAAACGCTCGAAATCGGCGATGAAAAACCCGCTGGACGAGATCCCCGGCGTGGGTGCTGCGCGCAAGCGGGCGCTGCTTGCGCATTTCGGGTCGGCCAAGGCGGTATCGCGCGCCAATCTCGCTGATCTCAAGGCGGTAGACGGCGTGTCGGCGGGGCTTGCGCAAAAGGTCTATGACTTTTTCCAGGACAAGTAGCGGGCGCACTTTTCGCATGAACCGCAACGCGGTAGACAGGACCTAATGATCTGGACCGTGCCCAATATCCTGACCACGCTGCGCCTGTTGGCGGCGCCTCTGGTGGCGGTGATGTTTCTCTATTTCACCCGGCCCTATGCCGATATTTTTGCCGTGGTGCTGTTTGTTGGGGCGGCGATAACCGACTGGTTTGACGGCTATCTGGCCCGCGCCTGGGGGCAGCAGACGCGGCTGGGCACCATGCTCGACCCCATCGCGGACAAGGCGATGGTGGTGATCGCGCTGATGGTCATCATCGGCTTTTCCAGCTGGTCGCCGTGGCTGGTGCTGCCTGCCACCATGATCCTATTTCGCGAGGTGTTCGTGTCTGGCCTGCGCGAGTTTCTGGGCGATACCGCGGGCACGCTGAAGGTCACGCAACTGGCCAAATGGAAGACAACCCTGCAGATGATCGCCATCGCGGTGCTGTTTTCGCAGGGCGTGTTTGAACACTATTTTGGCATGTCGATCTGGGGCATGGATCAGGCCATGGTGGACGCCATTCTGACCGGCGCCGAAGAGGACCTGCTGGGTCTCAACTGGAAGCTGGCGGGTGCGGAATGGTCGGGACGCATTGGGCTGTGGCTGTTGTGGATTGCCGCGCTTTTGACGCTGATCACCGGCTACGACTATTTTCGCAAATCGATGCCGCATTTGAAAGGATAGCCAGATGGACGTGCTGTACTTTGCCTGGGTGCGCGAGCGGATCGGGGTCCCGCGCGAAACGGTACAGACCGAGGCGGCAACAGTCATGGATCTGGTTGAAGAGATGCGCGCGCGCGAAGAGCGCTACGCCGCCGCCTTTGCCGACATCAGTGCGCTGCGGGTGGCGGTGGATCAGGAACTGACCGAGTTTGACGCGCCGCTCGCGGGTGCGCGCGAGGTGGCGTTTTTTCCACCCATGACGGGGGGCTAGGGTTGTGCAGGTGCGCGTGCAAGAAGCGCCCTTTGACTTTGGCGCCGAGGCACAGGCATTTGCCACGCGGCAAAGCGCATCGGGTGCTGTCGTGACCTTTACCGGCATTGTGCGCGACGTCGCGGGCGGCTTGCAGGCGATGGAGATTGAGCACTACCCGGGCATGACGGAAACCGCGCTGACCCAGATCGCCCAAGAGGCAGCGGCGCGATGGTCGCTGGAAGATTCGCTGGTGATTCACCGTCACGGGATGCTTGCGCCAACCGAGATGATCATGATGGTCGCCACCGCCGCGCGGCATCGCCAGGACGCGTTTGAGGCGGCAGAGTTTCTGATGGACTACCTGAAATCCCGCGCGCCATTTTGGAAACGCGAAGTCACCAAAAACGGTGCCGTATGGGTCGAGCAGCGGGACGAAGACGAAGCAGCGCTAAACCGCTGGTAGGTCAACCCGCGCGCTGCCGGTCGATCCAGGCGCGCAGCTCTTCGGCCTCGTGACGGGCGTCACGCAACCCGTCCATGGCGGCCCGCAACTCTGCTTCGGTCTGGCTCAACTGATTGGTCAATTCAGCCTCGCGCTGCTGAAGGTAAGTGATCGCCTGATCGCGCGTTTCCTCGGCCTCGTGTAGCTCCTGGCTCATCCGGTCGAGCTCTGCCACGTCGCCCGCGGCCACGCGGGTAAAGCGGTGCACCAGCCAATTGGCAAACCAACCCATGCAAAAGGCGATGAACAGGATGATGGCTGTCGCAATGATAAACTCAGTTCTGCTCATCGCCGCCTGCGTCCGTGTCTGGGTCCTGTTCCGTCACCACATCGTTATTGCCTGATCCTGCAAGAGTATCCAGCGTTGTTTCGCCCTCGGGCACCGATGGGGCCGGGCGGATCAGGCGAAATTCAATCCGGCGGTTGGCCTCGCGACCCTCTTCGCTGTCATTGTCGGCGATGGGTTGTGCTTCGCCGTAGCCGCGCGCCGAATAGGTCGCGGTCAGCACGCGGCGGGCGCGCAATTCGTTCAACACCGACTGGGCGCGCGACTGGCTGAGGTTCAGGTTCATCTCTTCGCGGCCTTGGCTGTCGGTGTGGCCCTGAATTTCCATCCGGATGTCGCCGCATTCGCGCAAGATATCTGCGATGTCGTCCATCGTGCCGAGTGAGGCCGCGTCAACGGTGGCGTTGCCCGGTTCAAAGCTGATTTTCGAAACGCTCTGAATGGCCGCGATTTCGGCTTCGCATTCTTCCGGTTCCGGCACCGCGGCTAGGATGACCGGGTCAAGTGTTTCCTGATATGTGACCTTGATCTCGAACTCGCGCGCTTCGCCCATTTTGGACGAGAGCAAGGTTGCGATGGTGGATGACGCTTCGGGGTTACCGGTATTGCCCGCCACCCTCAGGTTGTCTGGCGTGACGGTTACGGCGCCGTTTGACAGCTCGGCCAGCGCGCCCAGACCGGCGAGCACGCGCACGGACCAATCCTCTGGCAGGTCATCGACCACCCGCGCGCCGGTATAGACATTGTCCGACCCAAAGGCCGCTTTGGCATAGCTTTCCGCGACGGTGCGCAAATTCTCGCTCGACAAGCGCCCGCGCAGTTGCACCAGCCCTTCGGGCGACAAGGTGGCGACAAATTCGGGCGGGCCTTGGGTTGGATCGACAGCCTCTGGAAGTTTGGCGTAGAGGACAAAGACATCCGGCAAGCTATTTTCCAACTCGCCCACCACGCGGTCGAAATCGGCCTGCGCCGTTGCCTCTGACGCGACCAGGGTGACGTCGGCGTCCGAAAAGGTGACCGATCCGCTGCCCAGCTCTTGCACCGCTTCGATGCTTTGCACCACGGCGCGGCTCCAGTTCGGGGTCGGCACGCCCATGCCCACGGTGCATGCATCCGTTGATGTCATGCCCGCCGCACGGGCAGCGCGCAGGATGTTGAACCGCGCATCTTCGGTGTCCGCCGAACAGGCGTCAAACCGCGCGCCGTCTGCATCTAGCACAAAGCGCAGGGTAAAGGGCGTGATAACCGGGCGCGGCGCCGAGATGTTCAGCGCAAGCCGCAAACCCGGCGGGGCCGCGCGGCTCAGCTCGCTCTCCAGCCGCTCTTTTTCCGCGCTGCTGTCAGAGATCGCCGTGATTGCAACCAGCCCGGCATCCACAGAAACCTTCGCCCGCGGCAACCGCTCCATCGCCTGGATCGCATAGGCCAGCGCGTCCTCCCAGCCCTCTGGCGCGGGGTAGTTGGCGGTTTCCAGCAGGTCTGCGACAGGCGCGCCGCCGTTGATCGCCGTGATCCGGTCGATCACTTCGGCGTGGTCGGTTTCCGCCGGGATCAGGCCGATCATGGAAAAGCCCGCATCATTGCGCAGGATTTCTGCGCTGAAGCGTGGCGCGGCGAGGGCGGCGACAGCCTCCACTTCCATCTCGTCAATCACCCGGGCGGCGTCGACAATGCCACCCGCAGCGGAAAGGGCGGAAAAGCGGATCGCCTCGGTCGGCGCAATGCCTGCCAGCGTGACTTGCAGCCCATCGGCCTCGACCTCGGCCCATGTCATGTCCCGCTCATCCAAAGCCCGGCGCACGCCGATTTCGGACGTCTCTTCGATCAGCTTCACCGAAAGGTTCGCAGCCACCAGCGACATCGCCGCAGCGATGCTGAAAATACCGGTGATCACGAGCAGTGAAGACAAGCGCATATGTCCGCCTTGGTAACGTCAGGGGCGTTGTCCGGTCTACGCATCCGGGCGCCAGAGTGCAATCACGCGAACAGCGCCGCCGCGAAAAAGATCAGCGGGATTAGGCCGGTGTCCCGGTTGGCGCGAAACAGGATCATGCATTTTTCCGGGTCGTGGATGTCAATGCTCCGCAACTGCCACGCCAGATGCCAACCCATGGCCCAGGGTCCGGCCAGAGCGATCATTAACGCAAGCACCGATGCGCTTTCGGTGCCGGCAAAGATCACTGCCAGTCCCATCAGACCAACGGTGACCATCAAAAACCGACGCAGCCATTGTGGTGTGTTTTCGCCAAACAGGCGCGCCGTCGACTTCACCCCGATGAGCGCGTCATCCTCGATGTCCTGGTGCGCATAGATCGTGTCATAGTAGAGCGTCCAGGCGATCCCAGCCGCGTAAAGCAGCACCGCTGGCGCATCAAGCTGCCCGCGATGCGCCGTCCAGGCCAGCAACGCACCCCAGTTGAATGCCAGACCAAGAAAGACCTGCGGCCACCACGTAAAACGTTTGGCAAAGGGATAGATCGCCACAGGCAGCAGCGCCAGCACCCCGAGCAGGATCGCCATTGGGTGGAAGGTCAGCAAAATGCCAAAGGCCAAGAGGCTTTGCGCGATCATCCACGCCAGCGCCTGGCGGACGGTCACGTCACCCGCGGGCAGTGGGCGGGTCCGTGTGCGTGCCACCCCCGCATCGATCTTGCGGTCTGAGATGTCGTTCCACGTGCACCCCGCCCCGCGCATCAAAAACGCGCCGATACCACAGCCCAAGCCGATCCAAAGATCCTCCCACCGGGGCGCTTGATCAAACAGCATGGCCAGCGTCAGCCCCCACAAACACGGGATAAACAAAAGCCACGTGCCCGCCGGTCGGTCAGCCCGGCTGAGCCGCAGATAGGGCAGCGCAAAGCCTGGCGCGTAGCGATCCACCCAGTTGCCCGCCACGGCGTCGATGATCTGGCTTTGCGGCGGGCTCTCTGGTGCCTCGGGCGGGTTGGTCATAAACAGGGTCCATGCGTGACGCCAAAATCCGTCTTTATGTAGATCACCCGCTTGCGACTGCGCAATCGGTTCCACTGTCGCGCGCACAGGCGCACTACCTTTTTGGTGTCATGCGCCTTGCGGTGGGGGCGGCGGTGCTGCTGTTTAATGGTCGCGACGGTGAATGGCGGGCCGAGGTGACCGAGGCTGGCAAGCGCGGCGGGATACTTCTGTGTCAGGGGCAGGTCAGGCCGCAAGCGGCACCCGCTGACCTGTGGCTGCTTTTTGCGCCGGTGAAGAAAACGCGCACCGATTTCATCGTGGAAAAGGCCGTCGAGATGGGTGTCGCCCGGATCATGCCGGTGCAGACCGCCTTCACCAATGCTGGCCGCGTGCAGCAGGCGCGCTTGCAGGCCAAGGCGGTTGAGGCGGCAGAACAATGCGGGGCTACATATGTGCCCGAGGTAGCAGAGCTTGCCCGGCTGGATCGCGCGCTGTCTGATCTGGGCGACCGGCGGGTGATGTTCTGTGACGAGGCGTTGGCAGGCGCGTCCAGCGCTTTGACCGCTGCGCCAGGCCCGTGGGCGGTGCTCATCGGGCCGGAGGGCGGGTTTTCGGATGCGGAACGCCAGCGTCTTTGCGCGTTGGAAACGGCCCATCCGGTGGCGCTTGGCCCGCGCATTTTACGCGCGGAAACCGCTGCTGTAGCGGCCCTGACGCTGTGGCAGACACAACTTGGGGATTGGCGATGAGCTTTGTGCGTCCCGAGGCGCGCGCCGCGCTGTGGCGCTGGCGCGAGGTGTTGGTGGGCATCGCGCTCGCCGTGCTAGCGCTGTGGTGGCTGGCCCAATCCGTAGGCCTTTTGCGGTATGTGGCGCCCGCGCTCTTGGTGGCGGCAGGGGCGCTGATCATGGTTGGATTTCAGCGCGGCCGTTTCCGTGGTCCTGGCGGCGGCATTGGCACTGTGCAGGTGGTCGAAGGGCAAATTGCCTATCTCGGGCCGCTAACCGGTGGCGCCGTTGCCTTGAGCGAAATCAATCGCTTAGCGCTTGATGGCAGCGCTCGGCCCGCGCATTGGCGCCTGGAACAGCCGGGCAAGCAGCCACTGCATATCCCGGTGAATGCCGAAGGGGCCGAGGCGCTGTTTGACGTCTTTGCCAGCCTGCCGGGCCTGCGCACCGAACGGATGCTGGCCCAGCTTGAGACGCTGCCCGAGGGCGAAGTGATCATCTGGGTGCGCAAGTCCTCGGATCTGGCACAGATGCGTCCGATCGGGCGCGCCTAACAACATGAGTGAACGCGCGTTTTAAGTGGTCTTGTGCGCGGCGTTGGTTGACAAATGGAGACGATCTGGCGCCGGCCGGACGTACAGCGCAGAGCGTGGCGCCTGATCCGGTGTGGTGGCGATTGCGGGATTGTCGGTCCGACTGTAGTTTTCGCGGTCTTTGCGAGGCCGCGTTAGTCTGATGCCAGAAACGTGCGCGGGTCCGTGCACGCGCGTGTGCTGGGCGCATTGACACCCCCCAAAAATCGCCGCATCCCTTTGGCAACGAAGGCACAGGAAAAGCGGAGCGGCCCCATGTCTATTCCTCAATCCGGCGGCGGACCGATTACGCATCGCGACCAGTTGGCGCAATACCTGGCCGACGGCTGCAAGCCCAAGGCCGACTGGCGTATCGGCACCGAGCATGAGAAGTTCGGCTATTGCAAAGATACGCTAAAACCGCTGCCTTATGAAGGGGATAGGTCGATCCACGCGGTGCTGAGCGCACTGCGCGACCGGCACGGATGGGCGCCGGTGGAAGAGGCGGGCAAGCTGATTGGCCTGACCAAAGGCGGGGCCAATGTGTCGCTTGAACCGGGCGGCGCGCTTGAGCTGTCAGGCGCCCCGCTGGAGACCATCCACGAGACCTGTGACGAGGTGAACCAGCACCTGCGCGAGGTCAAGGACATCTCGGACGAGATCGGTGTTGGCTTCATTGGATTGGGGGCCGCGCCGGGGTGGATGCATGACGAGATGCCGCTCATGCCCAAGGGGCGCTACCAGTTGATGGACGCCTATATGGGCAAGGTCGGCAGCATGGGCCGCAGCATGATGCGGCGCACGGCTTGCGTGCAGGTGAACCTAGATTATGCGTCCGAGGTCGACATGGTGCAAAAGCTGCGCGTGGCCATCGCGCTGCAGCCTGTGGCGGTCGCGCTCTTTGCCAATTCGCCGTTTTTCGAGGGCAAGCCCAACGGGCACAAAAGCTGGCGCAGCCGGGTCTGGCGCGACACGGATAATGCGCGGGCGGGCATGGTGCCGTTTGTCTTTGACGACGGCTTTGGCTTTGAGGCTTGGGTTGACTATGCCCTTGATGTGCCAATGTATTTTGTCTACCGCGACGGGAATTATGTGAACGCGCTGGGGCAGTCTTTTCGCGATTTTCTGGACGGTAAACTGCCTGCGCTGCCCGGGGAAACGCCGCTGTTGAGCGACTGGGCGGATCATCTGACCACTGCGTTCCCGGAGGCGCGGATCAAGAAGTTCATCGAGATGCGCGGGGCCGATGGCGGCCCCTGGCGTCGGCTGTGCGCGCTGCCGGCGTTCTGGGTTGGCTTGATGTATGATCAGGGCGCGCTCGATGCGGCCTGGGACCTGTGCAAAGATTGGACCGCCGCGCAGCGCGAGGCCCTGCGGGTGGCGGCATCTGTGGATGGGTTGCAGGCGCGCGTTGACGACATCGACATGGCGCAAGTGGCTGCAAAAGCAGTGGAAATCAGTACCGCGGGCCTGCGCGCCCGGGCCCGGCCCGGGGCCGGGGGGCTGGTGCCGGATGAGGCGCATTTTTTGAATGCGCTGCAGGAAAGCATCGAGAGCGGGATGGTGCCTGCAGATGAGCTTTTGGAGCGCTATCACGGCGACTGGGCTGGGAACGTGAACCGGGTGTTTGCGGAGTATTCCTACTGACGAGTGCTTGTGGGGTAACGCCTCACTGCTCACGGTGGCGAAAGACATCTGCCAGGTGATGGGACGGAATTTGCGCAAGATGATGCCTCGGGCGCGGGTGGCAAATCGGCCCTCCGGGAGGGATTTTTTTGAAACAGAGAAGGGGGACCGTGCGCTGGGGTTAATCGGGCGTGCGGTGGGTGTTTTCGCGGGTTTTGTTCAGAATGGGTGGGGTTTTGTACAAAACGCCGCAGTGGTTTGCGGCGGATTTGGGGGCGATTTTGCGTTTTGATGAAAATGGGGTGGGTTTTGTATAAATTGCCACCTTGGCTCGCGTTAAGGGATTGTTAGGGATGTCGGCGCGTTAAGGTTTGGCGTGGCGCGGTAACTCTTTGTTCATAAGCTGGAATCTGACGCGGTTTTCGGGGTGGCGCGGGTCCGGGTTCAGAATTGTCGTCTGGCGGAGCGCCCTCTTTTGCGCGTTTCGCATCGGTGCCGGTGTGAGGGGTGTTGAGACGGTTGCAGCGGCTGCCCCTTGGAACGTTTTCGCAGCGTGGATTTGTGCGCGGGATCCGTTGGAGCGGTGGCGGCGCCTGACTGGGTGGAAAGATGCCCAGCGGCGGTGGGACGTTACTCCGCAGACCAGCAGGCGGTGCCTCTGGACGCTGGCGGACGTTCCTGCGAAGCGACGGTTTTTTGCGAGATAGAGGCTCGGCGGTTTGGGCTGAAAAGGCACCGGGTGCGCCGCTTGATCCTCAGGACTGCTGCGCGTGGTCGAGGCGTTGGCGGGCGACGTCTTCGTTGGCGTCGGCGCGGTGCTGGTCGCGCAAGCTGCGGGCGACGTAGTCGAGATGGGCGTCAACCGCCGACCGGGCGGCGGCGGGGTCGCGGGCCAAAAGCGCGTCCTTGATGTCGCGGTGCTGGGCCAGCAGCGCCTTGCGCGAGGTGCGCTGTTTGAACATGACCTGCCGGTTGTAGAACACGCCTTCGCGCAGCAGGTCGTACATCGAGCGCATCATGTGCAGCATGATCACGTTGTGGCTGGCCTCGATGATGGCCATGTGGAACTGGGCGTCGAGCCGGGCCTCGTCCTCGCTGTTGCGCTTGGGGTGGGCGGCTTCCATCTTGTCAAAAATCGTCGCGATCACCTGCAGATCGGTGTCCGAGGCCAGCCGCGCGGCGCGTTCGGCAGCCAGCCCCTCCATGTCGCGGCGGAAATCGAGATAATCGAAGACGGCGGCGTCGTGGCGGGAAAAGAGCTGTGTGAGCGCGGGCGAAAACGCGCTGCCCAGCACGTCGGCCACATAGACGCCCGCACCGGGGCGCGAGACCAGCAGGCCGACGTCCTGCAGGTCCGAAAGTGCGTCGCGCAGGGACGGGCGGGACACGCCCAGCCGGTCGGCCAGCTCGCGTTCAGCGGGCAGCCGTTCGCCCGGGCGCAGGATGCCGCGCAGGATCAACTCTTCGACCTGGCGGATCACGGCGGCAGAGAGCTTTTCGGCGGTAACGGGGCGGAAGGGCATGGGCAGTCCTGATCTGGCTTGGGCCAGTTTGGACTGTGGGCACGGGCGGGTGCAAGCGGTGTTCATGCATTGTTAACCGCGCTGGGGCACGGTGCAGCCATGCGGGTATTGTGTCTGATCTTAGTGCTGGCGGCGTGCAATTCGGCGCATCCCTATTTTCGCGGCGCGCCGGTGACGACGCTGACCATTGACGGGTCGACCTTTGATATCCGCGTGCGCGAGAACCTGGCCGAGGCGATCCGCACGAACCCGCAATATGCGCCGCGTCTGGGCCCAATCCGCGACCGCGCGCAGCGCGGGATTGAGCAGGTGAGCGGCTGTGCGGTCAAGGAGATGCGCGGGGACCAGGCGCAGCTGACCGGCATCTTGGATTGCGGTGATGGCGGGCCGCGGATCGATCGATTGAAGCCGCAGGGCGAGTATGACTGCCACGTGATCGACAGCTATGTGAGCCGTGCGACGGATCAGGTGTTTCAGGAGCTGGATTGCACGTTGATTTGAACGCCGGGGGTTGGTCCGTTGGTTGTCGACGACAGGGTTGCGGGCGCGCGATAGGGCGCATTGGTGCCGCGTCTTTGCGCGCAAGTTCTTTGTGGCACAGGTGCGTTTCGGTTTGCTGCGGGGACGTGCGATTTGACCGGAAGGTGGCGTGTTTGCCAAAGCACCTTGTCGGTGCGGGGCCAACTGTCGTTCGGCTTTGGCGCGGCGCTGATTCTGCTGGTCCGCGCGCCGCCCGGCGTTGCGTAAGGCGGCTGAGCCTAGGGCCAAACGCAATATCTTGTGGATAAACCCACCGAACCGACAGCTTTTAGGGGGAATGCGTTGACATACGCCGCCGCGGGCGGCCACGATTGGCGATCAGAGAGGCAACAGGGCAGGGCCGCATTTTGCGCTTTTCCAAACTCAGGCTGACGGGGTTCAAATCCTTTGTGGATCCCACCGATCTGGTCATCGCCGATGGTCTGACCGGTGTTGTCGGGCCCAATGGCTGTGGCAAGTCGAACCTGCTGGAGGCGCTGCGCTGGGTGATGGGTGAGAACCGGCCCACCGCGATGCGCGGCGGCGGGATGGAGGACGTGATCTTTGCTGGCGCGGCGACGCGGCCTGCGCGTAACTTTGCCGAGGTGAGCCTGCACATCGACAATTCCGAGCGGTTGGCGCCGTCGGGCTTCAACGCGCATGACGCGCTCGAGATTGTGCGGCGGATCACGCGGGATGTGGGCAGTGCCTACAAGGCGGGCGGCAAGGACGTGCGCGCGCGGGATGTGCAGATGCTGTTTGCCGACGCGTCCACGGGCGCGCACAGCCCTGCGCTGGTGCGGCAGGGGCAGATTGCGGAACTGATCAACGCCAAGCCGAAAAACCGGCGGCGCATTCTGGAGGAAGCGGCGGGGATTTCCGGCCTCTATCAGCGGCGGCACGAGGCGGAGCTGAAGCTGAAAGGCGCTGAACAGAACCTCGCCCGGGTCGATGACGTGATCGAGCAGTTGGCGACGCAATTGGCGCAGCTGGCGCGTCAGGCGCGGCAGGCGGCGCGGTACCGCGAGATCGGCGAAGGCTTGCGGCGCACCGAAGGGCAGTTGCTTTACGTGCGCTGGCGCGAGGCCGATGAGGCGCGGGCACGCGCTGAAGAGGCGTTGGGCAACCACACCCGGTTGGCGGCTGCCGCCGAGCTGGCAGTGCAACAGGCGATCAAGACGCGCGTCGCGGCTGAGGATGCGCTGCCGCCCTTGCGCGAAGAGGATGCCGTCGCCGCGGCCGTGGTGCAGCGCCTCGTCGTACAGCGCGACACGCTTGCCGACCAAGAGCGGCAGGCCACACAGTCGATTGACACCTATGTGGCGCGCATTGCGCAACTGACCCATGACATAGAGCGCGAGGCCGGCCTGAACCGTGACGCTGGCGAGACGATCGCGCGGCTCGACTGGGAGGCGGGTGAAATCGCCAAAGCCTCCGAAGGGCACGCAGCTCTGCTGGCAGAGGCGGCCGAAGGCGCACGCGAGGCTGCCACCGTGCTGCAAGCGCGCGAGGGGGATCAGACCGAAAAGACCGAGGATGTGGCCCGACTGGCCGCGCGGCACAGCTCGGCGCAGCGGCTCTTGGATGACAGTCGCAAGCTGGAGACACGGGCGCAGACCCAGGCGGCCAAGGCGCGCGGTGCGGTCAGCGAAAGCGAGGCCGCGTTGGCGCGGGCCGTCACAGAGGCAGAGGCCGCAGGTACCGCAGCGCAGCAGGCCGAGCAGACCGCCCAGCGGGCCGATGAGACCCTGCTTGCCGCCGAAGAGGCGCGCGCCGAGGTGCAGGCGCGCGAGGCTGATGCGAGGGCGGAACGCTCGGGCACCGAGGGCGCGTTGAGCACGCTGCGCGCCGAAGCTGCGGCCTTGGCCAAGCTGGTTGCGCGGGAGACCGCCGAAGGCGGGCAGATCATGGATGATCTGCAGGTCGACGCCGGGTTTGAAAAGGCATTGGGTGCGGCACTGGCCGACGATTTGCGCGCGCCCAAGGTTGCCGCCAATGGGCCATCGGGCTGGGCGACACTGCCCGGGTACGATCAGGTGCAGCCGTTGCCCGCGGGCGTCACACCGCTCTCGGCGCATGTGTCGGTGCCTGATGCGCTGGTCCGGCGGATCGATCAGATCGGCCTTGTCGATGCCCAAGACGCGGCGCGGGTGCATGGCGACCTGAAGCCCGGCCAGCGGCTTGTGTCACTGGAGGGCGATCTGTGGCGCTGGGACGGGTTCCGCGCCTGGGCCGAAGATGCGCCAAGTGCGGCGGCGCTGCGCCTAGAACAGATCAACCGGCTGGAGACGCTCAAACAGGCGCAAGAAGCCGCCGCCGCCCGCGCGCAAGGCGCGCGTGACGCGCACGAGGCGCTGCAACAGCGGCTGGCCGAATTGACCGACGCCGACACCCGGGCGCGCGAGGCGCGCCGGGCTGCCGACCGGATGGTGGCCGATGCGGCCCGCGCGCTAAGCCGGGCGGACGCGGATCGCGACTTGGCCCAAAGCCGGCTTGAGGCGCTGGGCCTGTCCGTCACCCGGCACGAAGAAGAGGCGATGGAAGCGCGCGCGCGGCTGGCCGAAGCCGAAGCGGCACTGGCCGAATTGCCCAACCTGGCCGCGGCCCGGGCCCAGGTCGAAGACCTGCGCATGACCGTAGAGGCCGCGCGCATGACCATGATGTCGCGCCGCGCGGCGCATGACGATCTGCGCCGCACCGGCGAGGCGCGCACCAAACGCGCGCAAGAGATCACCAAAGAGATCAGCGGCTGGAAACACCGGCTGCAAACGGCCGAAAAGCGCAGTGCTGAGCTGTCGGCGCGCAAGGCCCAGACCGAAACCGACCTGGAGGCGGCGCGCAGGCTGCCTGGGCAGTTGGCCGACACCCGGGCGGGTCTGATGACGGAAATCGCCAAGGCAGAGGCGCGCAAGGTGCATGCCACGGATGCGCTAACCGGCGCTGAAAATGCGCGGCGCGCGGCCGCGCAGGCCGAGCGCGACGCCGAGCGCGAGGCGTCGGAGGCGCGCGAGGTGCGCGCCCGGGCCGATGCGCTGGCAGAGGCCGCACGTGACACGGTTATGGCGGCCGCAGAACGCATCGCGGACGCCCACCAGATGACAGCAAACCAATTGCTGACCTCTTTGGACGTGATGCCGGCAGACATTCCGACTGTCGACGCGCTGGAGACCGAGGTCGCCCGGTTGAAACGGCAGCGCGACGCGTTGGGCGCTGTGAACCTGCGCGCCGAAGAAGACGCGCGCGGCGTACAAGACGAACACGACACCCTGACCCGCGAAAAAGGCGACCTGGAAGAGGCGATCAAGACCTTGCGCAGCGGCATTGCCAGCCTCAACCGCGAGGGGCGCGAGCGGCTGTTGACCGCGTTTGAGCAGGTCAATTCGAACTTTTCGATGCTGTTCACGCATCTTTTTGGCGGCGGCGAGGCCAGCCTGGTCATGGTCGAAAGCGATGATCCGCTGGAGGCGGGGCTTGAGATCATGTGCCAACCGCCGGGCAAAAAGCTGTCAACTCTGAGCCTGCTGTCGGGCGGCGAACAGACGCTGACCGCGCTGGCGCTGATCTTTGCGGTGTTTTTGGCCAATCCGGCGCCGATCTGTGTGCTCGACGAGGTCGACGCGCCGCTCGATGATGCAAACGTGACGCGCTTTTGCGATCTGCTGGACGAGATGTGCCGCCGCACCGACACGCGGTTTTTGATCATCACGCACCATGCGGTCACGATGGCGCGGATGGATCGGCTGTTTGGTGTGACGATGGCTGAACAAGGTGTGAGCCAGCTGGTCTCGGTGGATCTGAAAAAGGCCGAGACGTTGGTGGCGTAAACGTGAAGCGTTTATTTGCCTATGCGTGCTAGGTGTCGCGGATGCGAAGATTGATTTTTTTGATGTTGCTCGCATCGCCGGCAGCGGCGCAGGACTGGGCCGTGCGGTCTGGGGATGCGATGCTGAGCGGCGATGCGTTGCGCGCGCTGATCGACGGGCAAGAGCTGGTGTTTTTTGACAATGGTCGGTCGAAGTTTTCGACCGGTGGCTCGTACTCCTATACCTATGCGAACGGTGGCGGCACGGCCTTTGGTGCCTGGCGTATCGATGACGATACGGTGTGCATCGCCTTTCGCAACGGGTTTTCGCGCTGCGATCGCTATGTGCGGTCGGGGGCGCGCGTGGTGATGCTGACCCAAAAAGGCGAGCGGTTTCCGGTGCGGTGACAGCCCGGGCGGGCCATGATTTTTCGTCGAAAAATCTTGGCTGCCCGGGGCATGCGTTACACGAAACGGTTCACGATATTTTCCAGCCGCTCTTGCCGCCCGGACCGCGGTTCGGGGGCAAAGCCATCCTGCATGGCGCGCGAAAAACAGTCGTCCAGCCCAGCTTTCAGCATCTCTTGCGCCTCTGGAGTTTGCCAGCCTGCATAGCGCTCGGCGCGGGCCGCCTCCAAGGCGCCGTCTTCCAGCATCGCCGCCGCCGCCTTGAGCCCGCGCGCGCAGACATCCATACCGCCCACATGGGACGCGACCAGATCCATCGGATCCAGCGATTGGCGCCGGATCTTGGCGTCAAAATTCGTGCCCCCGGTGATAAACCCGCCCGCGCGCAGCACCTCGTAGTAGGCCAGCGCCACTTCGGGCACGTTGTTGGGGAACTGGTCGGTGTCCCAGCCGGATTGGTAGTCGTTGCGGTTCATGTCGATCGAGCCGAGGATGCCCAGTGACGCGGCCAGGGCCAGTTCGTGTTCAAACGAATGCCCGGCCAGGATCGCGTGGCCCTGTTCGATGTTCATCTTAACCTCGCCTTCCAGGCCAAACTCCTTGAGAAAGCCATAGACTGTGGCGACATCGTAGTCGTACTGGTGCTTTGATGGCTCTTGCGGTTTGGGTTCGACCAGGATCGTCCCGTCGAACCCGATTTTGTGCTTGTATTCGACCACCATCTGCAGGAAGCGCCCCACATGCGCGCGTTCGGCGGCCAGATCGGTGTTCAAGAGCGTCTCGTACCCTTCGCGCCCGCCCCAGAGCACGTAGTTCTGCCCGCCCAGCTTTTGCGTGGCGTCCATGCAGGATTTCACCGTGGCCGCGGCATAGGTGAACACGTCCGGGTCGGGGTTTGTGGCCGCCCCCGACATAAAGCGGCGGTGGGTAAAGAGGTTCGCCGTGCCCCAGAGCAGACGCGGACCTTTCTCCATCTTGGCGCCGATATAGTCGACGATCTCTTCGAAATTGCGGGTGCTTTCGGCAAATGTCGCGCCTTCGGGCCGGACATCCAGGTCGTGAAAGCAAAAAAACGGCTGGCCGAGGATGGCAAAGAGGTCAAAGGCGGCGTCCGCCTTGGCCCGCGCATGATCCATCGTGTCGCCAAACCAGGGCCGCTCAAAGGTCTGCCCGCCAAAGGGATCGCCGCCCGGCCAGGCAAAGCTGTGCCACCAGGCGACGGCAAAGCGCAGGTGATCCTCCATCCGTTTGCCCATCACAATCTCGTCGGGATTGTAGTGGCGGAAGGCCAGTTCGCTGGTGGCGTCGGGGCCTTGGTAGGTGATCGGAGGGATGTCGGCGAAATAGGCGGTCATGAGATGTCCTTGATGGCAGTGTAGGCAGTTCGGTAGCGTATGTATGCGTCGTCAAAAGCGGCGGTGAGCGTCGGGTCCGGGGTGAATGTGCGGGCGGTTTCGGGCGGGGTTGCGATGTCTGGCCCGCCATCGCCCGCGGCCATAAGACCGAGACGTGCGGCACCGTATGCTGCGCCATAATCGCCTTGGGCCGGAACCGCGACGGGCAAGTTCAGCACAGTCGATATGGTTTGCAACCATGTGTCCGATGCGGCACCGCCGCCCACAGCGATCAGGGTATCGAGCGGCGTGCCAGTGGCCTGCATCGCCGCCAGGCTGTCGCGAAAGGCAAAGGCCACCGCCTCGATCACCGCGCGGGTGCCAGCGGTGCGATCGGTTTCGTGTGCCAACCCCAGGAAGGCACCGCGCACCTGCGCATCGTTGTGCGGTGTGCGTTCGCCGCCCAGATAGGGCAGGAATAGCGCCCGACCCGGTCCGGTGGCGGCCCCAAGTTCTGCTGTGAGGGTGGCAGGCTCTGCGCCAACCAGCCGCGCATACCATGCGAGCGCATCAGCCGCGGCCAGGATCACGCCCATCTGATGCCATTGCCCCGGCAGCGCGTGACAGAACGTGTGCAGCGCGCTGGCGGCATCCGGGCTGTAGCCGTCGGCGGCGGCAAAGAGCACGCCCGAGGTGCCCAGTGACACAAAGCCCTGTCCCGGTTGCGCCACGCCCACACCGACGGCCGAGGCCGCGTTGTCGCCAGCCCCGCCCGCCACCGGGATGCCGGTGTTCAGCCCGAATTGCTGCGCCACCGCGGCGCGCAACAGGCCCGAGGGCTGGCTGCCTTCGACCAGCCGGGGCATGTGGTCACGCCCCAGATCGGTGGCGGCGAGCAGATCGTTGTCCCAGTCGCGCGCGCCTACGTCGAGCCAAGAGGTTCCTGCAGCATCCGACATCTCAGACACCGGCTCACCCACCAGCCACAGGCGCAGAAAGTCTTTGGGCAACAGCACTTTGGCGGTGCGGGCAAAGATCTCTGGCTCATGTGTCTTGACCCAAGCCAGCTTGGGTGCGGTGAAACCTGGAAAGACGATGTTGCCGGTGCGCGCGCGAAAGATCGGGTTGGCGTCGAGCGTGGCGGCTTGGGCATGGCTGCGCGTGTCGTTCCACAGGATCGCGGGACACAGCGGCTGGTCGGCGGCATCCACCAGCGTTGCCCCGTGCATCTGGCCCGACAGGCCGATGCCGCGCACCGCGCTCAGATCAAAGCTGCCGGCAAGCTGGCGCAGCGCGGTTTCTGTCGCGGTGATCCAACTGTCGGGGTCCTGTTCGGACCAGCCGTGATGCGGGCGCGACACGTCTAGTGGCGCTGTGGCGCTGCCCAGCACGGTTTGGCCCGCGTCCATCAGCAGGACTTTGACGCCTGATGTGCCAAGATCGATGCCGAGATACATGACCTACCCCCCTGACCGCGCGCGCGCGACCCGGCCCGGCAACACGCGTAGATGTTCTGCGCAAGACCGCACGGCGTTCAGCGCCCCCCGCGCCGCAGGAGATCCGAAAGCGTAGGGAAAACCAGCGCCGTTGCGCGTGGCGATAGCCGCTCCAACTGCCACGGAATAGCGCACAGCAGAGGCCTGCCGATACCTCTCTGGATGAACCGGCAGACGGGTCACGCGCGCCGCTGGCCCGTTGGCGCCGATAGAGACAGTCGTGCTGCCGCCCACCGTGTCGAGACTGCTCCGCCTCATCTCATCCCCCATCTCACGCAACGACGCGCCGCGTCCTGCTTCTCTGTTTCAAAAAAATCCCCCCCGGAGGGTCGGCTTGCATCTCGCACCCCTCACCTGATCCGAAGATCGCGCGATTTGCGGCCAGGTACGCGAGGAAGTCGCGCTCGATTTTGCGACTCGCGGCCGCTGCCAGATCAACCCGTCGCGTGACCCTGCCCGGTGCATGCACGCGCTCATCATCCCCACATCCACCAACACCCTGCGCGAGAAACAGCGCAGGTTTTCCGATCGTGTTCATCGCAGCCTCCCCCGTTTTGTGTTTGCGCTCACTATTTGCCGTCGCGCGTCGCCGGGCAAGGGCAAAAACCGCTTGCAACGTGTCGCCCTTTCCGCTGCAGTCAGGCGCGGCAGAGAGAGGTTGCACGGTGCGAACGGTATATGACGTGGTCATCATCGGCGGTGCGATCATGGGGTCGTCGGCGGCGTGGTTTCTGACCGATACGCCCGATTTCGATGGCGCGGTGTTGGTGATCGAGCGGGACCTGACCTATGCGTCCTGCTCTACCGCGCACACCAATAGCTGCATCCGCCAGCAGTTCTCTACCGCGCTCAATGTGCAGATCAGCCAGTTTGGCGCCGCGTTTTACCAGAATATGCGAGAGCGCATGGGCGGTGACCCGGATGTGCCGCAGAACCGGATCCAGAACTTTGGCTACATGTATCTGGCGGACAGCCCGGTCTTTGCCGATGTGCTGGTCAAAAACCAACGGGTGCAGGCCGCTGCAGGTGCGGGCACCCGGATCATGGACCGGGACGAGATTGCCGCGGCCTATCCGTTTTACCGGCTGGATGACATCCTGCTGGGTGCACACAATACGGTGGACGAAGGGTATTTCGACGGTGCCGCGATGTTTGACGCGTGGCGGCGACAGGCGCGGGCGCGCGGGGTCGACTATGTCCAGGACGAGGTTGTGGCGCTCAACCGGCAGGGCGGCAGGATCGTGAGTGTCACGCTTGGCTCCGGTGCGACAATCGCCTGCGGGCAGGTGGTGAATGCCACCGGGCCGCGGGCCGCGCGTACCGCGGCGATGGCGGGCATCACGCTGCCTGTGGAGCCGCGCAAGCGCTTTACCTACGTGTTTCAGGCCGAACGCCCGCTTGACCGCGCGCTGCCGCTGACCATTGATCCCAGCGGCGTGCACATGCGCGAGATTGGCGGCGGCAGCTACATGGCGGGCGGCTATCTGCAGCCCGATCTGCCCGTGGACCCCAACGATTTCGAGATGGATCACGCCGTCTGGATGGACCATGTCTGGCCCATAATCGCCAGCCGTGTGCCCGCCTTCGAGGCGGTGAAGGTCACCGCGGAATGGGCTGGGCACTATGCCTACAACACGCTGGACCAGAACGCGGTGCTTGGCCCGCATCCGGAGCTGTCTAATTTCATCTTTCTCAACGGGTTTTCCGGCCACGGGCTACAGCAGTCACCTGCGATGGGGCGCGGCACGGCCGAATGGCTGACCTATGGCGCCTATCGCACGCTGGATCTGCGCCCGTTTCACTATGACCGGATTGTCGCGGATGCGCCAATCCTGGAACGCGCTGTTATCTAGGGGAAAAACGCAATGCTCGACAAACTCGTCCTAACCGGTGCCGCTGGCAAGCTGGGCTCTTATCTGCGCGCACCGCTGGCCGCGATGTGCCGCGAGCTGGTCAGCACGGACATTGCCGAAAGCGTGCCTGATCTCGCCGCAAACGAGACCTATGTGCGCGCTGATCTGGCCGAGTTGGCACCGTTTGAGGCGATGCTGCAAGGCGCCGACATGGTCCTGCATTTCGGTGCAATCGTGGATGAGGGCCCGTTCGAGGAATTGCTCGGCCCCAATTTCATCGGCGCCTACAATATCTGGGAGGCCGCGCATCGCAATGGCGTGCGGCGCGTGATCTATGCCTCATCCATCCACGCGGTGGGCATGTATCCCAAAACGCATGCGGTGGGCCTGAATGACCCACACCGGCCCGACACGTTTTACGGCCTGGCCAAGTGCTTTGCCGAGGATCTGGGCCGCATGTACTGGGAAAAGCGCGGGCTCGAGGCGGTGTGCCTGCGCATCTATTCCTGCGCGCAGGTGACCAATCCGCGTGCCGTTAGCACTTGGCTGAGCTATGACGATCTGGTGCGTCTGGTGACCCGGGCCATCGACACGCGGGTGACGCAGTTTTCCATCATTTACGGCATTTCCGACAATGACCGCGCCCCGGTGGACAATTCCGGTGCGCGGCATTTGGGCTATCGTCCGCAGGACAACGCAGAACAGTTTGCTGAAGAGATCTTTGCCGCGCATCCACCGCTTGATCCGCAGGACCCGTCCAATGCCTGCCATGGCGGCCCCTTTGCCGGGATCGAGTTGGGGCGGTCGGCGATTTCGCTGCTCAATCTCAACGACGACGACACGGGCCGCGACTGATGCGCATCGACGCGCTGCAGTACTGCAATTGGACGCCCGAAATCTTTGCCCAGCTGCGCGCGGGCGGCGTGGATGCGATCCACGTCACTATCGCCTATCACGAGAGCTTTCGCGAGGCGGTGCAGAACCTGGAGCAGTGGAACCGCTGGTTTGAGCTCTATCCCGATCTGATCGTCAAAGGGCGCGTGGCCGGCGACATCGATGCCGCGCGCGCGGCGGGGCGGACGGCGGTGTTTTTTGGCTTTCAAAATCCCAGCCCGATCGAGGATGACATCGGACTGGTTGAGGTGTGGCACGATCTGGGCGTGCGGTTCATGCAGTTGACCTATAACAACCAGTCGCTGCTGGCGTCGGGCTGTTATGAGGACGATGACACCGGGCTGACGCGCATGGGGCGCGAGGTGGTGGTCGAGATGAACCGCGTGGGGCTGGTCATCGACATGAGCCATTCTGGCGACCGGTCGACGGTTGAGGCGGCGGAGGCGTCGACGCGACCCATCGCCATCACCCACGCCAACCCGCATGTCTGGCACCCCGCACTGCGCAACAAGCGTGATGACGTGATCCGCGCTGTGACGGAACGCGGCGGGATGCTGGGGTTTTCGGCCTATCCGCATCATCTGGCCAGCGGCAGCGACTGCACGTTGGAGAGCTTTTGCCGGATGGTGGCCGAGACGGCGGACCGGTTTGGCGCGCACTGCCTCGGCGTCGGGTCCGACTTGTGCCAGGGCCAGCCCGACAGCGTCGTGGAATGGATGCGCGTGGGGCGTTGGACCAAGGGGGTGGATTACGGCGAAGGCTCGGCCGACCGCCCCGGCTTTCCACCGCAGCCCACCTGGTTCCGCGACAACCGCGATTTGGGCCGCATCGAAGAGGGCCTGCAAGCCGCAGGTCTAGGGTCCGATGAGATTGCGGGCATTATGGGCGGGAACTGGTACCGATTTTTTGCGGAGAATTTTGGGCCGCAGGCCTGAGGTCGCAAACAGACGCGACATCCGCAGAGCGCGGCCCCTCTATGATGCACAACGGGAGGATGGCATGAAAATCGGCTTTATCGGGTTGGGCAATGTGGGCGGCAAGCTTGCGGGTAGCCTCATTCGCAACGGGCGCGTGGTGGCGGTGCATGATCTGGATGCGGCACTGGTCGCGGCCAAGGTGGCCGCGGGTGCCACCGACGGGCAAAGCCCGGCGCAGATGATGCAAGCCTGCGATGTGGTGATCACCTGCCTGCCGAGCCCTGCGGCGTCGGCGGCGGTGCTCGCGCAGATGCTGCCCCATGTGACGCCCGGCAAAGTGTGGATGGAGATGTCCACCACCGACGAGCAAGAGGTCAAACGGCTCGGCGCGCAGGTCATTGCGGCGGGCGGTGTGGCGGTCGACTGTCCGGTCTCGGGCGGCTGTCACCGGGCGGATACGGGCAACATCAGCATCTTTGCGGGCTGCGACCGCACGACGTTCGAACGCGTGCTGCCGCTGCTGACTACGATGGGGCGGCGGGTGCTGCACACCGGCGATCTGGGCAGCGCGTCGGTGCTCAAGGTGCTGACCAACTACCTGGCCACGGCAAACCTGGTCAGTTGCGCCGAGGCGCTCACCGTGGCGAAAGGCGCGGGCATGGATCTGGCCACCGCCTATGAGGCGATGGCGATTTCCTCGGGCACGTCATTTGTGCACAAGACCGAAAGCCAGGTGATCCTGAACGGCAGCCGCGACATCAGTTTCACCATGGACCTCGTCGCGAAGGACATCGGCCTGTTTCAGGACGTGGCAGACCGGGCGGGCGTGCCGCTTGATCTGAACCCGCTGCTGATCCAGCTTTTTGACGATGCCATTGCGCGGTTCGGCCCGCGCGAGCTGTCGCCCAACATCATCAAGCGCCTGGAAGAGGCCACGGGGCTCGACGTCACGGCACCGGGTTTTCCCGCAGAAATGATCGATGAAGAGCCCGAACAAGCGGGCGCAGAAGTGGTGCCGCGCCGCTGAGCGCCAGGCGCGGACTTGCGCGTGTGCGCGGCGGCCGATAGAGCGCCGCCATGGCCGATGATCAGGAGATACTCGCGACGGTGCACGCGTCGCTGGGGCGGCGCATCCTCGGGGTGGGCGGCGTGTGGCTGTTGGCCGCAATCGTGTTGTCGGTGGCGGTGACCACACCGCCCGCGCTGGGCTGGCAGGTGTTTTTGCTGGCGGTTGGCGGCGCGGCGATCTGGTTGGCCGAACGGATGCGGCGCGCCACTGCGCTGCGGCTAGAGCTGACCGAGACCGAGCTGCGTGACAGCGCGGGCACCCTGATCGCACGCACAGAGGACATCATCGGCCTGGATCGCGGCATCTTTGCCTTCAAGCCGTCAAACGGTTTCCTGCTGAAACTGCGGCACGGTGACGGTCGGGTGTGGCAGCCTGGGCTGTGGTGGCGGCTGGGCAATCGGGTTGGCATCGGCGGCATGACACCGGGGCACCAGGCCAAGGTCATGGCCGAGGTCATCTCTGCCATGATGGCGATGCGAGAGCGATAGAGCCCGTGCCCCATCCGGGAGGCAGCGCGCCTATCACCCCGGTGTATGCGCTGTCCGAGTCGCGGTGACTGCCCATCGGGTACTTGCAAATCGAAAGGCATGTGCTGTGCGATCAGCAAGCTGCATCTGCGATCCCTGGCGGGCTGGGCGCGCTTTTTTGCAAACAAAAGCCGCGGGTTGGTCTGGCGCGTACCGTGTCGTGGGACATGAATGCGGTAGGGCGAGGCGTCGCTGATGCGGCCAACGGTGGCGTTGCTGGACCTTACCGCCGTCCAGTTTTAATCTCTTGGGACCCTATAGAAAGGCCCCAGCTATTTTCAATTAGAAAGTGAGGTGCAGCCGCTATGCGCGCTTTCGGCGCCGAAGACAAAGCAACGAAAGACCCATCGCTCCGACAAGCAATGGCAACGATGCGGGCAGTGGAACCGCCGCCGGCGCTGACCCGTCACTGAGCGTCACCGTGTTATTGCCGAATTGAGCAACCGTGCCGAAGTTCAGTGCCAAGTCGGCCAAAGTTGTCGAATTTGCTGTCCAAACAAAATCAATCGCACTGCCCGAAACATACCCAGTGTTCAGACCTAAAAACCCACGGCCGCCGGAATTCAGACCTTGAACGAAAAAGTTATCACCAGAGATCGAATCGAAGTTGATAAAGCTCGCGCTGAGAGGCGTGAACGTAACCGGCAAGCCAATGCTCTGATTAGAACCTGACAGGCCTCCGAACAGGTTAAACTGACTGCGAGAGACATTCAGACTGGAACCACGGAGCGGCCTGATCCCGGTCAAGTCTACCGAACCAGAGCCTGTAAATATGACATTTCCAGCATTTTCGGTTGCTACGATATTCACCGTGGCAGCATGAAGCTGCACCGACAGAACAAATGTCGCGACGATAAAAGAGAGAAGCTTAAACATGCGTGACCTCCAATAAATACACTACAACCGTAGCATGAATTTTTTGGGGTTTAAGGCCGCCCGATACGATGCGCGGATCATTGCTGAACATGCCCAAAATTCAATCGGTTTCACGTGCTCCGTTTGACGTCCCTTCTGTTCTACAGATGATTATTTGTGTCCCGGTGTTTTACCGAAATCAATTGACGCTGTTTCGCATCATGGGTCTCCGAGCAGCGTTTGCGGGTATGAGCACTTAGTGAGCGTTCGCCGCTATTTGTGCGAATGTTTGGTGCCTGCGTGCGCGTGGCAGCGGGTTTCGACATGGCGTTCAAAATTATCCGTCTGCGGTGATCCGGAAAGCTCGGGTTCCGTTGTGCCGCGTCATCGTCGCCAAGTTATCGAAGCGCTGCAAACGCAGCTTGGATTTGCACGCAGCACAGCATGAGAATTCAGACGTTTTGCAGCAGCGCCTAGTCGAAAATATCCAACAGGTTGTCGAACATGCTGCTCCGCTTGCGGCGCTTTGGGTGACTGCGCTGCGCACGCCGGGGGTCTTCGTGATAGTGGACGTCGCTATAGGCCTCGTCGGCCGCGACGCCGCCGTCGACAAGTGCTTCTTCCCTTATGGCCATGATAATCTTTTCCAACTCGCCGCGATCCAACCAGATGCCCCCTGACGTTGGACAGATATCCATCTTTACACCGTAGCGCTCGATCTCGCGCATGGGCGCGCCGTCTATCGGGGATGTCATAAGGGGCATATTCAACTCCTCGCTGGTAAAATTCGCGGTGACTGCGACGCCTACCTATGTTCACGCCGAAGCTTTACAAGGCGCTGCAACCGATTGGATCGGCGGTTCTGCAAAACTCTCCTGAGGCGACCGGTTCGCGCCCGGCCACCTGCGGTTTACCGCGCCCAGACCGCATGCCCGTTTTCCACGCCGCTTTGCAGCGCGTATGGTTTGGCGGTCGCATCGATCTTTGCTGCGTTTATCCGCGGCGCGAAACAGTGGTGGCTGGGCCGGGCTCTAAGCCGCTTTCGGCGCAGCAGCGCGCAAGCGAGGGGCTCGCATGACGGCCGTACGTACGTAGCGGCGCTTTACTGCAATTTTGCTTTATCCAACCCTGATTCCCGACCACCAAACCATTTCGTTTGTCAGCGGGTGTCTCGAGGCACGGTCAGGCCAATAAAATCACTTCGCTGCCAGCCCTATGGGCGCTTTGGGCGTGAAATTTGTTCACAGTGGCGAAACGCGGGCCGTATCTGGACCCATACGCTGCTTATTCATGGCGCGGTTGAACGACCTTCAATAGGCTTTTCGTGTCGGGAACGGGAGGTGACAATGAGACATTGGGTTTTTGCGTGCATCATGGCGGGTGCGGTAACGCTTTTGCCGGGCGCAGTGGTGGCCGTCACTTACGATGAGGCGGTCGACGGCGACCTTGACGCGAACACAAGTGTTATCGCTTTTGATATCGGCCAAAACACGATCACCGGATCGACTTCTGCAGCATTGACGCTGTTTGGCGGCGAGATCGACCTTGACGGGTTCCTGATAACTTTGCCGACCGGTGCACGGATCGTTTCGGGGAGCTTTACCGTCGAGAATTACGACATCACTCTCTTTAACGTGTCCCCGTTTTTCCCGGTAACCTTTGAGATTTTCGACACTCAGTTGTTCAATCCCGTTCCGCCCCTCGGCTTTGTGCAGTACTACGATACCGAGAACCCCAATTTCGAGTTTCTTACGGCGACGGGGCCCGTGACCCGCGCTATCGTAGAAACGCAAGCGCCGGGAGAGGGCAGACCTCTTATCGCGTTCATCAACGTCGGGTCGCTTGGTGGAGGTGACAATTTCAGCTTGGACTATCAGGTGACCCTCGATGTGGTCCCAGCAATCCCACTGCCGGCGGGTGGCGTTTTACTGTTGAGTGCCTTTGCAGGCATCGCATTTGTCCGGCGGAAAATTTCCTGATCTGCGAACGTAACTGCATGGCTGAACGGGTGGTGCGGATCACCAAGAGTTTTTCAGCAGCGTCGGAGGCTCTTGTGACCAGTGGTTTTGCGCACAACTGCACTGCGAGCCTTTGCGCCACAACGTGGTGGGAAAGCTTGGTTTGACACCGTCATGCTTTTGGCTTCGGGCCGGTCGCGGACATTGGTTCATATCGCAGCACTCATTATAAAGGGCTCTGAGCCGACCTCTGATACTGCGCAGCGCCTTACCCAAAATTATCTTTAACCTTTGCGCGCACGGCTCAGAGTCGCCTTTGGACAGGCAGACGGAATGCTGCAGCCGCTGCCCGCATTGCCGACTCTCGCAGCGAACGCAAAATCTCAATGCCTATGAATGTGACAGTCGCGGACTTTGCCGCCGTTCAACGGTCGTCATTCAATGTCCGGTAAACTGAACGCCCGCTTTCAAACCAAAACTCCGCTCGCCGGTTCCGTTTCGATAAACGATCCCAAGTTGCTAAGCGCATTCAAACTCCAACATAGGATAGTTCGGGTTGGTATTCTCCCCGACGATAATCCTGATCCATGTAAAAAGATCGCCTCGGCGTTCAGCGAATTCATCGAAGTCCTCATCAAAGAGATCGTCGGGATAATATGTGACGACATCTACAGTCTTTGGGTCAGACAGTGACGACAAACTCTTCTTCTGGGCCGTTTCTTCTCGCTCGCCATGCGCGCTCGAAGAAGTTTCGCAGGCGACTGGATCATATCCATGTATGTCGCTGTCAAATATGGTGAAATTACTGCTGCACGTACTGCATGTTGCGCTCACCGGTCCGATGAGCACCTCATTCCACGAATATGCGCTGACTTCAAAGCGCTCGTTTCCGCAAGTACAACGAACGCGATAGCCTATCGCTATTTGCTCTCCATGCCCGCCGTTTCCCAAACCCAAATCGGGACAGTCTGCATGGACCATTCCTTTGAGATGGCCTGGAGCTCTCTGCGAATAGTAGATTATCTGCTCTTCCAAGTTCATTTGCCAAGACCTCCAAATAGGTTCTGATCAAAACCTGATGCTCCAATTGCGCGATTGCGCCGGATTTCGGGTCACCTAAAACCCGACATTGGCTGCAAAGCAGAAAGACTGCAACATGGGCTCTGAGTCGCCGTTTGCTGAAAAACAGGAAACGATCGGGCAAATTCTTGTATGCGTCGTGTTTGATGCAAACCGCTTTTCCGCCGTTGCTAAAGCGCTGCAAAAACAAAAGGCTTGCCGTAGTAGATACGGCAAGCCTTTGTGTCGATTGCTTCACCCGGAAGGAATGCGCCCGGGTAGGCCCATAGCACTCAGATCACATCGTGCATTCGACATAGCAGACGCGCGGGGCGTAGCGGGGTCTTGTGAATACGAAGTTGTGGATCTCGTGATCGCTGAGTCCGAAGTTGAACGGCGGATCGTATTGTTCGAAGGTTTCCACCACGATCACACGCTCTCCATCCGGCATGATCGGCAGGCTGGAGCGCAGGTTATTCACGTCCGAGCTGCTGAGCGGCGAGATGCTGCCGTGCACTTCGGACCAGTCCTTTTGGTATTCGTCGTTGGCTTCATCATAGGTGATGCTAGTCACGCGCAGGGCAAAGTTCGATGGCTCGGTCCAGGACATGTAGGAGGCCAGCTGGTGCAGCCCGCCCATATAGCCGCCGTCCAGCGGATTGGTCTGGCGCGAGATGACATCGCCGATGGCATAGGCCGTTTTGATGTTCAGCGAGTGCGTCCGATAGGCGTGAAAGTACGAGTACATCGACAGGTACGCCCAAAAGAGCATCGGCAGCATGATCAACGCTTCGAGCGCGACGCCGCCTTTTTCTTCGTCACGAAAGCGGCTGATGAGGCGGGAAATATTCATCATGTGTTCGGCTCCTGAACAAAGACCGACACTGCCACGATCGGGTAACCGTCCCGCGCGCCGTCATCGGTCATCGCCTTGCCCATCCCAATGTGGGGAAAGACCGGGTCATAAAGATAGCATGCCCGCAGCACCATCAGGTCGTGATCGTTGCCGTGCACAAATTCGCGGCTGGGCAAAAGCGGCTGGCTGCGGTCGACGCAGTCGACCGAACCGGCAAACGCCACAAAGGCGCGCGGATCGACCGTTTTCATCTCGAGCTTGAGGTTTTGCAGGCAGTCATTGAGAAAGCCCGCATCCTCGCAGATCATCTGTTTGACCTGGCTGTGGGTATATTTGGTGCCGGTGTTCAGGCGGATGTCCCGCACCGCCAAATCCATCCCGCGGTCGAGGAAGTTTTGCCGGAACGAGTAGAGCCCAAGTTCCCACGAAGAGAGCAGGACAAGGAACAGCACCGGGAACACCAGAGCCCATTCGATGACGTAGACGGAACCGTCCTCTTTGCGGCCAAACCGGCGCAGGGCGTTGCGAATATTCTTGGTCATTGGGTCAGCCTCAGCTGGTTGATCTGCTTGGCGATGGCTTCGAACGCTTCGGTGATCTCGACGCCTTCCACGCGGAAGAAGTGCGAGGGTGAGGAGGCGCAGTCGCGCATCACGTCGGCGCCGTCATTGTTCACCTCGAACCCGATGGTCCAGACCACGATGCCGTTGTTGCGTGCGGCTTCGCAGATGTCCGACAGCATGTCGTCGGCGTGATCATCGGTGTATTTGGTGTAGCGCCAGTCGTTCCAGTCGTTCGAGTAGACGTAGTTGTTGAGGTACCAGTGCAGCGGATAGCGGGTCCAATGCCGCCGGTAGTTGGGCCGGTCATAGGCCCAATCGGCGATGCGCACGGTGTTCACGTTTTCACCGTCCGTCATCAGCAGGATGGTTTTTAACGTCTCGGTGTCATCATAGAGCGCGGGACGCGCATTAAAGGCGCCGTCGACTGCGTTCAGCAGACCGAGATGCTGCACCACCGGCTTGAATGACGGGTCGAGCATTGCCACGCCCCATTTCATACCAATGTGGATCGCGGTGTTGGCGCGGGCGGCAAATTGGTTGACGCGGGCGGTCAGGACGGCCGGGTTTTGCGAATAGGCGACAATCTGTTCGTATTGGCGCACGTCCGAGCCGTCGCCGCCGTCGTCGCGCCCGGGGCAGCCTGGGTTGCTGACCGGGTAGGAATAGTTCCATCCCGCATCGAAAAACTGCATGTGGTCATAACTGCCGTCCATGCGCAGCCTCGTGGTCAGAAAATCCGTGTCCTCGAAATCGACGCACCAGCCGGGGTTGCCGGACAGGCGGGTCATGTTCATACCTTCAAAGATGTCCTGACCGGCGCTGACCTGCGCGGTGTAGGGCACGATGCTGACCGACACGAGATCTTTATTGTCTTCGGTCAACACCGTGTCGATGAAGGTTTCTGCCGCGTCGTGCAGGTTTTCCATCTTGTTGTTGCGGCCCATCGAGCCGGAGATGTCGAGCACCATTGAGATCTCCACGTTGGAGCGTCTCTCTTCGGCGGTTGACCGTGCGGGCACGGCCAGTTCGGGCACGCCCAGGGCTTGCATAAAGCGGGTGCGGGTCGAGGCGTCAGCGCGCGCGGTCACGGTGCGGAAGTTGAGCCCCTCGTCTACACCGACGGAGGTGAGGTATTCACCCATCCCCGCTTTGTTAAAGTAATCCTGCACCACTTCGGCCGGCTCGAGCGGCTGATCGAGGTCAGCGGCAGCCAGCACGGCGCGGTCCAGCGTGTTCTGGACCTGCGTGCGGGTCATTTCGTTTTGCATCAGGTCCACGGAGATGCCGCCGACGGCCAGCATCATCATCAACATGGCGATCGAGAAATACGTCGCGGAGCCGTGTTCGTCGCGGGTAAACCGCGCAACGCTGGAGCGCAGCCGCGCCTTCAGACCGTTATCAAGTGTTTTGGTCGGTGTCATAGTTCACCCCGATTGCCAATGTTAACGTCAAATCCAGACCCATTTGTCCGACAGCGTTAATGACGGGGGATTATGGCTGAAATCGGGCCTAAGCTGGGGCTGTTCATGGAGACTTGTGATCGTCTTGGCAGCAATTTGGGTGCCTTGCGGGGCACTGTTTCCGCGCCATGACCAGTGCGCCACAATTGCGCCGGGCGACAACCTGCAATCGAATCTGGCCCGCGTTAACCAAACCGGCATAGGCTACCGCAGTGTTCTGTGCGGCAATCTGAGTCGCGCCAGTAAGAAGGAGAGCGCTTATGAGCCCTGACAATGAGCCGACATTTCGTGAAAGCGTGGACATCATGTTCAACCGTGCGGTGGCGTTAATGGACCTGCCGCCCGGCCTCGAAGAAAAGATCAGGGTCTGCAACGCGACCTATACGGTGCGGTTTGGGGTGCGGCTGCGCGGGCAAATTCAGACCTTTACCGGGTACCGTTCGGTGCATTCCGAGCACATGGAACCGGTCAAGGGTGGCATTCGCTTTGCCACGACGGTCAATCAGGACGAGGTCGAGGCGCTTGCCGCGCTGATGACCTATAAATGCGCGTTGGTGGAGGCCCCCTTTGGCGGTTCCAAGGGCGGACTGGCGGTCGATCCGCGCGCCTATGACGACGAGGAGATGGAGGCCATCACCCGCCGTTTCGCCTATGAGTTGATCAAGCGCGACATGATCAATCCCGCGCAAAACGTGCCTGCGCCCGACATGGGCACGGGCGAGCGCGAGATGGCGTGGATTGCCGATCAGTACAAGCGGATGAACACCACCGACATCAACGGTGTGGCCTGTGTCACCGGCAAGCCGATCAACGCCGGCGGCATCCAAGGCCGCACGGAGGCCACCGGCCGCGGCGTGCAATTTGCGCTGCGCGAGTTCTTTCGTGACATGGACGGCGTTGCCAAGGCCGGCATGAGCGGCACGCTCGATGGCAAGACGGTTGTGGTGCAGGGGCTGGGCAATGTGGGCTTTCACGCGGCCAAGTTTTTGTCCGAAGAGGACGGGTGCAAGGTCATCGGCATCATCGAGCGTGACGGTGCCCTGGTCGATCCCGGCGGTCTGGATATCGCGGCGATCCAGAACTGGATTGCCACCCATGGCGGGGTCAAGGGCTATGCTGACGGCACCTTTGTCGCCGATGGCGCCTCCGTTCTGGAGACGGAGTGCGACATCCTGATACCGGCCGCGCTGGAAGGGGTCATTCATCTGGGCAATGCAGCACAGATCAAGGCGCCGCTGATCATCGAGGCGGCCAATGGTCCGGTCACCGCGGGCGCCGATTCAATCCTGCGCGAAAAGGGCACGGTGATCATCCCGGACATGTATGCCAATGCGGGCGGGGTGACGGTGTCCTATTTCGAGTGGGTCAAGAACCTGAGCCATATCCGCTTTGGCCGGATGCAGCGCCGACAAGAGGAATCGCGTCACCAATTGGTGGTGGATGAGCTGGAACGGCTGAGCGAGCATTTGGGCGACGCCTGGAGCATGACGCCGGATTTCAAGGAAAAGTACCTGCGTGGCGCGGGCGAGCTGGAGCTGGTGCGGTCGGGTCTCGATGACACGATGCGGGCGTCTTACCAGTCGATGGCGTCGGTCTGGCACGAGCGCAACGATGTCGAGGATTTGCGCACCGCGGCCTATCTGGTCGCCATCGGAAAAGTCGCAACAAGTTACAAGGCCAAGGGTCTGTAACCGGCGCATAGTCTTCGATCCCGGCCGCTTCACTGCGGCCGGGACTGCACAGCCGCCATACGGGTGGTGTCATGGTGTCGTCGCGCCAGTGCGCCTGCAGATACGCGTGCATACGCCGACGCCGTTGATGATTGGACAACTCGTGGTCCGTTAACGCGGGGCGAGTGACGCGTGCTGTTCCGCGCGTGCGGTCACGGTTGGAGCGCTGACCCGTGCCACTTGCGCACGGACCGCGCCGCAGATGTCAGTGACACGCAATTTGAAAAATTGCGCGGCGGCGCGGGCGTTGGGGTGGTACGGGTCCTTGACCCGGCCGGATTTGGCACGGCGGAAATGGCTTTTGTTGCCCTGATTGGCCGCAACGGTATCTTTGGTCAGGCCAGCGACAAAGCTGCAGGCGCTGCCGGTTTCGGCCATCGCGCGCTTGACATGCGCCTGCGCCCTGAGCCGCAGATCAGTGATCTTTTTCGAATAGCTGGGCGCCGTCGTCATAAAGATGCAGGCGGTATCGCCGGGCACCTGCGCATTCATTTTGCGCACGTCGTCCAGCGCGTCTTCATAGCTGTGGGCCCAGCGTTTGGCCGAGTTGCCGAGAAAATTCATCACCACAAGCTTGGGCGTATAGTAGCCGTCGCGAAACATCGCCTCGAACGCCGACTGGCCCTTGCGGCAAAACTGATAGGCTGCGCCGCGGCCGATCTGTTTGTATTTGTTGCCCGTCGTGTTGATGGTGCCAAAGGTGCCTGCGTTGACCTTCCATTTCGGATCGACGTCGCAGATCGCACCTTTGGCCGCACCGCCCCGGGCCGTCCAGGAATGCAACGAAGTCGACCGGACCCCGATCACAGCCACCTTCATGTCTGCCAATGCTTTGAGGGCCATCGCCTCGATCAGTTCGGGCGGACAATGCACCAGGATGTTTTCGAAGAACTCTAGAAAAGCCGGGCCGGAGCCAAAGGGGATCTGACTGTCACCCAGGACAAGGACCGTTGGGCTTTGGAACGGCGGATCGTTGGCGGCATCCGCCGCGCCCGCCAGGGTCAGGCAGATGGCAAGCGTGCGCAGCGCGGGTTTCAGCATGGCAGACGACATTCGGCAAACATGACGGTGGTATAGAGATTTTTGTGTTACAGCGCAGGCAAATGGCCGTGAGGGTTTGGTGATCACCGCAAAGTCGCGGAAAGACCGTTGGGTGTCGAAAAGGGCGCTGCGCCGCATCGCGCCCCCTTGCTACCCATACCCGGATGGTGAAACCTGCCAGCAGAGAACGGCGGAGGCGCGCATGCGGTTTTCAGGTCTGAAGCTGCTGACCGAGGGTTTGACGGGGAACAAGGGCTGGGGGCCACATTGGCGCAATCCAGAGCCGAAATCCGACTATGACATCGTGATTGTTGGCGGTGGCGGGCACGGCTTGGCCACGGCACATTATCTCGCCTCGGTGCACGGGCTGACCAATGTGGCGGTTTTGGAAAAGGGCTATCTGGGTGGCGGCAATGTTGGGCGTAACACCACAATCGTGCGTGCCAATTACATGCTGCCGGGCAATTCCGAGTTCTATTCGCATTCGCTGAAGCTGTGGGAAGGTCTGGAAGAGGACCTGAATTTCAACGTGATGCATTCGCAGCGCGGCATCATCAACCTGGTGCACAGCGACGGGCAGCGCGATGCCTTTGTGCGGCGCGGCAACATGATGCGCGGGCAGGGGGACGACGCCGAGATGCTGAGCCGCGAGGGCGTGCAGGCTCTGCTGCCGATGATCGATTTCGAGCAGACGCGGTTCCCGATCTTCGGCGGCCTCTACCACAAACGCGGCGGCACTGCGCGCCACGACGCGGTGGCCTGGGGCTTTGCCCGGTCGGCCAGTGACCGTGGTGTCGATCTGATCCAGAACTGCGAGGTCACCGGCATCGATTTGGAACAGGGCCGGGTGGTGGGCGTGCAAACCACACGCGGGCCGATCCGGGCCAAAAAGGTCGGGCTGGCGGCCGCGGGCCGATCCAGTCAGGTGGCGGCAATGGCGGGCTTGCGGTTGCCGATCGAAAGCCACGTGCTGCAGGCATTTGTGACCGAAGGGGTAAAGCCCTGTCTGGATCATGTCGTGACCTACGGGATGGGGCATTTCTATATCAGCCAGTCGGACAAGGGTGGGCTGGTGTTTGGCGGCGATCTGGACATGTATGCGAGCTATGCCGCGCGCGGGAACCTGCCGCTGGCAGAACACGTGGCCGAGGCGGCGATGACGCTGATGCCGTCTTTGGGCAAGGCGCGGATGCTGCGGTCGTGGGGCGGGATCATGGATATGACGCCGGACGGGTCGTTTATCATCGACCGGACGGATATCGATGGTCTCTATGTCAATTGCGGTTGGTGCTACGGCGGCTTCAAAGCGACGCCCGCGTCTGGTCACACTTTTGCGCATCTTCTGGCCACCGGGCAGCCGCATGAGACAACTGTGCGACATCGTCTGGACCGGTTTCGCACTGGGCGTGTGATGGATGAAGAGGCCACCGGGTCTCAGCATAATCTGCACTAGGAGTGTGTTGTGATGGCAGGAGCCTCCGGCGGCGGTTTATTGGGCGAAATGAAGCAGGGGATCCGTCCCCGGAAAGGGATCCGTTGCGCATAATCTGTCCGATATGCGGGCCGCGGGACCTGCGCGAATTTACCTATCGGGGGGCCGCTTTGGCATTGGATCGGCCTGCGCCGGATGCCGGTGACGCGGCCTGGGACGACTATCTGCATCTGCGCGACAACGTGGCAGGCGAGGTCGCTGAGTTGTGGAGCCATGATGCCGGCTGTGGCGCGTGGTTGAAGGTGGTGCGCAATGTGCTGACCCATGAGGTCATCTCCGTCACGCTGGTGCGGGAGGGACGCCTATGAGGGTGGACGGCAAAGGGTTGATTGACAGGTCGCAGCCGGTGACCTTCCGCTTTGACGGCACGGAGTATCGCGGTTTTGTCGGGGATACGCTCGCTTCGGCGCTGTTGGCCAACGATGTGCGGCATGTCGCGCGGTCGTTCAAGTATCACCGTCCGCGTGGGGTGCTGACGGCCGGTTCGGAAGAGCCCAATGCGCTGGTGACCATCGGCACCGGACGGGAAACTGATCCGAACATGCGCGCCACGGTGCAAGAGATCTATGACGGGCTCGAGGCGCGCAGTCAGAATGCCTGGCCGTCGCTCGGTTTTGATCTGTTGGCCGTGAATGACCTGGCGGCGCCGTTTTTGGGCGCTGGGTTTTATTACAAGACATTCATGTGGCCGCGGGCGTTTTGGGAAAAGGTCTATGAACCTGTTATCCGGCGCGCGGCAGGCCTGGGGGCGCTAGGGGCCGAGAAGGACGCGGATTGCTACGAAAAAGCGTATGCCTTTTGTGATCTGCTGATCATTGGTGCGGGGCCTGCCGGTCTGATCGCGGCGTTGCGAGCTGGCGAGGCGGGCGCGCGGGTGATCCTGGCCGACGAAGACAGCCTGATGGGCGGCCGGCTCAATGCCGAGACCTATGAGGTCGGCGGGCAGCCCGGTGCGGTCTGGGCGGCCGAGGCCGTGGCGCGCCTGGCAGCAATGCAGAACGTCACGCTGATGCCGCGCACGACCGTGACAGGCGCATATGATGGCGGCACCTTTGGCGCGGTGGAGCGGGTGGCGCATCACGGGCCAAGACCGAACGGCGGGGTGAAGGAAACGTTTTGGCGCATCGTGGCGCAGCGGTCGATCCTGGCTGCCGGTGCGTTGGAACGGCACATCGCGTTTCGCGACAATGACCGGCCGGGTGTGATGATGGGCGGTGCCGTGCGCGCGTATCTGAACCGCTGGGGCGTCGCGCCGGGTAAGGAGATCGCCGTTTTCACCAATAATGATGACGGTCACCGGACGGCGCGCGATCTGCTGGATGCCGGCGTGCATGTGGCGGCGGTCATCGACAGCCGCGCGGATGCGGTGGCGCAAGGCGACTATCGGGTGATCGCGGGCGGGCGGGTGCGCGGTGCCAGGGGACGAAAGGGCCTTGAAGCCATCGAAGTCAGTGGTGACGGGGCCGAGTCCAAGCTGGCGGTCGACTGCCTTGCTGTTTCCGGCGGGTGGAACCCGACTTTGCACATGACCTGTCACATGAACGGGCGGCCGACATGGAATGACGAGATCGCGTCTTTTGTGCCGACAGCGGGCGCCATCCCTGGCATGCGCACCGCCGGGGCATGCAATGGTGCATTTTCGACGCAGCGCTGTCTCGAAGAGGGCGCGCGAGCGGCTGATGAGAGTTTGGTGGCGCTTGGGAAGGACATTCCCGATCTGGCGGTGCCAGACGCAGAGGATACCGCTTACGCCATTTCGCCGCTCTGGGCGGTGCCTGGCAAAGGGCGGGTATGGCTCGATTTTCAGAATGATGTGACGGTCAAGGATGTGCATCAATCTGCGGCGGAGAACTATGCCTCGGTCGAGCACATGAAGCGGTATACCACGCAAGGTATGGCGACCGACCAGGGCAAGAATTCGAACGTAGCGGCCCTTGCGATCCTCGCCGATGCCACCGGACGGGGCATTACCGAGACTGGAACGACGACATTTCGCCCGCCTTACACGCCTGTGGCGCTCGCGGCGATTGGGGCCGGGGCGCAAGGCACCGGGTTTGCACCAGAACGCAAAACCACATCGCACGCGCAATCCGGGCGCATGGGCGCGCCGATGATCGCAGCGGGGCTGTGGTACAGGCCCAGCTATTTCCCACGCAGTGGGGAAAAGACTTGGCGCCAGTCCTGTGATCGTGAGGTGGGCTTTGTGCGGCAAACAGTGGGTGTGTGCGATGTCTCGACCCTTGGCAAGATCGACCTGCAGGGCCCGGGGGCGGCAGAGCTTCTAGATTTTGTCTACATCAACACGTTTTCAACGCTGAAAGAGGGGCGCGTGCGCTATGGGCTGATGCTGCGCGAGGATGGGTTTGTCATGGATGACGGCACCACCGCGCGTATGGGGCCGCAGCATTACGTGATGACCACCACGACCGCTGCAGCGGGACAGGTGATGCAGCATCTGGAATTTGTCACGCAAGCTTTGCGCCCCGATCTGGACGTGCGGATCATGTCGACAACGGAAAGCTGGGCACAGTTTGCGGTTGCCGGGCCGCAGGCGCGCGATCTGCTCAACGACCTGCTTGATGCCCCTATCGACAATGACAGTTTTCCGTTTATGGCCTGCGGCGAGGCGTCGATCGGCGGCACGCCCGCGCGGCTGTTCCGCATCTCGTTTTCGGGTGAGCATGCCTATGAGGTGGCGGTGCCTGCGCGGTATGGCGCGGCTCTTTTCGAGCAACTTGTTGCGATGGCCGAGGCGCGCGGCGGCGGGGCTTACGGGATGGAAGCGTTGAACGTCCTGCGGTTGGAAAAAGGCTTTATCACCCATTCCGAGATCGACGGTCGGGTGACTGCGTTTGACGTCGGCATGGATCGGATGATGGCAAAGTCAAAGGATTTCATTGGCAAGACCATGGCCGCCCGCGAAGGGCTAACCGAGCACAATCGCTTGCGCATGGTCGGGTTGAAGCCATCCGGTCCGGTCAAGCAAATGACGGCGGGTGCCAAGCTGTATAGCATTGGCGAAGAGCCCGTGCGCGCGCATGATCAGGGACATGTCACCTCGGTCGGGTTCTCGCCGACGCTGGGGCATTTTATTGGTCTTGCCTTTGTCCAGGATGGTCCGTCGCGCGTCGGCGAACATCTGCGCCTCGTCGATCATTTGCGCGGTGTGGCTGCGACAGTCGAGATTTGTGATCCGGTGTTTTTTGATCCCGAAGGAGGGCGTGCACGTGGCTGACATTCAGCTGGACCCGGTGAGCCCGCTGAGCGGCATGGCACTGTTGACCATCGGCAGTGTGACGGTGACCGAGGTGGATTTGGGCGTGTTGACGGTGATCGCACCTTTTGCCGGGCAGGGCGCCGCCTGCGCCAAAGCACTGCAGGCTGCGCACGGCATCGCGTGGCCCGCACCGGGCCGCGCGACGGGCAAGGCAGGTGCGCGCGCCATTTGGTTTGGCATGGACGCGATACTGCTCGCCGGTCCGCAGGCGGACCATACGCTGAACGCCCACGCTGCACTGACGTTGCAGAGCGATGGCTGGGTGTCTGTGAGTGTCGAAGGCGCTGACGTGCGGGATGTGCTGGCACGTCTGGTGCCCATTGATCTGCATCCCGACAGTTTCAAGCGCGGACACACCTCGCGCACGCTGATCCAGCACATGAACGGGTCGGTGACCCGGCTGGGCGCGGATCGCTATGTGGTGATGGTGTTCCGCTCGATGGCAGAAACGTTATTGCATGATCTCACACGCGCGATGGAAAGCATTGCGGCGCGCCGCTAAGTTGGTCCCAGCCGCCTTTGAATGGAGCCATAGATGACCCGCCCTTTCGTTTTCCTGATTGCTTGCCTGACCGCCTCCACCGCCCTGGCCGAGGAGGTACCAGCCGTGGATGCAAAAGCGACCAGTTGTGGCTATCAGGCCGAGGTGGTGGCCGCCGTGCAGCAGGCGCGACGCGACCGTGTGGCCGAGCGCGAGGTAACCGATCATGTCTTGGCCTCCGGTCCGACCTGGCCGGAAAATTACAACAACTCGATACCGCTGATTGCCGCGTGGGTTTACGAACAAAAGCGCCGCGACATTCGTCGGCAGGATCTGTCGGCGATCTGGAATGAGCTGTGTTTGCAAGTGCCGGATGACACGCTGAACTGATCCTGTGGAGCGGATCTCGCATGCGGCATCTGAGCCGTTCTTTGCGCCGCGGCGCCCCTCGACTCTGCGCGCGACTGCCCCAATATTGGTGCTATGAGCCTGCCACCGGGATTCTTGGATGAATTGCGCACCCGCCTGAGCCTGGGTCAGGTGGTTGGCCGCAAGGTGATGTGGGATGCGCGCAAGTCCAATCAGGGCAAGGGCGATTTATGGGCACCGTGCCCGTTTCACCACGAAAAGACTGCAAGTTTTCACGTCGATGACCGCAAAGGCTACTACTATTGCTTTGGCTGTCACGCCAAGGGCGACGCGATCTCTTTTGTGCGCGAGACCGAGAATGTCGGGTTCATGGAAGCGGTGGAGATCCTCGCCGGTGAGGCGGGCATGCAAATGCCCGCGCGCGACCCAAAGGCGCAGGAAAAGGCCGACCGCCGCACGCAATTGGCCGAGGTCATGGAGATGGCGGTGCAGCATTTCCGGCTGCAGCTCAAGACCGGTGCGGCAGGTGCGGCGCGAGAGTACTTGCAACATCGGCGCGGTTTGGACCCCGAAGCCTGGGATCGCTGGGAGATCGGCTTTGCCCCAGATGCGTGGCAAGGCTTGTGGGACGCGCTGAAGGGCAAAGGCGTTGCCGATGATCTGATCCTGGGTGCAGGGCTGGGCAAACCCAGCCAGAAGGGCGGCAAGCCCTATGACACCTTTCGCGGACGCATCATGTTCCCTATCCGGGACGCGCGCGGGCGGTGCGTCGCCTTTGGCGGGCGGGCAATGGACCCGAATGACAACGCCAAATATTTGAACTCTCCCGAAACCGAGTTGTTTGACAAAGGCCGCAACCTCTACAACCACGGACCCGCGCGCACGGCGGCGGGCAAGGGTCAGCCGCTGGTCGTGGCCGAAGGGTACATGGATGTCATTGCCCTTGCCGAACACGGCTTTGGCGCAAGTGTTGCACCGCTTGGCACGGCGGTGACGGAAAACCAGCTGGCCATGCTGTGGCGCATTGCCGACGAGCCGATCATCGCGCTTGACGGTGACAAGGCCGGGCTGCGTGCGGCCATGCGTCTGATTGATCTGGCGCTGCCGATGCTGGAGGCAGGCAAGTCACTGCGCTTTGCGCTGATGCCCGACGGGCTGGACCCAGATGATTTGCTGAAATCGCAAGGCGCGCCGGCGCTGCAAAAACTGCTCGATGCGGCGCTGCCGATGGTACAGCTGTTGTGGCAGCGCGAAACCGAAGGACGCGTGTTTGACAGCCCCGAACGCAAAGCGGCACTGGACAAGGCGCTGCGCGAAAAGATTGGGCTGATCAAGGATCCGTCGATCCGCCAGCACTACGGCCAAGAGATCAAGGACCTGCGCTGGAACCTGTTCCGCCCGCAGCGCAGCGGGCCGCAGGGGCAGGCGCGGCGCTGGAACGCGCCGCCGACGCCGCTGCCCAGCACGAAATCATCTGTGCTGGCCCAGACCGATGCCACGGACCAGTTGCGCGAGGCGGTGATTCTCGCCGCCTTGATCACCACGCCGGAAGTGGCCGATGAATTCGACAGCGGTCTGGACGCGATGGCCTGCCAGGACCCCGATCACGCCCACCTGCGCGACCTGATTCTGCGTCACGCGCATGAAGGCGCAGAAGTGTTGCGCGAAAAGATAATCAGCGTCCTGGGGCCTGAGCCCCTTGATAACCTGCTGGGTGCACGCCATGTGGCAATCGTTCCTTGTGTTCGCACCCCCGGCGATGCCGACATGGCCCGTATGACAGTGGCCGAAGAGCTCGCAAAACTGAGCGCAACCAAGGGTTTGGATGCTGAGATCGCGGATGCGATGCAGGATCTGGAAGGCACTGCGGACGAAGGGGTCACCTGGCGCCTGTCTGAAGCGGCTGCTGCGGCTGCGCGGGCTTTGCGGGCCGGGCAAGAAGACAACACCGAATATGACCGGGGCGACAACGGTGCCCTCGTCAACAGGTCGGAGCGGGATGCCTTTGCCGACCTGATGAACAGAATCAGTTTCTCAAAGCCTGGGCGGTGATGCGTTTTGGCCGCGAGACATTAAGAAAATACGGTTAAACGGGTGGCCGAATCACCCGCTGGGCTTGATATTACGGGTGATTCGGTACGCGAATCATCTCAAGAGCCCCGATACAGGAGCCCGATATGGCCGCCAAAGATACGACCGACGACGCGAAGACCGAAGACCAGGACAACGCCCACTCGCTCGATATGAGCCAGGCCGCCGTCAAGAAGATGATCGGCGAGGCACGCGAGAAGGGCTATATCACCTACGACCAGTTGAACACGGTGTTGCCGCCGGACCAGGTCAGTTCCGAGCAGATCGAAGACGTCATGTCGATGCTGTCGGAGATGGGCATCAACATCATCGAAGACGAAGAGGCCGAAGAGGAAGAGCAAAAGGGCTCGACCGATGTGGTCACCACCGAGGGCACGCGCGACCTGACGCTGGGCTCTACCGGACAGGAAAAGCTGGACCGTACGGACGACCCCGTGCGGATGTATCTGCGCGAGATGGGCAGTGTCGAACTGCTGAGCCGCGAGGGCGAGATTGCCATCGCCAAGCGCATCGAGGCGGGCCGCAACACAATGATTGCCGGCCTGTGCGAAAGCCCGCTGACCTTTCAGGCGATCACCATCTGGCGGGACGAATTGCTGTCCGAAGACATCCTGCTGCGCGATGTGATCGACCTTGAGACCACCTTTGGCAACCAGATGGGCGAAGATGGCGAGGTGGACGAACCCGTGGTCGAAGCCGGTCAAGCTGAGCCCAGCAAGGAGGAGAGCCCCGAGCTGGACGCCGACGGCAACCCGATTGCAAAAGACGATGACGACGACGATGACGAGCAGGCGAACATGTCGCTGGCTGCCATGGAGGCCGCGCTCAAGCCGCAGGTGCTTGAGACGCTGGACATCATTGCCAACGATTATGCCCAGCTCAGCGAGATGCAGGACAACCGGATTTCGGCCACGCTGAACGAGGATGGGTCGTTTACGGAAAGCGACGAGCAGACCTATCAGGCGCTGCGGGCCGAGATTGTCGCGCTGGTGAACAACCTGCACCTGCACAACAACCGCATCGAGGCGCTGATTGACCAGCTTTACGGCATCAACCGCCGGATCATGCAGATCGACAGCTCCATCGTGAAACTGGCCGATCAGGCACGCATCAACCGCAAGGAATTTGTAGACGCCTATCGCGGGCGCGAGCTCGATCCCGGTTGGCTGGACGAGATGGCCGAAAAGTCCGGCCGCGGCTGGCAGATGTTTATCGAACGCTCGGCCGAAAAGGTCGAAGAGCTGCGCGCCGATATGGCGCAGGTCGGCCAATATGTCGGTCTGGATATCAGTGAATTCCGCCGCATTGTGAACCAGGTCCAGAAAGGCGAGAAAGAAGCCCGGCAGGCCAAGAAAGAGATGGTTGAGGCGAACCTGCGCCTCGTGATCTCGATCGCCAAGAAATACACCAATCGCGGTTTGCAGTTCCTGGACCTGATCCAAGAGGGAAACATTGGCTTGATGAAGGCGGTGGACAAGTTCGAATACCGGCGCGGTTACAAGTTCTCGACTTATGCGACCTGGTGGATCCGGCAAGCGATCACCCGGTCCATCGCGGATCAGGCGCGTACGATCCGTATTCCGGTGCACATGATCGAGACGATCAACAAGCTGGTGCGCACCGGTCGTCAGATGCTGCACGAGATCGGCCGCGAGCCGACGCCAGAGGAACTGGCCGAAAAGCTGCAGATGCCGCTGGAGAAGGTCCGCAAGGTGATGAAGATCGCCAAGGAGCCGATCAGCCTCGAAACCCCCATTGGTGACGAGGAGGACAGCCAGTTGGGCGATTTCATCGAGGACAAAAACGCCGTTCTGCCGCTCGATTCAGCGATCCAGGAGAACCTGAAAGAGACGACGACGCGTGTGCTTGCCTCGCTTACGCCGCGCGAAGAACGCGTGCTGCGCATGCGTTTTGGGATCGGGATGAACACCGACCATACGCTGGAAGAGGTCGGTCAACAGTTCAGCGTGACCCGCGAACGCATCCGCCAGATTGAGGCGAAAGCGCTGCGCAAGCTCAAGCATCCGAGCCGCAGCCGCAAACTGCGGTCGTTTCTCGATCAGTGATCAGGTGCACCGCATCCACTGAGGTGCGTGCCGCGTCATGTCGGCGGAGCCGCCCAGGAAATTGTTACGCGGCGTGGCGCTGAGGTCGCTATCTGCGGCATAGCGCTTTGTTCCATAAAGGAGCTCAAACATGTCTCTGTTAAAGAAACTTTTTGGCGGCGGGGGTGGCGCGTCAGAGCCGGAGCCGGTGATTTATAACAATTACCGGATCACGCCGACGCCGATCCAAGAGGGCAATGATTTTCGGGTCAGCGCGCGCGTGGAAAAGGATTTTGGTGAAGAGACCAAGGTGCACACACTGATCCGTGCCGACACCGTGAGTGGGCTGGAGTCTGCCCAAGAGGTCAGCATCGACAAGGCCAAGCAAGTTATCGATGCGCTTGGCGACCGGCTGTTTGATTAGGTGCGGCCGACCATACGGCTAGGCTTCGACGCATGTCTGTGCTGCGGCGGCAGCGCCGCTATTTCCAGGTAAGAAAAGCGTTGCTGTGGTTTGCATAGGGTAAGCGCGGTTGGTGGCATGGGACGCTTTCGCTGCCGGGATCACCCTCCGGTTTTTCTCTGGCCGTTGTTCCGAAATGCCTTGCTTACGATTTCGCCTAACGCTTGGGCACGTCCGGATTTTATCGCTCTCGATCTAATCGCCGAAACCAACGCTGAATGTGCAAACTGTTTTGGACTTTGTGCCACGCTTCGGTTTCTCTGCTCGCCAATCCGAAACGGCGAGGGCGGCTTTGTGCAGACAGTTTTTGAATGGCAGACCTCCGGCGCTGGGCTTTATGAGGTGACCGACGATATTGCGGCGTGGGTGCAGCGGGACGGGCTGCTGACACTTTTTGTGCAGCACACCTCGTGTTCGCTGCTCATTCAAGAGAACGCAGATCCGGAGGTGCAGACCGATTTGCAGAACTTTTTTGCCCGTCTTGTCCCGCCAAGCACGGATCCATCGATGTCTTATCTGACCCACACCTATGAAGGCGCAGACGACATGCCGGCCCACATCAAATCTGCGCTGTTGCCGACCAGCTTGCAAATTCCTGTTCGGTCGGGACGCCTTGCGCTGGGCACGTGGCAAGGCATCTATCTGTTTGAGCATCGCGACGCGCCAAAGCGACGCTCGGTGGTTGCACATCTCAGTGATTGAGCGACACAGACGCTCGCAATATCCAAAGAACAGGGTTAGCTTTGGATCACACACTGAGGGAAGGCAATGATCCGACACTTGGTTTTTCCACTGATCCTGGTTTTGGTCGCAAACACTGCGCAGGCGCTGTTTTTGTTGCGCGAACGGATTGATATCCCCGTGAATGCAATTTCCGCGACCGAGTTTGAAGTGGTGCGCGGCTCTTTTGCCAGCCCGGCCAATATGTGGTGCGCGGCAGGAACCTATGCGGAGCGTGCGTTGGGCTATACAGGTGATCGTATTTGGGTGAAATCCGGCATAGCCCCAACCGCCAATGGCCGCAGCATGGTCTTTTCAATCGAACCGGTCAGCCCGGAGCGGACCAGCTACAGCTACGGCATCCGCAATGCGGGCGAGACGAAGTCGATGGCCGCAGCATTGGGCGCGTGTGATCCGCTTGAAGAGCGGGTGTTTGTGCGCACATCGCAGGGCACTATTCGGGCGTGGTAGCCGTAGTGCATCACTCATATAGCGGTGCGAAATCTTCTCTACCCAAAACATAGGGACCCTCTTATACTTGTAGCGATAAGGGGCAAAAGCCCCACTACAGGCGGGACAAGATGAGGGGGATGCCATGCGCTGTCCGTTTTGCGGGAACATCGACACCCAGGTCAAAGACAGTCGACCGGCAGAGGACCACGTGTCGATCCGCCGCCGACGTTTTTGTCCAGCATGCGGGGGGCGTTTCACCACCTATGAGCGGGTGCAATTGCGCGATCTTGTGGTGATCAAATCCAACGGCAAGCGCGAGGATTTTGACCGCGACAAGCTGGAACGGTCGATCCGCATTTCCATGCAGAAGCGTCCAATTGATCCCGAGCGCATTGATCAGATGATCTCGGGCCTGGTGCGGCGACTGGAAAGCATGGGCGAGACGGATATCCAGTCAAAACAGATCGGCGAGATCGTGATGGAAGCGCTGAACCGGATCGATACGGTGGCCTACGTGCGCTTTGCCAGCGTGTACAAGAATTTCCAAGCGGCGGATGATTTCGACAAGTTCGTGGCCGAGCTGCGCCCGGACAACACCGCTGACGAGGGGTGAGTGACGCGCGCTTCATGGCGCTGGCTCTGAGCTTGGGGCGCCGGGGCCAGGGGCGTTGCGCGCCAAACCCTGCCGTCGGATGTGTGATTGTCAAAAACGGGCGTATTCTGGGCCGTGGGTGGACGCAACCTGGCGGCCGCCCCCATGCCGAAACAGAAGCGTTGGCGCGTGCGGGCTCTGCGGCCCGCGGGGCCACCGCCTATGTCACGCTTGAGCCGTGCGCGCATCACGCAAAGACACCGCCATGTGCAGATGCGCTGATCGCGGCGGGCGTGGCGCGGGTTGTTGTGGCGGCCTCCGACCCCGATCCACGGGTTGCTGGCAAAGGGATCGAGATGCTGCGCAGCGCGGGCATTCCGGTCGAAACCGGTATCTGCGAGGCGGAGGCAAAGCGGGATCTGGCCGGTTTTGTATACAAGGTCGAGCTTGATCGGCCGTTTGTGACCCTCAAGCTTGCCACCAGCTTTGACGGGCGCATCGCCACCGGGTCCGGTCACAGCCAATGGATCACCGATGCACCTGCGCGCCGGGTGGTGCACGCAATGCGTGCGCGCCACGATGCGGTGATGGTTGGCGGCGGTACCGCGCGGCAGGACGATCCCTCGCTGACAGTGCGCGGCCTAGGGGTGAGCTACCAACCGACGCGCGTCGTCGTTTCCCGGCGGCTTGACCTGCCGCTGATGAGCCAGCTGGCTCGCAGCGCAAATGCGGTTCCGGTGATCTTGTGCCACGGCAAGGATGCCGATGCGATGCTGCAGCGCACCTGGCTGGACCTTGGCGCGACGCTGCTGCCTTGCGAGACGGCTTCGGGCCAGCTCGACATCGCGGATGTTCTGCGCCAATTGGCCAAGCACGGGCTAACGCGGGTCTTTTGTGAAGGCGGCAGCGCGCTGGCCGCGTCGCTGGTTGAGGCGGATCTGGTGGATCAGTTGATCGGGTTCACCGCTGGGCTTGCCATCGGGGCCGAAGGATTGCCCGGGATCGGGGCGCTGGGGCTTAGCACACTGACTGACGCGCCGCGCTATCACATGACAGACACGCGCCGCGTTGGACCTGATCTGATGCACATCTGGGAACGGCAATCAGCGCCATAGATGCGCGCGGCTGGCGAGCAGTCCCTGCAGCTTGGACAGGGTGCGGTTGAACGGGCCGGGCCGTGGTACATGGCCCGTGGCGAGGCGATCTGCCACCACTTCAACCGGGCAGGGCAAACCGGTCACAGGGTCGAAATAGCGGGGATAGTCGATCAGCGTGGCGTGCACCAAACCCATGAGGGGGACATCCTCGCGCCGTCGCGGCGGCACCGGTCCACGGTCATCCGTGAGGCCCCAGCCCGCATAAAACGGCGCGCCAACAGTCACAACCTGCACGCCGCGCAAAAGTGCTTCGAACCCTGCGAGTGATGTCATGGTCCACAGCGTATCGACCCGGTCCAGCAGCGCCGCAATGTCCGCGTTCTGCGCGACGATATCGGCGGCGTTGGCATCGGTGGACCCAAGACGCAGGCCAGCCTCAACGTCCGGGTGCGGTTTGTAGATCAAACAGGCGTCCGGGTGCGCGGCGCGCGCCGCCGCGATCAAATCGGCATTGGTCGTAATCTCTCCGGCGCCGAGACGGATTGAGGCGTCATTCTCGACCTGGCCAACAACCAGTACTTTTGGGCCGTCCGGTAGGTCGGGCACCGCACCTGGGAGGTTATATTTGCTAAGCGCATGCGCGGTCAGCATGCGCACCAGCCGTTCGGCCCGCAAGGCCTGATCCGGCCGCAGACTGCGCCGCGCGCGGATCAGACCCTCAAGATCACTCGGGCGGGAGGGATCGTAGTAGATGCCGCTTGCATCGGTTACTAGCGACAGCGGCGGGACAAGCTCAGCCCCAAGACCGCGGGAGCGCAGAAACCCGTCCTCGACCCGGACGGCATCGGCATCGCCGACCTCTGCCTTGCCCGCCCACACCATCCAGGGCCGTTCCATAGCGCGGGCGCGTGCCGGATCGTCGTCAAACCGCATAGGTGTCCAGCGGCCAAATACGCGTTGCATTGGACGCCGTTTCCACAGTCGCATGCCTGATGCGACCCAGCCGCGATGATCGGCGCGCCAGGCGCGTGTCTCGGCGGCGAGGGTTTCGATCACCTCCTCAATCCCGCACAGCTGATCGCGGAATGGGTCGTACCATTTGGGGTAGAGCATCATTGCACCAGCAAAGAGCTGCGCGCGCGTGAGGCGGCGCTGGCGGCGCTGCAACGGAAATTCGTCGCTGGTCAGGCCCCATCCAGCGTAAAACGGCTGGCCAAAAACGCGCGGGCGGTGACCCGCCAGGATCGCTTCGAACCCCATGCCCGAGGACACGGTATAGACCGCAACCGCCCCCTCCATCAGTGTCCAGGGGCTGACGGCGCTGTCACAAAAGGTGACGGCGTCGGACAGATCCGCAGCGGTGAAATAGCCTGGGCGGTGGCCCGCCTGTGTCTCTGGGTGCGTTTTAATGATGATGCGGGCGCCGGGATGCTCATCCCGCGCCACAAACAGCATCTCAAGAAATCGGTTCCTGTCGGCGCCGCACGCTGTGACCGAGGCATCACCGAGCGTTTGGTCAAGAACCAGAACGTAGCCAGGATCGGGTACGGCCGCCAACGGATCAAAGGCGGTGTATTTGCTCAGATGCGCTTCCTTTATGCGGGCGATGGCGCCGCGCGCGCGTTCAAGCAAAGCGTGGTCGTCGAGCGCAGACGAGGCCAGCAATTGTTCAAGATCGGACGGTGTCGACGGGTCAAAATGAACGCCGCTGTGGTCGATCAGCAGGCCAAGCGGCGGGCTGCCGCTGCGGCCGGGAAAGAGTGAGCGCAAAAACGCGTCCTCGATCCGCACCAGTCGGATGCCCCGTTTTTCGGCGATACCACGGCCGCGATGCGCTGTTGGGGAGTTGCCCCAAATGCCAATCAGATCATCTGGGCCGGGCAAACCCAGGGATACGCGGTACCCGGCCAGCTCGAGGATCCGCCGCACGCGCTTTTGCGTCAGGAACCCGCCATTGTAGACGTAAAGCCGCCGGGCCTTTTCAGGTCCGGCGGCCGGTGCGTCTGGATGTGACATGCTGCGATCAGTCGGCGCTCAGGCTGCTGGAAAGCGTATTGATCCCGGCCACTGGCGTGGTGAGCGCGGTAATGATGCGCGCAAACTGGGTGTAGGGTGCTTCGGTCACGTAAACAGTGTCGCCAGAACGGATCACAAAGTCGCGCGCCTGAAATAGCCCGTTGGGTTGGGTCAGGTCGAGAACGTAAACGAGGCGTTGCGCACCGATCAGGTCATCGCGCCCCAGCACGGAGTTTGAGATGGCCGCATCCTCGTTGCGTAGGATGAAAACACCCGTTGGGTCGGCCGTGGTTGCCGATAGCCCGCCCGCTTGCGCGATTGCTTCAAGCGCATTGATGGTTGGCGTTTCGAATGGAATGCGCGATTGGCCACCGGTCGCACCGAGAATGGTGTAGGTGCGTGTGTCCCCCTCAACCAGGATGCGGTCACCCGCGCGCAGCGCAATGTCGAGTTCGGGGTGATCGTAGAGATCTTGCAGCCGCACCTGGCTACGCTCGCTGCCGCGAATGACCGTGATCTGAGCGATCTCCGGCTCAATGGTGACGCCGCCCGCTTGGGCCAGCATGGACACAAGCGTCCGCGTTGGCCGTTGGATCGGGTACACGCCCTGGCCGCCGATTGCGCCGACCAGCGACACGGTGGCGCCATCGCCAGCGAGGCGCCGAACTTCGACCTGCGGATCAGGCGTTTGATCTTCGAGCCGGTCGGTGATGATGCGGCGGATCGATTCGGGCGTGTTGCCTGCCGCGCGCAGGCGCCCGGCATAGGGCACAAAGATAAAGCCGGCACCATCGACCTGAATTTCGCTAAGCAGCGTGGCATTTGTCGCCTCACCTGCCAGCAGGCCGTCGTCGACGTTTTCCCAAATGGTCAGCCCCAAAACGTCGCCCGGACGAATTGTGTCTGACCCGACGAGCGGCGCGTTGATGAGCGCGTCCGAAAAACCGAGCGCAGGCGTAACGGCGGTGGCGCGCGTGACGCGGTCATTGATCGCCACGACAAATGCATCGCCTTCGCGTTGCACAGATCCCGCAAAGATCTCGCGTTTGGTCGGGCCGACGCGCGGCAGGCCGCAAGACGCCACAAGCGTACATACCAATAGCAGCGCGACGACACGCGCCCAGCCAAATGTTGGGAAAGTCACTGCTTGGTCTCCTCGACCTGATTTCTGCCTCTGGCCCCAGATTGAGGGGCCGTTTTTGTTATTTCCGTCCGGTTTTCCGGATCAGTTTAGCGTTGTAACTACCTCATCTATGGATAAAAATCCAGCCATAGGTGTTGTGCCTGTCACGTCACGACACGCAACTGTTGCCTCGGCGCCGCGGTGCCAGATGCGAGTGCGTCATAGGGATCTTCGTCCGAGAGCATCATGTCCACAACCTGGCGAAGCAGTTGTCGCCGACCGCGCGCTGAGTAGAAACCACCGGGTAGCTGGCTGGTTTCTAGCAGGTAACGCCGGTAGTCTTTGTAGGCGCGATTGTCGGGTCGGCTGGCGCCGGCAAAGAATTCGGGCAAAGGTTGGTCGGAGACAAACTCCGGTTTGGCAAAAACCGCGCGACCAAATACTTTGAGCGGGATGCCGCGCCACAGCACCTGTTGTGCGGCAGTCGAATTTACGGTCACTGCGCTGCGCGCATCGTTGAGCAGCTGCGCAAGTTTACCGCCGCGCACGTAATGGACCCGCCCCTGCAGCCCCTTTTCACGGGTCAAACGCCGGATTGTGCGGCGGATTGGGCTGCGCCCATCTTCGAGCGGATGCGCCTTGATTACCAAGTGGTGGTGCCCCGGCGCGCCAGTGGCAAAGCCGTCGATCACAAGCTGCAAAAACTCGGTCATGCTGTTGAACGGTGAATGCTGTTGAAAGCTGCTGTCATGTTCGAGTTGCAGAAGCGTCAAATGGTAAGGAAACCCGCCATGGCGAATGCGCGCTGTGGCTTGCACGCGGTCCAGCGTCAGGAAAGGCATCAACAACAAGCGCTTGAGATACAGCCGAAATTCCTTGGCAACCGTCAGGGCCCGGTGGGGCCGAAAATTGCGATAGTC
>JBCCLL010000020.1:0-55627 GCA_039026855.1 Pseudomonadota bacterium | reverse complement strand
GCCTACCAGAATCTCGAGTCGGTCGAACTGGGCGTGACCACGGTCGACCACTATTTCGACACGCTGGGCGGCATCGCCCGCGCGGTCAAACGCGCCCGGGGGCAGGAGGCGGCGGTCTATATCGGCGACCAGACCCGGGGCACGGCCAAGGTGCGCACGTTGAAAGATCAGGTGGCCCTTGAGACCCGCAGCCGCGCGCTCAACCCCAAGTTTTTCGAAGGTTTGCTGAAACACGGCGCCGAAGGTGTCCGACAGATCGAAGCGACGGTCACCAATACGCTGGGCTGGTCGGCAACCACCGGCCAGGTCGAACCCTGGGTCTATCAGCGCATTTCCGAGACATTCGTGCTGGACGACGAGATGCGCGCGCGGATTGCTGATCTGAACCCCACCGCGTCGAGCCGCATGGCGAACCGCCTGCTTGAAGCGTCGGACCGCAACTACTGGTCGCCGGACGCCGAGACACTGGCCGCATTGCAGGGTGCAGCCGATGCGCTTGAGGACAAGCTGGAAGGGATCGCTGCCGAATGACCCTTGCACGCGCACATATCCCAAGAGCCTCCGGCGGGGATTTTTTTGAAACAGAGAAGGGGACCCGTCCCGCTCTGCTGGAAAGGAAGGCGTTATGAGCCCATTGGATCGCAACCCGCCGGTGCTGCGCGGTCAGGATGGTGAGGGATCGGTGCAGGTGCATCAAGATCCTTCGGCCAAAATCGACGGTGCCAAGGTGTTTTCGGTTTACGGCAAGGGCGGGATTGGCAAATCGACCACCTCGTCGAACCTTTCGGCGGCGTTTTCGACGCTGGGCAAGCGGGTGTTGCAGATCGGCTGCGATCCCAAGCATGACAGCACCTTTACCCTGACCGGGCATTTGCAACCCACTGTGATCGACATCCTCAAGGAGGTGGATTTTCACCCCGAGGAGTTGCGGGCCGAAGATTTTGTGTCCGAAGGCTATAACGGTGTTCTTTGTGTCGAAGCGGGTGGCCCCCCCGCGGGGACCGGGTGCGGCGGCTATGTGGTGGGTCAGACGGTGAAGCTGCTGAAACAGCATCACCTGCTGGAAGAGACCGACGTGGTGATCTTTGATGTGCTGGGCGATGTCGTCTGCGGTGGCTTTGCAGCACCGCTGATGCATGCAGACAGAGCGGTGATTGTGACCGCCAATGACTTTGACAGCATCTATGCCATGAACCGGATCATTGCCGCCGTGCAGGCCAAATCGGCCAATTATAAGGTGCGACTGGCGGGCTGTGTGGCCAATCGCAGCCGCGAGACCAACGAAGTCGACCGCTACTGCGACACCGTCGGGTTCCAGCGCATTGCGCACATGCCTGACGTTGATGCGATCCGCCGGTCGCGGCTGAAGAAGAAGACCCTGTTCGAGATGGACGACGAAGAGGATATCGTCCGCTGCCGTGCCGAATATGTGCGGCTCGCTGAAACGCTGTGGAACGGTACCGAGGGGCTGGCACCTGCACCGCTTGAGGATCGGGACATTTTTGAACTGTTGGGCTTTGATTGATGGACTACACCGTCACCCGCACGCGGGTCGAAACCTATTTCGACCGCACCGCCACCCGAACCTGGGAGCGTTTGACGTCAGACGCGCCGGTCAGCCGGGTGCGCGAAACGGTGCGTGTGGGCCGTGCCCGGATGCGCGAGGTGATGTTGTCGCGTCTGCCCGAGGATTTGCGCGGCGCGCGTGTGCTTGATGCAGGATGCGGGGCGGGTCCAGCAAGCATCGAATTGGCGCGGCGCGGTGCTGACGTCGTCGGGGTAGATATCTCACCGCAACTGATCGATATCGCGCGGTTGCGCATGCCCGAGGAACTGGCGCCTAAAATACAGTTTCACGTGGGCGACATGCTGGCCGACGCGCTAGGCAGCTTTGACGCGATGATCGCGATGGACAGCCTGATCTATTACACTGCCGCGGATATCGGCGCTGCTTTGGCAAAGCTGGAACGCCGGATCGCCGGGCCAGTTGTGTTTACAGTTGCCCCGCGCACGCCTGCGCTGATGGCGATGTGGTACGCGGGCAAGGCGTTCCCGCGATCTGACCGCTCACCCGTCATGGTCCCGCACACCATGCGCAGCCTAAGCGAGGCCGCAGAGAACGCCGGCGTCGCCCGCCATCTGCACATGGTCGAACGGGTGACCAGCGGGTTCTACATCTCAGAAGCGGTGGAGATGCTGGTATGAGCGCGCTCACGCAACTCTCGCTGCGGGCGCTGCCCTTTGCGGATGCCGCATCGGCGGAGTTGCCGATCGGGCAACTTATGCGACTGTCGCTGTTCCAGGTGTCTGTGGGTATGGCGTCGGTGCTGCTCTTGGGCACGCTGAACCGCGTCATGATCGTTGAACTGAGCGTGCCTGCGATGATTGTGGCCATCATGATCGCCCTGCCGGTGCTGATTGCACCGTTCCGCGCGCTGCTCGGGTTCCGGTCAGACAGCTACCGGTCTGCCATCGGTTGGAAGCGGGTGCCCTACATCTGGTTTGGCTCGCTCTGGCAATTCGGCGGGCTGGCGGTGATGCCTTTCGCGCTGTTGGTGCTGGGCGGTGACGTTGTACACGATATCCCCTTTGCCGGTGAGTTGTTGGCCGCGCTTGCATTTGTAATGACCGGGCTGGGCTTGCACATGACCCAGACTGCAGGTCTTGCGCTGGCATCGGATCGGGCAAACGATGAAACGCGTCCGCGAGTCGTGGCGCTGCTCTATGTCATGTTCCTTGTGGGCATGGGCGTGTCGGCGCTGATCGTTGGTGGGCTGCTTGCCGATTACTCAGACGAACGGCTGATCCGCGTGGTTCAAGGTGCCGCGGTCGTCGGTGTCGTGCTGAACCTCATTGCGCTCTGGAAACAAGAAGCCGTGCGCCCGATGACCCGGGCTGAACGTGCTGCGCCACGTCCGTTGTTCCGGGATGCGTGGGCCAACTACGTCTCGGGCGGTGAAGCGGGGCGGCTGCTGGCGGTCGTCTTCTTTGGAACCGTTGCCTTTAATATGCAAGACGTGCTGCTCGAGCCCTATGGCGGTGAGGTGTTGGGCCTATCGGTGTCGGCTACGACGCTGTTAACCGCGCTTTGGGCGCTGGGGGCGCTGGCGGGGTTTGCCTGGGCGGGACGGCGGCTGGCGCTGGGATCGAACAGCTACCGACTGGCAGGCGGTGGCATTCTTGCCGGTGTCTGGGCGTTCACTTTGGTGATCTTCGCCGCACCGCTCGCGGCCAATGCGCTTTTCTACATCGGGGCTGTCCTGATCGGGTTTGGCAGCGGACTTTTTGCCGTTGCAACACTCACGGCGGCTATGGCGATGCCCGACCGCGGACTGGCGGGGCGTGGGCTTGCGCTGGGCGCTTGGGGGGCCGCACAGGCCACGGCAGCGGGCCTTGCTATCGCGATAGGCGGTTCGCTGCGCGACTGGATCGGGGGGCTCGCGGCAAGCGGCGCTCTCGGGGACGCGCTCGCCACGCCTTCTACCGGTTACACCTTTGTTTATCACGCTGAGATTGGCCTGCTTTTTGTCACTCTCATCTTACTGGGACCGCTCGTGCGCCAATCAGGTCCTCTCACCCCAACGGACGCCCGCCTTGGCCTGGCGGACTTCCCCACATGACCTGACCAGGAAAGGAAACCGATCATGTCTGGTTCATTCTTTGCCAATTTCGATCTGGCGTCACTGGCGATTTGGCTCTTTTACGTCTTCTTCGCCGCACTGATCATTTACATCCAACGCGAGAATATGCGCGAAGGGTACCCGATGGAAAACGACGACGGGACCGAGGCTGCAAACCAGGGTCCCTTCCCGGTGCCGTCGGATAAAACGTTTATCCTGCGCGATGGCCGAGGCACACTGACTGTGCCTTCGGGCCAAAACCCAGAACGCAGCGATATCGCACTGCGACAAACCTCGAAGATGAACGGTTATCCCTTTGAACCAACCGGTGATCCGATGATTGACGGGGTCGGTCCGGCATCCTGGGCGCCGCGCAAGGATGCGCCCGAACTTGACGGCCACGGACATCCCAAGATTGTGCCAATGTCAGCATCTGATGGGTTCACGGTTGCGGCGGGCATCAATCCCATCGGCCTGCCGGTGATGTCCGGCGACGGCGAAATGGTTGGCAAGGTGGCCGATCTTTGGATCGATGCGCCCGAGCAACTCATTCGTTATATCGAGTATACGCTTGATCCCAAATGGGGTTCTGGCAATCGGCTTGTCCCGATGACCATGAGTAAGGTGCATGGCAACCGGGTGGTGATCCGATCCATCTATGGCAAGCATTTTGCCGCCGTCCCGGCCATTGCCGCCGACAAACAGATCACCCTGCTCGAAGAAGAGAAGATCGCAGCCTACTACGGTGGCGGCCTGCTCTATGCCGACCGCGACCGTTTTGAACCGCAGATCAGCTAAGACCGAACCGCGAGGCGGCCGGTTGGTCGCCTCGCACACCCCAAAGTCAAAGACCCAATCATAAGGATGTGCGCCATGCCGAGTGATGATCTGACCATCGAACCAAGCGCTGATATTGTTGTCGAGCCGATCCCCGGCTTGCCCGAAGATCTCCCGCAAGGGGAAGAAATCTTGTGGCAGGGACGACCCGATACCTGGGCCTTGGCGCGCGAGGCGCTGAATGCAAACTGGATTTTGGGATATTTTGCGGTGCTCGCCGTCTGGCGGGTGCTCACTGTGATCGACGTGCTGCCAACCAGCCAAGCGCTAAGCGCGGCGGTACCGTTTGTCGCGCTGGGCGTCGCGGTTTGCGCGCTGTTGGTTCTGATGGCGTTTTTACAGGCGCGCAGCACCTACTACACGGTGACGAGTGCCCGCATCGCCATGCGCATCGGCGCAGCGCTGACGCTGAACATCAACCTGCCCTTTAGCGAGATCTCCGGAGCCGGACTCGATTTGCGCAAATCCGGCACCGGAACCATCGCGTTTCAGACCAAGACCCGGACCAAGCTGAGCTATCTCGTGCTTTGGCCGCACGCGCGGCCTTGGCGCTTTGCCAGAACTGAGCCGGCTTTGCGATGCATTCCGGATGCACAAAGCGTCGCGGCATTGATCGCCGAAGCCGCGGATGCGCGAATCCATCAGCCGCAGGTCATCCGAGCCGTGCCGAGCAAATCGGTTGCTGCCGAGTAGTTGCAATGACGCAAGACTTCACCAATCCGCGCCCCCTCGCCAGGTCTGCGCGGCTCACCCAACCCAAAGGAGGCCACCAATGGGACTATTGACCAAAGACATCGAACGGGCGCCCTGCACCGTCGAAGTAAGCCACAAATTCGAAAGCCTGCATGCCCACGTGCGGTTCAACAATGGCGCCGTCGTCTACCCGGGCGACGAGGTGCAGGTGAAAGGCCCCGAGATCATGGCGCCATTCGGCGAAATCGTCACCGAGGATCGCGAGGCCGTGATCATCCGCGCCTCAAAGCTAGAGCAGCTTTGGACGCGCCTTACCGGTGATTTCGAGGTGATGGAGCTGTGCGAATTCTCGTTCTCCGAGGAGGTGACGCTATGAACAAGCCGATGAAGCACACCGCCGACGCAACTTCGGTTGAGGAAGGCCTGGCCATTGCCCAAGCGCAGGACGAACAGTTCACCACCGAATTTGCAACCGAAACCGCAATGCAGAACACGCTGCTTACGCCGCGGTTTTACACAACCGATTTTGACGAACTGGACGCCATCGATGTGTCCGACATCCGCGAAGAATGGGATGCCTTAATCGGTCAAATGGAAAGTGACCCAAACAAGGGTCACTTCAAGAAGAACGCAGATTGGGATCACGTCGACTGGGACGGGATGGAGCCGCAGCTGAAAAAGGAATTCATCGATTTCCTGATCAGCTCATGCACCGCCGAGTTTTCAGGCTGCGTTCTTTACAAAGAGATGAAGCGGCGAGGGTCAAACAAGGATATCACTCAACTTTTCCAGCTCATGGCCCGGGACGAAGCGCGGCACGCAGGTTTTATCAACGATGCCCTGCGCGAGGCCGGTCTGCGTGTGAACCTCGGGTTCCTCACCCAAAAGAAAAAGTACACCTATTTCCGGCCCAAGTTCAACTACTACGCCACTTATCTCAGCGAAAAGATCGGCTACGCGCGGTACATCACCATCTTCCGCCATCTCGAAGCGAACCCGCAGCATCGGTTCCACCCGATCTTCAAATGGTTTGAAGAGTGGTGCAACGATGAGTTTTCCCACGGTGAGGCCTTTGCCCTGCTGATGAAAACCGATCCCAAGCTGACGCGTGGTTTCAACGTCTACTGGATCAAGTTTTTCCTCACCGCGGTTTATGCCACGATGTATGTGCGTGATCATCAGCGTCCTGCATTTCACGAGGCGCTGGGCGTGGACCCAGATTGGTACGCGCACGAAGTTTACACCAAGACGTCAAAGCTCAGCGAGCAGATCTTTCCGATCACGCTTGATATTGAGCATCCGCGCTGGCAGCCGGGGCTGGTGCGATTGCAAAAGGCCAACGCCGATCTGGCACACGCCAAAGGACTGGCCAAGATAAGCGCGCAAGTGCGCGCGGCAGCCGCGTTTGTGTCACTGCTCACGATCCCCGCCAAAAAACACGACGTGCCAGCAGTAACCCGGCTGGAGCCTGTGTATTGATGGCGTTTTTCGGCACGAAAAACGGGTGGAAAGCGACACGCTTTCCAAAGGCGCGCACCGGCGTTGCCGCACCCGTTTTTGTGCCGAAGCATCTCGCGTCACGGTGGCACCCATGACGTTGTGGGTTGCGGGTCTCATAGCCGTATTTATCTGGTGGTTCGCGACCGGCGCGATCCTGCTTCTGGTCAAATTCGCAGACAGGAAGGGCGGCCGCGCTAGTTTTTGGGTCACCTTTGCCGGTCTGCCGCTGCTGGGTGCGGGTGCCTACGGCGCGCAGTTGTCTGCGATGGATGCAACGGCCTGGGGCGTTTACACCGCCTTTTTCTCTGCGCTGGCGATCTGGGCGTGGATCGAACTGGCCTTTCTCACTGGCGTGATCACCGGTCCGGTGGCGGTTCCGCTGCCCAACGGCCTGTCGGGCAGCGCACGTTTTTCCATGGCGCTGGGCACCATTGCGTTTCACGAGATACTCTTGGTCATCGCTTTGATAGCTCTCGGCTTGGGCTTTGCTGTCGCGTCCAATCCGTTTGCCTTTTGGACCTTTGCGGTGCTGTTTTTTGCCCGCGTCTCGGCGAAACTGAACCTTTTTCTCGGCGTTGCGCGCATTCACACCGAATTTCTGCCCGAAGCGCTGTCGCATTTGCCGACCTATTTCCGGCGCGCGCAGATGAACTGGTTGTTCCCGATCTCGGTCTCCGCTCTGACTTTTGCTGCCGCATGCTGGCTAGAGCGGCTCTATACCGCGCAAACCCAAGCCGACCAGATCGGCTATGCGCTGCTGGCCGCGTTGACCGCGCTGGCAACCCTAGAACACTGGGTGATGGTCCTGCCGATCCCGGATGAACGGCTATGGCGCTGGATGCTGCCCGCGCCACAACCACAAAAGAACCAAAAGACCCAAGGGGGACATAATGGACTTTGACGCATTGTTCCAAACCCAGCTCGATGCTCTGAAAAAGGAAGGCAACTATCGCATTTTTGCCGAACTTGAGCGTCAGTCAGGCGCGTTCCCACGGGCCCGCTGCCATAACGACGATGCGCCGGATGAGGTGACGGTGTGGTGCTCGAATGATTACCTTGGCATGGGCCAGCACCCGTCGGTGATCCGCGCCATGAAGGACGCGATTGACGCCTGCGGCGCAGGCGCTGGCGGGACGCGCAACATTTCAGGCACCAACCATGCGCATAAGCTTTTGGAAGCTGAACTGGCCGATCTGCACGGCAAAGAAAGTGCACTGCTTTTTACGTCGGGATATGTCTCAAACTGGGCTGCGCTGAGCACTTTGGGCGCGCGCCTGCCCGATGCGGTGATCCTGTCAGATGAGTTGAACCACGCCTCGATGATCGAAGGGATCCGCCACGCGCGCTGCAACAAGGCGATTTGGCGTCACAACGACCCCGAAGACCTAGACCGTAAACTGGCCGCGCTGCCCGCCAATACGCCCAAGATCGTGGCATTCGAAAGCGTCTATTCGATGGATGGCGACATCTGCCCGATGCAAGAAATCGTCGAAGTCGCGGAAAAACACGGCGCGATGACTTACCTCGATGAGGTGCACGCTGTGGGTCTGTACGGCCCGCGAGGCGGCGGCATTTCCGAGGAGCTCGGGCTTGCCGATCGCATCACGCTGATCGAAGGGACGCTTGGCAAAGCTTACGGCGTTGTCGGCGGATACATCACCGGGTCCGAAGCGTTGTGCGATTTCATTCGCAGTTTTGCGTCGGGCTTTATTTTCACCACCGCGCTGCCCCCCGCTGTTGCGGCAGCAGCACGCACGTCAATCCGCCACCTCAAGCAATCCGATCAGGAGCGGATTATGCAGCGTGAGCGCGTCAGGCATCTGCGCCAAAGGTTGGACCAAGAGGGCATTCCGCATCTTGATAACCCCAGCCATATCATCCCGGTGATGATCAAAGATCCGGTCAAATGCCGGATGCTCAGTGATTATCTGATGCAGCGCTATGGCATCTACGTGCAGCCGATCAACTATCCCACCGTGCCAAAAGGCACCGAACGCTTGCGCTTTACACCATCGCCCCTGCACAGCGAGGATGACGTTGAACATCTGGTCAATGCGCTCAAAGACTTGTGGAAGCAGTGTGCGGTTGCCCATGCCGTCGCCTGACGCCAGGGCGTGATAGGCATTATTTCGCTAGCAGGTTGCGGATGAGTGTCGCGACCTTTTGCGGCGCTTCTTCATGCGCGAGATGACCCAATCCATCGAGCACATGCACGGTTGCATTTTGCATCCGCGCGGCGGTGTCTCGTGACACCTTAGGCGGGACTGTTTTGTCTTGAGCGCCAACAATCAGATCCACAGGTCCCTCATATGTTGGCAGGCTGTCCAAAAGCCCCCGCAAATTCCACTGCGCCATCATTTGTAGAGTGCCGTCGACATGGGTCTTGTCACCGACGAGGCGACGATAGAGCGCATACCCTTCTGTATCTAGCGTCGAGCCGGTGGAGGCGATCAGCGTTTGAATACGCTGTGGGCTGGCGGCAGCACCGGAAAAAAGTGTCGTTGCAAAAGGCATCATGGCCAATGACTTTGCCATCAGCGGAAACACCAATCCGGCAAGACCGGGAAACTCACCAAGTGCCGCGTTCAACCCAATGACCCGCTGCCGCAGTACTCGCGCCATTTGCAGTGCCACCGCCGCACCCGCCGAATGTCCGATCAAGGCCGAGGGCTGCCATCCTTGCTGTTTGCAAAGCGCGTAGATGTCTTGGGCCATGGCTGGTAGGCTGCTGCGCTGGCGCGCGCCTAGTTTGGTAAAACCGTGACCCGGCAGATCCACGGCGACAACCTTGAAATCTGCTGCAATCGTCGGGATCAGGCCGCGAAAGCTGTGACAGGACCCGCCGGCGCCGTGCAAAAGCAACACGAGCGGCCCATCACCCATTTCTTGCACATGCCAGCGATGCACTGGTCCAGTGATCTGGCGGGAAATGTCGGCCAGCGGCCAGTCGCCAATTTCGGACCACTCCATCGGCGCTAGGCCCGCACCGCGGCGCCCACTGCAGCACTGACCCGCGCGGCATCAGCGCGCGGCAAAGCGATATAGGTGCCCGCGAGCGTTCCGCTCAGATCTCGTAGCGCAGGCTCGGGACGGTTGCCGGTGTCAATGATCAGCGCGTCAGTGCCCTGTGCACGAATAGCCTGGGCAATTGCGGTGGCATCCTGCGTCGCCGCTCCACGTCCCGGTGTGCCATCCAGCGCCACATTGGCGCGCCCATCAGTCAGCACGATAATGGTGGGGGTCATGCCGTGACTTTGCGATTGTGCCGCAAGCTGCATCGCTGATTGCAACCCCGCCGCCAGCGGTGTGCCACCACCGCCGGGCAGGCCGGCAAGTTGTCTTTTTGTCTGCACAAGGGAGCGTGTCGGGTTGAGTAAAGTGTCTGCTTTGGTACCTCGGAATGATATTAATGCGACGTGATCTCGGCTGGCATAGGCGTCTGCCAGCAGCATCTCGATGGCTCCTTTGGCCTCTCCGAGGCGCGCCATTGCGGCAGAGCCAGAAGCGTCAACCGAAAAGATCAGCAATCGGTCCGAGTGCTGGTGATAGCGCCTGACGCGAATGTCCGACGGTCGAATGATCAGTTCTTTGCGGCCCGGTTGTGTCTTGCGCCGTATTGGCTGCCAAGGTGCTGCGGCGCGCAGCGTTCCGATGAGGTCGATCCGTGCGCCACCTCCCAGCTTGCCCGGACGCGACGGTAAAGGCCGTCCGCGCCGGTTCGAGCGTGTTTTGCGTCCCGCGCCGTTGCCCTTGGCTGCGTGCGCTGTTTTTGATCGCCCCAATCGCTCAATCATACCCGCCGGCAGCAACGTCCGCACCGCATCGATCAGCATATCTGTGTCGAGCATTGTGCGCTCTTTAGTCTCGTTTTGCGTTTGATCGGGTTCCTGATGCGCAGCGTCATCGGAGCCTTGCTCCTCTTCCGCTTCTGGCAACTGCGTGGCGCGCTGCGGGTAGACAAGTGTTGCCGCAATCTCGATATCCGGTGCCGTCAAATGTGCGCGTCCGTAGAGCAACGCGTGCGCCCGCGCGGCTTGTAAGGCAAAAAGCGGCGCGCGCAGCGATGCGATGCCAAAACGCGCCGCGAGTTCGGAAAGCTGTTGGATCGCCTGCTTGTTCGGCACTTTTGGTCCGCTGGGGTCTTGCGCAAGAACCGTCCAGTCGGCCGGCATCCGGCCCTCCGGCGCGATGCAAAAAGCTATCCGATCAAAGAGGCTATCGGGTACAGCCTCGGCAGCTTCAATCCCTTCGTCTATCGCCAAAAGACCTTTAATCAGAGACTGATCCATCAGTTGAGCCAGCTTTGCTGCCAAGTCTGGCGGGCAACGTTCGGCCATGGGCAAAATAGCACCGTTCGGCTCGGCAAACAAACCTTGCCCTCGCACCACGTGACCTGCCGCCAGTGTCGCCGCTAGATCAACGCCACCAAAGAGCTGTTCGTCGGTGATGTTCAGTGGAATCTTGCGCATCGGTACCGTAGCTTCATACGCCGCCAAGACCGCATCTCGCGCAGGTTGCGCGCGCATACGAATGACCGCGCCGCCCAAATGCACCGGGTCGATCGCTAACAGCTGCAGGGCGAGGTAAGCGTGGTGCCAGCTGCGCTCGGTCATGGCACGCTCAGGCCAGCACGGTTTCAACCGTACGGCTGACCCGGGTTGCACTGCCCGCCTCGTCCAATGGATCGCGGCGCAGGCGGTGCGATAGGGCCAGGGGTGCAACACGGCGCAGGTGCGCCCGCGTGATCGCTGATGCGCCTTCAGACGCGGCCAGGGCACGTGCTGCCCGCAACAGCGTCAGCTCGCCGCGCAACCCATCTGACCCCAACGCGAGGCAAAGCTCGGCGCAATCAATCAAGATCTCATCATTGCTTTGGATGTCATCCAGCGCCTCGCGTGCCTGCACGATCATCTCGCGAATGGCGGCATCTTTGTTTGCGTGTCGGTTTACAAACTGTTCGGGGCGCCGTTCATAGGCATCGCGACGCCGAATAACCTCAATGCGTTGTGCCACGTCCTGTGGCGAGCGCACTTCCACGGACAAACCGAAACGGTCCAGCAATTGTGGCCGCAATTCACCTTCCTCGGGGTTGCCGGAGCCGACAAGCACAAACCGTGCGGCGTGGCGTATGCTAAGACCCTCGCGTTCGACCACATTTTCGCCGGACTGCGCCACATCCAGCAGCAGATCAACGATGTGATCTTCGAGCAGATTAACCTCGTCGATATACAGATACCCGCGGTTGGCCCGCGCTAGGAGACCTGGTTCAAACGTTTTTTCGCCGCGGGTCAGCGCCCGTTCGATGTCAAGCGCGCCAACCACGCGATCTTCGGTCACGCCGAGTGGGAGGTCGACAACCGGGGTCGGGCGTTGAGACGTGGCATCCGTCTTAATCCCCGCCCATTCGGGGCATTCTGCAGCTGTGGCCGCATTGACCGGACAGCCGTCCACCGCAGTAATTGGCGGCAAAAGCGCCGCTAAGGCGCGCACTGCCGTCGATTTTCCTGTGCCGCGATCGCCAAAGACCAGCACGCCGCCAATGCCCGGGTCGATCGCGGTGAGGATCATGGCCAATTTCATGTCTTCCTGGCCGACAATCGCGGAAAATGGAAAAGGCGGTGTCATGCAGCAGTCTCCGGGCGGTTGAGCGGGCTCTGCCCGTTCCAGGTGCCGCTATCACCGACAATTGCAAAGCGGGCATAAAGCTCTTCGCGAAACCATGCGCCGTCGCGCACTGCTCTAATGGCGGCAGCATGAGGGCCGTTGTTGCGCGCGAACTCGGCCATTTCCCTTGCCCCAGGCCAGATCGAAAAGGTGATTTGATGCAGCATTGGTACTTCGCCGATCCCGATTTTGAAAATCACATTGGGATCGGACCCGATCATGGCAGAGATGTCTGGAACACGTCCCCAGAAGCGGTGTGCGACGCTGGGTTTGATCGTGGCGCGCGTCAGCGCGGCAATAGGGCCGGAAATTTTCTCTAACTGCGGCAAAAACGGCTGTTGTCCGCTCCATTCTCCGCGGGCAGTCGCAGTTTCCAAAAACACGGTCCAATGCTCTGATGCGCGGGCGCGGTATCGTTGGAAAACGCGCGTCTGCGTCAGACGGTAGCGCGCTGTTTCTCTATCTGGCCAGGTGCACAGAATTGCGTACACGCCTGTGTTGGGCAGAGGTGTAAACCCTTCTCCGGTGCCCGAACCGCATAGCTTCCAAAATCCCAGATCTGGCACACGTGCCATCGCTGGTCGTGCCAAGCCCATCATCGCTAGCGCCCAAATCCGGTCGCGCGCGCGCGTAAATCGCAGGAATGTGAGTGTGGTCGTCTGGGTCATCTCGGTTCGCACTGCCGCCCAAGCTCAGGGCCAAAGCCAGACTACGCCGAATAAAAAAATTGTCAATCAAACTGGACAGTCATATTGTTGCAGTAAGATGACAAAGTTTGACTCGATAGAATCGCAAGCGCGCACGGGCAACCGCGCCATCGTTGTCGGCGCGGGTCTCGGCGGATTAGCGGCTGCGATGCGTCTTGGCGCCAAGGGCTACAAAGTCACTGTAATTGACAAGCTCGATGTTCCAGGAGGACGCGGGTCGGCAATTTGGCAGGACGGGCACAGGTTCGATCTGGGCCCGACAATCATTACGGTGCCGCAGCTTTACCGCGATCTCTGGGCTGCGTGCGGTCGCGATTTTGACGCGGATGTTACGCTCAAATCGCTCGATCCCTTTTACGAAATCCGCTGGCCCGACGGCACGGTATTCACCGCGCAGCAGGATACGGATGCAATGCGGGCCGAAGTGGCCAAAATCGAACCGGGGGACGTCCCCGGTTTTGAGCGCTTTCTGAAAGACAGCACCCGGCGCTACTGGTTCGGGTTTGAGGACCTGGGTCGGCGATCGATGCACAAGCTTTGGGACCTGATCAAGGTCCTGCACATTTTTGGCATGTTACGCGCAGATCGGTCGGTCTATGCGCATGCAGCGCGGCGGTTCAAGAACGACAAACTGCGCATGGCGTTCAGCTTTCATCCCCTCTTTATCGGGGGTGACCCATGTCACGTGACGTCAATGTATATCCTTGTCAGTTACCTCGAAAAAGAATTCGGGGTGCACTACGCGTTGGGCGGCCTCGCCGGAATGGCGCGCAAAATGGCGGACGTGATTGAGGCGCAGGGCGGCACCCTGTTGATGGACACTGAGGTGGACGAGGTCGTGGTGCGTGCCGGTCGCGCGGAAGGCGTGCGGTTAAGCTCGGGCTTGGAATTGGGTGCCGACGTGGTGATCAGCAACGCGGATGCCGGTCATACCTACAATCATTTGATGCGCCGCGCGCCAAAACGACGGTGGAGCCCCGGGCGCCTACGACGGACGCGCTATTCGATGAGCCTGTTTGTCTGGTATTTTGGCACCAAAGGAACAGCAAACGCCTGGCAAGATGTGGGCCATCACACCATTCTAAACGGGCCGCGTTACACCGGTTTGCTCCGAGATATCTTTATCAAGGGGAAGCTCAGCGATGACATGAGCCTTTATGTGCATCGCCCGTCGGTGACCGATCCAAGTGTCGCACCAGAGGGCGACGACACATTCTATGTGCTCAGCCCAGTACCACATCTGGGGCATGGCGGTGTCGATTGGCAGACAGAGGCGGTTGCCTACAAAGCCAAGATGCTGAAGATGTTGGAAGAGCAGCTTTTGCCCGGCTTAGGGGCAAAAATTGTGACCGAACAGGTGTTCACACCCGAGACGTTCCGCGACAGATATCTTAGCCCGCATGGCGCCGGCTTCTCGATCGAGCCGCGCATTTTGCAGTCTGCTTGGTTCCGTCCGCACAATATCAGTGAAGAAGCGCAAGGGCTTTATCTGGTCGGTGCAGGCACCCATCCGGGCGCTGGCGTGCCAGGGGTTGTCGCAACGGCTGAGGTGCTGGGCAAACTGGTGCCTGATGCCGTTTCGCAATCTGCTGAGGGCGGTGCGCGGTGAACGCGCACCCTACGGAAGGAGCCAGATGATAGACCCGCGCGATCTGGACACCTGTACCGAGATGATCCGGCACGGGTCTTTGTCTTTTCATGCTGCGTCAAAGCTGCTTCCGCGCCGGGTGCGCGAGCCGGCGCTGGCGCTCTATGCATTCTGTCGCCTGGCAGATGATGAAGTGGATTTGAAAGCCGACAAGACACGTTCAGTTCTGCGGCTGCGGGACCGATTGGATCTCGTCTATCAAGGACGGCCTGAGAACGCCGCCCCTGACCGCGCTTTTGCCGCGGTGGTCGATGACTGCGACATGCCGCGCGCGCTGCCAGATGCGCTTCTCGAGGGGCTCGCTTGGGATGCGGATCATCGGACCTATGCAACAATCAGCGAGGTTCGCGACTATTCGGCCAGGGTTGCTTCGGCGGTAGGGGCGATGATGTGCGTGCTGATGGGCGTGCGCGACGCGCATGCTCTGGCGCGCGCCTGCGATCTGGGCGTGGCAATGCAGTTAACCAACATTGCCCGCGATGTGGGCGAGGATGCGCTAGAGCAGCGATTGTATTTGCCAACTGACTGGCTGGAAGAGGCTGGGATCACGCCAGAGGCGTTTTTCGCTGACCCGCGTCCAACGAAGGCCGTGCGCGCCATGGTGCGTCGTCTGGTTATGGAGGCAAACAGGCTCTATTACCGGTCCGAAGCCGGGATTAGCGCGTTGCCGCACGGGTGCCGCCCGGGTATTTTTGCCGCGCGTTTCATTTACGCGGGCATAGCAGGTCGGCTAACCGGTCTGGGATTTGACAGCATATCTTCGCGCGCACGCACCACGAAGGCGCAAAAGCTCGGTTGGTTGGCGCAATCGGTGGCCACCACGGGTGTCAGTCTCGCAATGCCGCAGTCGGCCGTGCTGTATGCACCGCCGTTGGATGAGGTGCGATTTTTGGTGGATGCCACAGCGCATGAGGCACCACCAAGCCGCAGCGAAACCCTATTTGAAGCGCTGGCAAATCTTGAAGCAAAGGCGCGCATGGATCAGGCCGCATTGATCAAGGCAAACGCGCCGCTACGTCCCTAGGCATGTTCTGGCTCTTATTTTGTCTTTTTCTCATCGCCTGCTTGGGTGCCGGCGCCACTGGCGGGTTGTTCCCACCTGGGCCTTGGTATCGATCACTCGCAAAACCCAGCTGGACGCCGCCAGACTGGGTTTTCCCTGTGACTTGGTTTGCGCTTTACATCTGTATGGCCGCGGCTGGTGCGCGGGTTGCGATGACAGAGGGAAATGCGCTTGCGATGGCACTTTGGGCTGTACAGATCGCGTTCAATGGGCTGTGGACCCCGGTGTTTTTTGGCCTCAGACAAATTCGCATGGGCATGGCTGTGATCGTTGTGCTTTGGCTCACCGTTTTGGCCTCAATGCTCGCGCTGGGTCAGGTGGATCGCGTTGCAGGCTGGCTGTTTGCGCCGTATCTGTTGTGGGTCAGCATTGCTGCGGCGCTGAACTGGCAGGTGTGGCGCATGAATCCGGACGAGGCCGCGCGGCCAATGCCGCAACCGCAGTAGGAGCAGCCCGCCCTAAGCGCGGAGCTTTCTGGAAACCCTCGGATCAGTCGAAACGCCAGCCTGAGCGGCGCGGGACGCGCGTTGCGAGCATCGGTTTGAGCAGTGGGGAGCGGAAGCGGCGCAGGTCAAGCGCTTCGTGCACGCCGGTTGTCGCTTCGCCATCCAGCACCGTGCTCACTGCGCTGCGCGAGTAGAACGGCGCGTCGAGCATTGCCAGAGCCTGACGTGGGAAGGCGCCCAGATCGGCACGGGTTTCCCGCCGTACCGCCCAACGCGACCGCGGCAAACGCGCCTTGGGCGGAAGCGCCAATTGGCGCGCTGCGCCATCGGCACTGAATGCAAAACCGGCCGACAAATGCGATCCATCAAGTCGTGTCGCATCATAAAAACAAGCCGCACCATCGCCCTTGGGAAAGCGGCCCCAAGTCCAATAGCTAAAATCCTCTTCCAAAGCGCGTGTTCCGAAATTGGCGTCGAAATATCCCTCACCGGTCCACTGCCAGCCAGGCCGGTCGATTTCCACCTCGATCCGGGCGCGCGGGGCAAAGGGGCGCCAGACGTGGCTGTCATCCTGCGTCAGTGGCAGCTCAACTTGCGAAAGACCGGTGGGTACAATCCTGATCTGGCCGCGCATCCGAGTGATCAGCGGCCAAGAGGATAGCTCGTTGATCTCAATCAATAGTTGATCGCCGTGCCAGGACATCTTGGAGGGCCCAACCTCGAGCCGCGACGCCGTCTGGCGCAGCGCGCTGGTACCGCGGTCCGTCATCGTAAAGCGTCCGCCTCGGCCATAGGTGGCAACATTGATGCAGCAGTGGTTCTGTGGAGACTTGCGCCCCGACCAACGATACCACGGCGAAAACACCGAGCCGATAAAGCCGATGACGGACACCGCTTTCTGACCGCAGTTGCTTAATCCGTCGACATACCACCAGGCATAGCCGTTCGGGCCGACAGCAACGTTGAAGTTTGGTCGCTCAAGATCGCCTCGACCGCGTGCTTGGCGGAGAGCGTCGCCATCGGCACACCGGCCCCCGGGTGCGTCCCGCCGCCCGCGAGATAGAGGTTCGGGATCTGCGTCCGGGCCCGCGGGCGTTTGAGTGCGGCCGTCATACCGTGGGGGCTCTGACCGTAAAGCGCGCCCAAGCTCTGCGGAAACATCTGTCCGAACGCTTGGGGCGTCGTCACGGTTTGCGTGGTCGGCGCCGGGCTGAACGTCATCCCGAACTGCGCCATCTGGTGCGTGATCTGATGAAGCCATGTTTCTAGGTCCTCGGGTGGAGTGGTAACGGCGGTGGCGGGGGCGTTGGTGATAATCTCGAACCTCTCGCAGGGGGGCGGTTCCCGACCCTGCCCGCGGTCGAGCGCACAGACATAAAAAGACGGAGATTTGGGAACGCGGCCCGCCATCAGGTCGTGAAACTCGGCCTCCGGGTCGGATTGGAAAAACACGTTGTGATGCAGCAGATCGCTGCGTGAGGGTGTGGCAGCAAAGCTAAGGACGTTGGCAGAGAAACTGCGTTTTGCGTGCAGCGTCGTCTGCGCCACACTGGCAACCGAAGGTCCAAGCGCGCCTGTAGCCAGAGCCCGTGGGTCACCGGCATGCACCAGCACGTCGCAAGCAAAGCGCCTGCCATCGTTGAGGACGACAGCGCTGGCGCGACCGGATTGAGCGTTGATCCAGGCGACGTGGGCGTTGGTTACGATGTTCACAGCGTGTGCCTGCAACAGTGTGGCGAGTGCCTCGGTCAGTTTGTGCATGCCGCCATCGACAACCCAAACGCCGGCTCTTTCGGCATGCCAGATGAGCGATAAAAGCGCGGGTGCGTGCGTGGGGCTGCCACCAACATAGGTGGCGTAGCGACCAAAAAGCTGGCGGAGACGCGGATCGTCGAATGCGCGCGCAAGCGCGGTTTTGAGTGTAGACAGCGGCGCCATGGCTGGGATTAGCCAGGGATGTCGCAATACTGTGGCTGTCAATGCGCCGATACGCGGATCGGGCTCTTGCATCATTGGCTGATCAAATGCGGCAAACAGATCGCGCGCCCGTGCAGAAAATCGTCGATATTGTTGTGCCGCGCGCTTACCTGCAAACGCGCGCACATTGGCTGCGTTCTGTTCTTCGTCTGCAGTCAGATCAAGCGTTGTGCCATCTGGCCAAAAATGCCGGGCTAGCACCTCTTGCCGGATCAGGCGGACGTGATCGTCAAGCCGTTCACCCAGCACAGCAAACAGGTCGTCGAACACGTGTCGCATTGTCAGAACGGTGGGACCTGCATCAATCGGGCCCGCGGTGGACGGGACGGTGCGGATCTTGCCACCGACGCGCGCATGGCGTTCGAGAAGCGTCACGGCATATCCCGCGGCACGCAGACGCCCCGCAACAGCGAGCCCGGCGATACCAGCGCCTATGACAACCGCATGCGGTGCGTGAGGGGCGGGGGTGACTTGCATGGGCCAATTGTTGACTCGACAATCCAATGTGTCCAGTATGATTTACATACAAATGTCGCGTTTGTGTGACATACTGCAGTTTTGGAGACATCGCGATGGGACTCAGCACGCGGATCGAGGCGGCCATTACCTCCGCTGTAAAAGTCGGGCAGGCACGTCCCGGCATCGCTACTCCACCCCGGCTGGCTGACGCGCTGCATTACGCCACAGCGCCGGGTGGCGCGCGGATTAGGCCCACAATTTGCATGTCTGTGGCGCAGGCTTGTGGCGACGATCAGCCAGCTCTTGCCGACGCTGCCGCTGCGGCGCTGGAGATTATTCACTGCGCATCGCTGGTGCATGATGACCTGCCCTGTTTCGACGACGCGGATATCCGGCGTGGTAAGCCGACAGTGCACCGCGCCTTTTCGGAACCGTTGGCTGTTTTGGCGGGTGACAGTCTGATCGTGCTCGCCTTTGAGGTACTGGCGCGACAGGCGCATCGCGCCCCGGATCGAGCCACTCAGTTGATCCTGACGCTGGCGCAACGGACCGGAATGCCTGGCGGCATTTGCGCCGGCCAGGGCTGGGAAAGTGAGGCCGACGTTGATCTGAGCGCATATCATCAAGCAAAGACCGGTGCGCTTTTTATTGCGGCAACGCAGATGGGAGCGATTGCCGCGGGTCAAGAGGCTGAGCCCTGGTTCGAGCTGGGCGACCGGATCGGCGAGGCGTTTCAGGTTGCCGATGATCTGCGCGACGCTCTTTATGATGCGGAAACGCTGGGCAAACCCGCGGGTCAGGATGATTTACACGGGCGGCCCAATGCGGTCACCCTTCTGGGCGTGCAGGGTGCAATTCAGCGGCTCAAGGATATTCTTGGCGGTGCGATTGCGTCGATCCCGTCTTGTCCCGGCGAGGCGCAGTTGGCCGAGATGGTGCGCATGTATGCCGAACGTTTGACGCCTGTCGTCGACAAGCAGCGTGTTCCAGGCGAATGACCACCGAAGCGCCAGCATGGAAGGGCGGCTGGTTGAGCCGGTTGATCGCGCATCCGGGGTTTCAAAGCTGGGCGGCGCATTTTCCGTTGACGCGGGCGCGGGCGCGTGCAGATGGCGTCGCCTTGTTCGACATTGTGCAGGGGTTTGTGCAAAGCCAAGTTTTGATGGCTCTGGTGGAGCTCGATATTTTTCGTCGCCTGCGCGCGGGTCCGCGCGATGCCGCAACGCTGGGCAAGGCGTGTGATGTGCCAAGCGACCGAATGCAGGTGTTGCTGCAGGCGGGCGCGGCTTTGGGGTTGCTCAAGCGCAAGCGCGCGGGATACGCGCTTGCACGGCAGGGCGCTGCGCTGATGGGCGTGCCGGGCCTTGAGGCGATGATTCGCCACCACAAGGCATTCTACGACGACTTACGCGACCCGGTGGCGTTGCTTCGTGCGCCCGATGACACCGCGCTGTCGCGGTTTTGGCCCTATGTTTTTGGCGGTGAGATCGACCCGGCTGAGGCCGCGACCTATTCGGACCTCATGGCACAATCGCAGCTGTTGGTGGCCCAGGATACCCTGCGCGCCATATCGCTGAAAGGCGTCAAGCATTTGCTGGATGTAGGTGGCGGCACCGGCGCGTTTCTTGAGGCGGCGGGTTATGCCCAACCAAATATGCAGATGACGCTGTTTGATTTGCCACAAGTCGTGCTAGACGCCGAAGGACGCTTTGACGCCGCTGGGATGGCAAATCGGGTAACCATCGTGCCCGGGTCATTCCGCGAAGAGGCGCTGCCAACGGGCGCCGACGCGATTTCGCTGATCCGCGTGCTTTATGATCATAGCGAAGCGACTGTTCGCGATCTGTTGGCATCCGTTTTTGCAGCACTTCCCGCCGGTGGACGCATCATCATATCCGAGCCCATGAGCGGCGGCGCGCGCCCCGAACGCTCTGGAGACGTCTATTTCGCGTTCTACACCATGGCGATGCAAACCGGTCGCGCCCGGTCTGCGGCAGAAATTGGCGCTCTGCTAACAGACGCGGGATTCGCGCAGATCCAAAGCCCCAAGCCGGCACGCCCCTACGTCACTCGGGCGATATGCGCCGTAAAGCCAAGCTGACATGGTCCAAAACGCAGAGTGTCCATTTTAATTGACAGCAAAATTTGTCTAACTAAAATGACACGAGACGAAATACCGCCTGGGTGCGCCGTTGGCGCCATGGGCAATGCCTGACCACGGGAGAAATTGGTGCAAACGGATGCCGTCCTGCTCAAGGGTCCGATGGACCTAGAACTGGGTACCCTAACGCTGACCGCGCCGGGGACTGGTGATTTGGTGGTCGACATCACCCATTCGGGCATCTCCACCGGTACGGAAAAGCTGTTTTGGACCGGGGATATGCCGCCCTTTCCCGGTATGGGTTATCCACTTGTGCCGGGCTACGAGGCGGTGGGCCACGTGGTGGAGGCTAGTCCTGAAACAGGCTTTAAGGTCGGTGAGCAGGTATTTGTACCGGGGGCGAACTGCTTTGAAGACGCCTTTGGTCTGTTTGGTGGTGCCGCCAACCGCGTTGTTACGTCGGCCTCGCGGGTGACCCGAATCGATGCGGGCCTCGGCGCCGAGGGCGCGCTTTTGGCGCTGGCGGCAACTGCGAAGCACGCAATGACAGGCGAACACAAAACGCTCCCGGATTTGATCGTGGGTCATGGCACGCTCGGCCGTTTGTTGGCGCGATTGACTGTGGCCGCTGGCGGTACGCCGACAGTTTGGGAGATTGATCCCGAACGCCAGGGCGGCGCAGAAGGCTACGAAGTGCTGCACCCGGATGAGGATGGCTGCCACGCATACCACGCGATCTATGACGCTTCTGGCCAGGGCGCGTTGCTTGATGATCTTGTGCGCCGGCTTGCGCGCGGCGGCGAGGTCGTTCTGGCGGGCTTCTATCAAGCGCCGCTCAGCTTCGCCTTTCCGCCTGCATTCATGAAAGAGGCGCGCTTCCGGGTCGCCGCAGAATGGGATCAGGAAGATCTGCACGCCACCCGCGCGTTGGTTGATACGGGGGCGCTGAGCCTAAGCGGTCTTATCACGCACACTCGACCGGCGGCACAGGCGCACGACGCTTATACCCAGGCCTTTACCGATCCGGGTTGCCTCAAGATGATTTTGGACTGGGAGCACTGAGATGAAGGATGAGGTTCCAAACCTGAAGGACTTCGATCAGCGCTTGCGGGATGAGGCGAACCAGGATTTGGCGGATGTGCTGCCGCAGGAGGCCACTAAAAAGACCCAGATCATCGCGATCTATGGCAAAGGTGGCATCGGTAAATCATTCACACTCGCCAATTTGAGCCACATGATGGCGGAACAGGGACAGCGCGTTCTGTTGATCGGCTGTGACCCGAAATCCGATACAACCTCTCTGCTGTTTGGCGGTAAGGCATGTCCGACGATCATTGAAACCTCGACCAAAAAGAAACTGGCCGGCGAAGAGGTTAAGATCGGCGACGTCTGTTTCAAGCGTGGCGGCGTCTTCGCCATGGAGCTTGGCGGCCCCGAGGTGGGTCGCGGCTGCGGCGGGCGTGGCATCATCCACGGTTTCGAATTGCTCGAGAAATTGGGCTTCCACGACTGGGACTTTGACTACGTGTTGCTCGACTGTTTGGGCGACGTTGTCTGCGGCGGCTTTGGTCTGCCCATCGCCCGCGACATGGCGCAAAAGGTGATCCTCGTTGGCTCGAACGACCTGCAGTCGCTCTATGTGGCCAACAACGTCTGTTCTGCGGTTGAGTATTTCCGCAAGCTGGGCGGAAATGTTGGGGTCGCGGGCCTGGTTATCAACAAGGATGACGGCACGGGCGAGGCGCAAGCCTTTGCCAAGTCGGTCGATATCCCGGTGCTGGCCTCAATTCCGCAGGATGACGATCTGCGCAAGAAATCTGCCAACTATCAGATTGTCGGCACCGCCGAGAGCCAATGGGGCGGCCTGTTCGCCGAGCTTGGCCTCAACGTGGCTGAGGCCCCTCCTGTGCGGCCGACCCCTTTGTCGCAAGATGGCTTGCTTGAGCTCTTTGACGGGTCAGACACCGGCGCGGGCGTGGTTTTGGAACCGGCAACAGATACCGATATGCGCGGCAAGAACGCCAAGCCCAAGGAAAGCCTGGAGGTGGTCTATGACGAAGCTTGACCCCAAACCGGCCGACACAAATGTGCTGCAATCTTTGGCTTTGGTGTTCGAAACCCAAATGCGCATCACCGAAGCGCGCGAACGGTTGGCCAAAGCGCACATATCAACCGCGCAACACCGCGAGAACCTTGAAAAGATGTCCGAGCGGCTCGCCGCCATCTATGAGGACATGCGCGCGTGAGCGCCAAGGTCACATATGACGCCACCGATCAGGTGGAGGTGCGCGAAGGGCACCCACGCGAGGCCGATATGCCAGCAGGCGACGGCGCTGGATTGGGATGTCATTCCGGGTCCGAGTTGGAGAAGGCCGCCCGGATGGCGGGCAATTCCGAAATGCTCGATAAGTTTGCCGCCGACTACCCGCAGGGACCACATGACAAACCGCAGTCGATGTGCCCTGCCTTTGGCAGCTTGCGGGTCGGTCTGCGTATGCGCCGTGTGGCCACTGTGCTGTCGGGTTCGGCCTGCTGTGTCTATGGTCTGACTTTTGTGTCGCATTTCTACGGGGCGCGGCGGTCGGTTGGGTATGTACCGTTCAACTCCGAAACACTGGTGACCGGCAAGCTCTTCGAAGACATCCGCGAAAGCGTGCATGACCTTGCGGATCCGGACAAATACGACGCCATCATCGTCACGAACCTGTGTGTGCCAACCGCTTCGGGCGTGCCGCTGCGGTTGCTGCCCGACGAGATCAACGGGGTGCGCATCGTAGGTATCGACGTGCCCGGTTTTGGCATCCCGACCCATGCTGAGGCAAAGGATGTCCTCGCCGGTGCGATGCTGAATTATGCGCGCCAGGAGATCGAGGCGGGGCCGGTTGCCGCGCCCAAAGGTGGCACGTCTGATCGTCCATCCGTGGCTTTGTTGGGCGAAATGTTTCCGGCTGATCCGATGATGATCGGCCAGTTGTTGGCACCAATGGGCCTTGCCGCTGGGCCGGTCGTGCCGTGTCGCGAGTGGCGCGAGCTTTATGCAGCGCTCAGCAGCTCCGTGGTTGCAGCCATCCATCCATTTTATACATCGGCGGTGCGCGAATTTGAGGCGGCCGGCCGCCCGATTGTGGGTTCAGCGCCCGTAGGGCGCGACGGCACCGCGGCCTGGCTCAAAGCCATTGGTGAGGCGCATGGCGTGGCCGCCAACAAGATTGCCGACGCACAAAACGCATTCCTGCCCGCCATTGATGGCGCGCTCGCTGGTGCGCCGATCAAGGGTACAATCACCCTGTCGGGCTACGAAGGTTCGGAATTGATCGTCGCGCGCTTGCTTATCGAAAGCGGGGCGAATGTGCCATATGTCGGCACAGCCTGCCCGCGTACAGCGTGGAATGCCGAAGACCAAGCATGGCTCGAAGAGTGTGGTGTAAAAGTGAAATTCCGCGCGTCGCTCGAAGATGACTGTGCGGCGATGGAGGCGATCAAGCCGGATCTTGCGGTCGGAACCACGCCGGTTGTGCAAAAAGCCAAGGAATTGGCTGTGCCCGGTCTCTATTTCACAAACCTGATCTCAGCACGTCCACTGATGGGCCCTGCAGGGGCTGGAAGCCTTGCACAGGTGATCAACGCGGCCATCGCCAATAAGGGCCGTATGGATCACATGAAGGAGTTCTTCGAAGGTGTCGGTGCAGCAGACAGCGCCGGCGTCTGGGAGGGTGATCCGAACCTGAAACCGCAATTCCGTGCCCAGAACCAGAAAAAGCTGGAGCGTCAGCGCAAAGCCGCAAAAGCGGCGGAGATGATCTGATGCGGTTCGATTTGACATACGCCTCATCGGAGCCTTTCGGCCCCTCTTCGGCTGATGAGGGCGCGCAGCGCCTGAAGAAGCCATGGTTGCGGGGGGTGGTGCTATGCTGATCATGGACCACGACCGTGCAGGCGGATACTGGGGTGCAGTTTACGCGTTTTGTGCCGTCAAAGGTCTGCAATGCGTAATCGACGGACCTGTGGGCTGCGAAAACCTGCCAGTGACATCTGTCCTGCATTACACCGACGCTCTGCCGCCGCACGAATTGCCGATCGTGACCACCGGTTTGGGCGAAGAAGAGCTGGGCCGCGATGGCACCGAGGGTGCGATGAAGCGGGCCTGGGGCACGCTGGACCCGGCGCTGCCGGCGGTCGTGGTGACCGGTTCCATCGCCGAGATGATCGGCGGCGGCGTCACGCCGCAAGGCACCAACATTCAGAGATTCCTACCGCGCACCATTGACGAGGATCAGTGGGAAGCGGGGGATCGGGCAATGACCTGGATCTTTACCGAATTCGGTATGACCAAAGGTCGGATGCCGCCCGAAAAGAAACGCGAGGAAGGTGCGCGTCCTCGCGTTAACATCCTCGGCCCGATGTATGGCACGTTCAACATGCCATCCGATCTGGCCGAGATACGCAGACTGGTCCAAGGGATCGGCTGTGAGGTCAACATGGTCATGCCTTTGGGCGCCCATGTGGCCGACATGCGACAATTGGTAAATGCGGATGTGAACATCTGTATGTACCGCGAGTTCGGACGCGGGCTGTGTGAGCTTCTTGCCAAGCCATACTTGCAAGCGCCGATAGGGGTCGAGAGTACCACCAAGTTCCTGCGCGCACTGGGGAAATTGGTGGATCTCGACCCCGAACCTTTTATCCAGCGCGAGAAACATTCGACGCTGAAGCCAGTTTGGGACCTGTGGCGGTCGGTGACGCAGGATTTCTTTGCCACCGCCAGCTTTGCCATCGTCGCAAACGAGACTTACACCCGTGGCATTCGGCTGTTCCTCGAAGAGGACATGGGGCTGCCCTGCGCCTTTGCGACCGCCCGCGTGGCCGGCAAAAAGACCAACAACGAGGAGGTGCGCGCGCTGATGGCGCAAACGCGACCGCTGGTGGTGTTTGGGTCAATCAACGAAAAGATGTACCTGGCCGAACTCAAGGCCGGTCACGGCCCTAGCCCCGCCTTTATTCCCGCGTCGTTCCCCGGTGCCGCCATCCGGCGCGCCACGGGCACGCCGATGATGGGCTATGCCGGGGCAACCTATCTGATCCAAGAGGTCTGCAACGGCCTGTTTGACGCGTTGTTCCACATACTCCCGCTTGCAACGGATATGGATGCGGCTGAAGCGACACCAACCAATCTCCGGCGCGACTTCCCCTGGGACGCGGATGCCCAAGCTGCGCTGGACAAGATCGTCGCGTCGCATCCCATTCTAACCCGAATTTCCGCAGCCAAAACGCTGCGAGACGCCGCCGAAGCGGCGGCGCTCGCACAAGGCGCCGAACGGGTGGTGATCGAAACCGTGCGCCAACTTGATCCGGCTGCAACCGGGTCGCAGAGACCACAAGCGGAGGACAACTCATGACCGATATGACATCGCAAGGGACCGGAACGGCCGTCCCCAAAAAGCGCAATGGCGTCAAAGCGGAGTTCATGGTGTATTTCGCGATCATTTTCCTCGCCACACTGCCTCTGGCCACATTCACCTGGGGCCTGGCAGCGATCCGGTCGCGCAGCTTCACCGAAAAAGGCCCGATGGCCCGTGCCTGGACGCAGGCACGGATCATCACGCCGATGATTTTCAACGCGTGAGTATTTACGCCTCATATCTATCGAATGCCTCGGCACTTGTGCGCCTGCCGACGCGTGAGACTGCCTGCCCCGCGAGGGGCGGACAGAGCCCGGAGGGGGCAACCCCAAAGGACCCGGCCGCGGGGTGCGCGGCGTCAGCATGAATCTCCGGAGGATTTTTAATGGCTGATAACCACCTGTCTTTTACAGGTCTCACAGACGAGCAGGCGCAGGAACTGCACTCTGTCTATATGAGCGGGCTCTGGCTTTTCACAGCCGTTGCCGTTGTCGCTCACTTGGCAGTGTTCATCTGGCGCCCGTGGTTCTGAGGAAGGATTGAGTAATGGCAAAGTTCTACAAGATCTGGCTCATCTTCGATCCTCGCCGTGTGTTTGTCGCACAGGGCGTGTTCCTCTTTTTGCTGGCAGCGATGATTCACCTCGTCCTGCTGAGCACAGGGGAAGAAGGCTACAACTGGTTTGAAATCAAAGCAGCTGAGCGGTCCGCCGAGTAATCGAGGGCCTGTCTTCTGACACCACAGGCTGCGGGCGGTCGAGCAGTGCGCAATCGCCGCCCGCCCGCGGCAAACCAATATTAACGGCATCGGCACGGGCATTTGTCCCGTCGCGCGGCGCCAGGCGCTTGTTTGATTGCCTTGCGCCAAAGTGATCTGCAGGGATGACCCCTGCGCACGATGTTCGGACCGTCGGCTTCCTTGGTCCGAACGCGGGGTCTATGACCCCGGTTCCCTTCCTGTTGGCTACAGGAACCTGGCGCTGTGTCCCTTCCCTGGACACAGCGCCTCTTTATTTTCCCGCGTTGAGGTCGGCCCAAGTGGGCAGCAAATCTTCCGGTGCTGCCGTGGCAGCAAAGACACCACGCGCGATGGCGCGCGCAAGGCAAAGTGCCGCTGCATGGCCGATCTCGGCCATCGCGCTGTCATCAGGAAGCGGATGCGCGCCGGTGCTGGCCGCAAAAACGAGGTCACCGTCAAAAGGTGAATGCGCCGGCACTGTGGCGCGGGTGATCCCGTCATGTGCGGCGATTGCCATGCGCTGGCACTGCGCCTTGTCGAGCGTTGCATCGGTGGCCACGACGGCGATGGTGGTATTGCCGCGCTCCATCATCGTCGCGATCTTGCGGCTGGGCGGCTGAGATCCGAGGCCCGTCGCCGGGTCAACGCCCTGACCCCCAAACTCGGCGCCGACCTCGAAGGGTGCCGCCCAAAAGTGCCGGTCACCGGGCGTTGTCACTGCGCCCATTGGGTTTGCTGCGACGATGGCGCCGACGGTGATGCCGTTGCCCAAGGTGAAAGATGCGGTGCCCAGCCCCCCTTTCATCATCGCGGTGGTGGCGCCGGTGCCAGCGCCGATGCTGCCGATCCCTGTTCGGTTCTCGGCCGATTTATATGCCGCAAGACCCAAAGCAGCGTAGGGATTACTTAGCCAATCCTTTTTCCCACCGTTGAGCAGATCAAACAGAATTGCGCCGGGCACAATTGGCACGGTGGCCGATCCTACGCGAAAGCCGCGTCCGGCGGCGCGCAGTCCTTCTACAACACCTGAGCAGGCGTCGAGGCCGAAGGCTGAGCCGCCTGACAGCACCAAAGCGTCCACCTGAGCCACGGATTTATCGGTGGCAAGCAGGTCAGTCTCACGCGTGCCCGGTGCACCGCCGAGGATTGCGACAGACGCTGTAAAAGGGCTGTTCATCGTTATAACTGTGACGCCGGATTTTAATCGGTCGTCCTGCGCGTGACCGACCAAGATCCCGGGCACATCGGTGATCGCATTGTGCGGACCTGGGATCATTAGATTTGTGCCTCCGGCGGGGATTTTTTTGAAACAGAGAAGGGGGCTAGATGCGCGGTTTGGGCGCTGCAGTCGTCGCATCGCCGGTATTGGATACGCCTTTAGGCTCAATCAGCAGTACTTTGCATTCGCGGGTCGCACGGGGTCGGTGGGTGACGCCTTTTGGCACGATAAACAACTCTCCCTGTTTGACCGTGTGGCTTCCGTCTTCGAAATCCATCACCATCTCGCCTTCGAGCACAAAAAAGAAATCATCCGTATCGGGGTGCAGGTGGAAGGGGAACGCGCCCTGGAATTTCACGACCATCACGTCGTTGTCGTTGTAATCGGCGACGACATGCGGATCCCAGTGGCTGTCGAACAAGGCAAGTTTTTCGGCCAGGTTTATTGGGGTCATGTCCAAGTCCTAATCGTGTCAAATGCAGCGCCCGCCATCAATCTCGAGCGCCACGCCTGTAATCATAGACGCGGCGTCAGAGCACAAGAAGGTGGCGGCGGCACCCATGTCTTGAGGCGTAGAAAAGCGTCCCAGCGGGATCGTGGCGAGAAATCGAGCACGGGTTTCTGGCGTGTCCTCGCCCATGAAAGAAGCCAGTAGCGGGGTTTCGCCTGCAACCGGGTTCAGCGCGTTCACGCGTACGCCGTGCGGCGCCAGTTCGACGGCCATCGCCTTGGTTGCTGTGATCATCCAGCCTTTTGATGCATTGTACCAGTTCAGCCGCGGCCGCGGCGAGATACCAGCCGTAGAGGCGATGTTGAGGATGACGCCAGCGCCACGGGTTTTGAAATGTGGAACAAGAGCGCGCGCAGTCAGGTAGACGGATTTGGCATTTACGTTCAGCACCCGGTCAAAATCGGCTTCGCTGACGTCCTCCAACGCCGTTGGCATGTGCGTTATGCCGGCATTATTCACCAATATATCGAGCTGGCCAAAGGTACGGAGCGCGGTAGACGTCATGGCGTCTACCGATCCGCGATCACCGACATCGACTATGCAAGCCACCCCGCCGATCTCATCGGCAATGACTTGCGCCCCGGCGATGTTGATATCGGCAACAAGGACCTGCGCCCCTTCGCGCGCAAAGGCCCGCGCAATTCCTGCGCCAAAACCCGATGCCGCACCCGTCACTATCGCGGTTTTCCCATCAAGCTGCATGTGGCACGCCTTGGATAAACTCACGGATAAGATGAACCACCGTCGCAGGCTTGTCCGTGTCGAGCAGGTGCGCGGCCCCGTCGATCAAATGGTATTCGGCTTGAGGCAATGCAGCGGCGAGGTGTTCGCCACAAGGCGGCGGCATAATTGGATCGCTCGCCCCTGACAGAACCAGCGCGGGGCAGGGCACTGCCGCCAGCGCGTTGCTAAAGTCAAAGCTGCCCTGCTCATGCGAAGGCCCGTTATAGTGCATCGCAACCGGATTTTTCACGATCATGCGCTGCATCATGTGCGGGTCCGGAACAGTCAGCGAATAAAGCGGCAGACAAATGTCGAAGTAATCCTTGCGCCGATCCGGCGTGGGATCTGACCAGTAGGCGCGCGCGACACGGCCTGCTGTTTCGCCGCCCAGACGCGCAAACGCAGAATAAATAGCGTCAAAATCTGTCCGCGCGGTTGTGGCCGCAAGGATCAGCGCGGCGGGATGTTCTGGATGGCGCGTCGCATAGGCCTGGGTCACAACGCCGCCGAAAGACGCGCCATAGACAATGGGGTGTTGCACGCCAAGGATGTCGCACAGCGTTTTGACATCGTCGCCCCATTGCGCCAACGTCCAAGTCGCCGGATCGCCATCCTCTGACCGCCCGTTCCCGCGGTGATCCAGGTAGATGACCTGCACAAGGTCGGACAGCTTCTCCATCAGCGAGCGCAGGATCGAATGGTCCGCTCCGGGGCCACCGTGCAGCGCGATCACGGTATGCCGTTGCCGCATGAAAGGGCCGTCAGGTACCAATGATGGACCTGAAACATCGACAAATAGGCGCGCGCCGTTCACCTCGATTTTCATGTTTTCACCGTGGCGCGGACATAGCGGCACTTGCAATCCCTTTTTGTCCGATGGCCTTTCCGAGCCGCGCACCTATCTTGCGCGCCATGCAAGCCCCATTGTTCATTGGTGCAGAGATCTATCGAGGCTCATCTTATGGCCACTGGCATCCGTTGCGCGTACCCCGGGTGTCGACCGTTATGGATCTGAGCCGAGCAATGGGCTGGCTGCCACCAGAACAGTTTCGGCCCAGTCCATGCGTAAAGCCGCATGTGCTGGAGATCTGGCACACTTCAGAATACCTTTCGGCGTTATTCGCGGCCGAAGCAGCGCAAATGGTCAGTGATGAGGTGCGCAGCCGTCATGGCCTTGGTACGCCGTCAAACCCGGTATATCCCGAAATGTACCGCCGTCCAGCCACGGCAGCGGGTGGTTCGTTGCTGGCCGGAGAGCTGCTGGCCGAGGGCGGAATAGTCTACCACCCCGCCGGCGGAACACATCACGCGATGCCGGACCGGGCGTCTGGTTTTTGCTATCTCAACGACCCGGTGCTTGCGATCTTGTCGTTGCGTCGCCACGGAGCGCCGCGGATTGCATACATCGATATTGATGCGCACCACGCCGACGGGGTCGAGATTGCATTTGCTGGTGATCCAGAGGTGCTGATGATCTCGGTGCACGAGGAAGGCCTTTGGCCACGAACCGGTCCGCTTGGGGTCACAGCGCACGGGACCACGATCAACCTGCCGGTGTTGCAAGGATTGAACGATAGCGAAATGGCGCTCATCCGAAATGAGGTTATCTTGCCCGCTGTAACCCGCTTTGCCCCTGATGCGATTGTTCTGCAATGCGGCGCGGACGGGGTCGAGGAAGACCCGCAATCGCATCTGTCGATGTCCAACCAAGCGCATTGGGCGGTGGTCAGAGCGCTTATGGGACTGTCCCCGAGACTGCTTGTGTTGGGCGGCGGCGGATACAACCCGTGGTCTGTTGGTCGTCTTTGGACCGGTGTGTGGGGGACGCTGAACGGTTTTGACGTTCCTGAGCGACTTGGGCCTGAGGCGCAGGAGGTGTTGCGCGGTTTGCGTTTTGACGGAGACCGCCGCGGACGCAACCCGCCCGAGCATTGGTTTAGCACCCTTGCTGACATTGGTCGAAACGGTCCCATTCGCCAAGGTATCCGCGACCGGGTCGCATCATTGCAGCCGCAAATAGCGTAGATGACGGTGCGTTTGTTGCACCGCCAGGCGCGCGTTGTCGGTGGCGTGCCGCTTTGCATCCTGTTAGAGGCACGCGACCGCAACTGAGCGAAAGACTGGCCCATGAGTGCGACCGCCAAGAAATCCGCACCCTTGCCCGACGATATCCGGGCCATGAAAGGGGACAGGCCAATTGTCAGCCTGACCGCATACACCACACCGATGGCGCAAATGATGGATGATCACTGTGACTTCGTGCTTGTGGGCGACAGCGTCGGCATGGTTTTGCATGGTTTGCCGTCTACGCTGGGCGTGACCATGGATATGATGGTGATGCACGGGCAGGCGGTGGCACGTGGCTTGCGTCAGGCGATGTTGGTCGTGGACATGCCGTTTGGCAGTTATGAGCAGGGTCCGGCGCAGGCTTTTGACAGCGCGGCGCGGCTTATGGCGGAAACCGGCGCTGCGGCTGTCAAGCTGGAAGGCGGGCAGCACATGGCCGACACCATTGCCTTTTTAACCGCGCGCGGCGTGCCGGTGATGGCGCATATCGGGTTAACGCCGCAATCGATCAACACGCTGGGTGGCTATAAGGTGCAGGGCCGCGGCGCGGCTGGGGCAGCACTGCTGACAGATGCACAGGCAGTCTCGGATGCCGGCGCCTTCTCAGTTGTGCTGGAAAAAGTGCCCGCAACCCGCGCGGACGAGATTACCGAAGCCGTGCCGATCCCAACGATCGGTATCGGCGCATCCGCAGGCTGTGACGGCCAGATCCTTGTGGTTGATGACATGTTGGGTCTCTTCACCGCGTTTAAGGCCAAGTTTGTAAAACGCTACGCCGCGCTGGGCCAAGACGGCAGCAAAGCCATCGCCGCCTATGCCGCGGATGTGCGCGCACGCCGCTTTCCTGGGCAGGAACATGTGTTTGCCGACGCGGCACCTGGCGCCCACCAATGACAGCGCCGATCGTGCGCACCCGTGCACACCTGCGTGAAATGACCCGTGGTTGGCACATGTCAGGAGAGACAATCGGTGTTGTGCCCACGATGGGGGCATTGCATGACGGTCACCTGAGCCTTGTTGCACGCGCCAAGAGCATGGCCAACCGGGTCATCGTGACAATCTTTGTAAATCCCAAGCAGTTCAATAGCGCCGAAGACCTCGCCAAATACCCGCGCACCGAACACGAGGACGCCGTCAAACTCGAACGGTTTGCTGTGGATGCGATCTATGTCCCCGACGGTGATGAGATGTACCCGGGCGGTTTTGCCACCAATGTCAGTGTTGCCGGTCTCACGGATGTGCTGTGTGGTGCGCACCGGCCGGGTCATTTTGACGGAGTTGCGACCGTCGTGACCAAGCTCTTCACTCAGACCGCCGCGGATCTGGCGTTTTTTGGGGAAAAGGACTTTCAGCAGCTTCAAGTCGTGCGGAGGTTGTCAGCTGATCTCGACCTTGGGGTCGACGTCGTCGGGTGCCCGACAATTCGCGAAATCGACGGCTTGGCGATGTCGTCACGAAATCTTTTGCTGTCAGACCAAGCGCGCGGACGGGCAGCCCTTTTGCATGAGGTGATGGAAGAGATGTCGGAGGCTTTGTCTCAGGGCTCTGCTATGCAGGAGCTTTTGCCGCGCGCGTTATCTCGGCTAAAAGCTGCCGGGTTTGGTGACATTGATTATCTCGAGCTGCGCAGCAATGACGGCCTTGTTTTGCTCGAAAACGCTTCGGTCCCAGCGCGCCTTTTTGCGGCTGTCTGGCTGGCCGGGGTTCGTCTGATCGATAATATTGCCGTGGGCTGACGGAGTTCGTGTCGAACTCCGACCGTTTTCCGACGCGGAAAACGGCCCGGTTCAAACCGTGGGTCTCAACAGCCGCTGCAATGTTGCGCCCATGACTTTTGCACTGTCGAGCATATCGGTGATCCCAATCCATTCGTCGGGCTTATGCGCCATTTCCAACTCACCCGGCCCGTAGGCAATGCAATTTTTCAGTTTACCGATGCGGTCGATGTGCTTTTGGTCATAAGAACCGGGCGATGCCACGTAGGTCGGCGCACGGCCCAACACGTCTTGGATCGCCGCATGCACCGTCTCAACCACTGGCGCGTCGCGGTCGGTCATCGACGGCAGCACCACGTTGATCTCACGCATGTCATAGTCAAATCGGTCGCGCGTTGCCTTGAGCCTTTCGAGCAGCGCTTTTACTTCGTCGCGCACATCATCCAATCGTTCTTCGACCAAGAAACGCCTGTCGATTACGATGCGGCAACTGTCCGGGACGCAATGTGCGGGCAGACCGTCATAGTCTTCGGGTTGCTCCGGCTGGCCGCCATGAATTGCATTTATGTTCATCGTGGACTGACGTGCGCCGTCCGGGACCACCGGCATATCTGTGCGGCGTCGGGCCATTGCGGGATAAAGCTCAGCCTCAAAGGCTTGCATGACAGCGCCCATGTGGCGCACGGCGCAATCCCCCAAGAATGGCATTGATCCATGCGCGATCTCGCCCTTTGTCTCAATCTCAGCCCACCATCCACCGCGGTGACCCAAGCAAATGCGATCCTTGTTGAGCGGTTCTGGAATGATAACGTGTTGTACACGCTCCGGCGCGAAAAAGCCCTGCTCTGCGAGATAGGCAACGCCACCGTACCCGCCTGATTCCTCGTCCGCAGTGGCGCTGATCTCGACCGCGCCAGCAAAGTCAGGGTGTTGTGCGATAAAACACTCCGCCGCGATGATCGCAGCGGCAAGGCCGCCTTTCATGTCGCACGCACCGCGGCCATAAATCCGATCGCCTTCGACCTCGGCGCCAAACGGATCACGGCTCCAACCCTGACCCACCTCGACCACATCATGGTGACCGTTGAAATGTACGCACGGACCCGTTTGTGGCCCATCGCGACGTGCCACAACATTCCATCTCGGATAGCGGTCGCTGTCACCGGGCGTGCCGCTGGCGCGGATCATTTGCACCTCGAAACTCGCATGGTTCAGACGGTTTGCGATGAACTCGCAGATGTCGCGATAATGTGCGCCCGGCGGATTCAGTGTGGGTATGCGGATCAAGTCCCGGGTCAGCGCGACCAATTCATCGCGCTGCCCGTCGATGCGGTCGAACAGCTTCATGCCCTGACTGTCGGGCGCGCACCCGCGCTTGGCAAGATGCGCCTTACCCCTTTCGGTCGATTTCCGCCCGCAAACCGGCCATCAGACCGGTAAGTTCCCGGGTGTAAATCTCGCTGGTGAGGTGGCCATCATCGTCAAACTCACGCGACGAGCCGGCCAGATGAATTTCTGGCCCGGGCAACACCACCGGGCGGAACGGCACCAAAAACGTGCGTAGGATTAGCTGCGCGCGTTCTCCGCCGGCGCGCCCTGCAGCGGCTGACATCACGGCGACAGGTTTGCCCGACCAGGGGTGCCCACCGGCCCGGCTGACCCAATCGAGCGCGTTCTTGAGAACGCCGGGCGGGCCTTTGTTATATTCGGGGGTCGAGATGATCACGCCATCTGCGTCAGCGATTTGGCTCGCAAGCCTTGTCACGCTTTCGGGGATCCCGTCTGCCTCTTCCAGGTCACCGTCATAGAGTGGCAAACGCAAGTCCCCCTCAATCAACGTGCAATCGCCAAACAGTCGCGCGGCCTCACGCACCAGCATGCTGTTGGTCGACCCGGTGCGCAGGGCGCCTGATAGGCCAAGAAGGGTGCGTTTTGTCATGTTGTCGTCTCCGTTGCTTTGACCCGTGCGGGCCGTATGGCGCTCTCTTGGCTGCACGAGAGACCAATACGACCCAATAAGTGGGTCAAATGCAAGCGGACGCCAGTCTTAGGCGGTGGGCAATATGACAATTTCCACGCGCCGGTTGCGCGCCTTGCCCTCGGGGGTGAGGTTGCTTGCCACCGGTTGGTTTTCGCCACGACCAAAGGTCTGGATGCGTGAGATTGGGATGCCGCGGTCCAAAAGCACATCCGCCACCGCATTTGCACGACGTTCGCTGAGTTGCTGGTTGTAAGCCGCGTCGCCATCGCTGTCCGTATGCCCTACGATCTGCACGATCGAGCCGGGATATCGGTCTAGGCTACCCGCCAGCACGCCCAGATCGGATTGCAGATCTGACCGCACGGCAAAGCTGTCGGTGGCAAAGACCAGATCGTTGGGAAAGGACACCACCAACCTATCGCCGGTGTTGGTAATTGTGACGCGGTCATTGGCCAGATCACGACGCAACTCCGCCTCTTGTTGATCGAGGTTGTAGCCGACGCCTGCGCCAACAAGACCACCGACAACGGCACCGATCAAGGCGCCTTCTGCGCGATCGTCGTCGCGTATGATCGCGCCCAGCACAGCACCAGATGCCGCACCGATGCCAGTGCCAATCTTGGTCTGTCGGTTGGGATCGTTCGGGTCACCGCCAAGCGTGCCGGGGTCGGTGCACGCGGACAGAGTCAGCGCGCCACACAGGGCGAGAGAAATATGGGATATACGCATCGAAATTATCCTTGCTGCCTTTCCGTATGAGGTCCTGTTCGGGCAGGGCCTGCTTTTGTGATGCGACCAAGATAGGGGCGTACGCCCGGGTTTGTCAGGGGAAAACTGCAATAAGCGATATCCTGCCGAGCGGTTTATCCCGCTTCGGCACGGGCCGCTTCGTAGGCGAGCAAGGCGCGTTTCACTGGCAACCCCCAATGATACCCGCCCAACGCGCCCGATTTTCGAAGGGCACGGTGGCACGGGATCAGCCAACTGATTGGATTGCGCCCCACGGCGGTGCCAACAGCGCGTACCGCGCGCGGGTGTCCGACGCTGCCCGCAATTTCAGAGTAAGTCGTCACGTGGCCGGATGGCACGCGAAGCAGCGCCTCCCACACCTTGATCTGAAATGGGGCGCCGATCAGGTATAGCGGCGTTTCGCCTTTTTGCATGCCAAATGCGGCGTCGACCCAATTGCGCAATCGGGCATTATCTTCGATGTAGCGTGCTTTTGGCCACCGTTTGGTCAGATCCTGCATGGCCCAGTCTTCACCCAGTTCCGCGGCAAAGCCTATGCCGCAGATCCCCTGCTCCGTCCCCATGACCAAAGAGTTGCCAAACGGGCTGTCAAACCAACCCCAGAAAATGGTCAGGCCCGCGCCGCCTTTGGCATAGTCGCCTGGGCGCATCGCCTCCCAGCGCAAAAACAGGTCGTGCAGGCGGCCTGACCCGCTCAGCCCAGCCTCATGCGCTGCCTCCAGGGTCGTAAAGTGGTTGGCCAGCAGAGATTTGGCGTGACCCAGAGTGAGGTACTGCTGATAGCGTTTCGGCGATACACCAACCCATGCGGAAAACAGCCGCTGAAAATGCGCCGGGCTCATGCCCATCTGCTTGGCCAGCGCTTCAAGGCTCTGTGGGGCTTCGGCTGCGTCGATCAGGTCGATGGCGCGTCGCATAACGCCGTAATGGTATCCGGGGGGCTGTGGGGTCATATCCATGCCCCAACCCTAGCGCCACCGCGCGCCTGTCCGCGACCCGTTTTTTGCGCAAATCTACGCCCGGCGCTGTGCACCGCATTGGCCACGCAGGGCGAGGAACTGGCGCGCATCCTCGTGGTTCAGGATCGGCTCCACGGGCTGCATGCTGTCGGACAAGAGCGCCTGTTTTACGGGGCAATCCTCTGGCAATTCTGCGCCAAGGTCTGCAGTAAATAGCGACCCCATCCACGTTCCTTCCACATGGATCAAATGGTGCGCGGGCAACATCACGGACACATATGTGACCGTCTCAGCCGCGGGACGATCATTGGTATTGACGGGCTGGGAAATGTGGTCGGCTGCGATCATTACGCCAGCGCCCGATAGGTCTTGCGGGTCTCTGGACACGTGGATCAATTGCTGCGGCGAGACATAGATACTGCGCAACGGCAAATCGGCATCAAGGATCCCACGATTGATCCAAACCGGCGCATATTCTGGAAATTCCCGAATCTCGCCAATTGTCAGGCGCGAGCGATCCATCCAGATCACGGGCTGATACCCATCATCGCGTGTCAAAAGCCGATCACCCACAGCCAGCCATTCGAACGGCACTAGGCCGTCCTCGGTCATCACCATCGCTGCGGGATCAAAGCCAGAAAGCACCGCGTGTTCGCGCCGCGCACTACCACTCGCGACGCGCCGGGGGTGCGTTCGTCTCACCGAATTGTCCATAACACCTCGTCATTTACAACGCCCGCACCATCTATGCGGCTACATGGAAAACCGTAAACAGACCGCTAAGCCCGACACGCGAATAGCCCTGCTTTTTAGGCATTCCGACGGCGCTTGCCCATCCGCGTGAATTTGCTCATACCGATCCAATGGCAAAACAGCTCGACTACCATACGACCCGTGCGATTTTTGAGCGGTTCAAGGCGGCTGAGCCGGAGCCGAAGGGCGAGTTGGAACATGTGAATGCCTACACTCTTGTGGTTGCGGTCGCGCTGTCGGCGCAGGCCACCGACGTGGGTGTCAACAAGGCGACGCGCGCCCTGTTCAAGATTGCCGACACGCCGCAAAAGATGCTGGATCTGGGCATCGAGGGTGTGACCGACCACATCAAATCCATCGGGCTCTACCGCCAAAAGGCCAAGAACGTTATCAAGTTGAGCCAGATTCTGGTGGATGAGTATAACGGAATAGTGCCAAACAGTCGCGCTGCGTTGCAGTCATTGCCCGGTGTCGGGCGCAAGACCGCGAATGTGGTGCTAAACATGTGGTGGCGGCACCCGGCGCAGGCGGTCGACACCCATATCTTTCGAGTGGGCAATCGCACCGGCATTGCCCCCGGCAAAACCGTGGAGGCCGTCGAACGCGCGATCGAGGACCACATCCCAGCCGATTTTCAACTGCATGCGCATCACTGGCTGATCCTGCACGGCCGATATCACTGCAAAGCGCGCAAACCCATGTGCCCGTCTTGCCTGATCAACGATCTCTGCCCTTTTGAGGAAAAAACCGAATGACAAAATATACGCTGGTTGGCATCGGAAATGCCGTTGTCGACGTGATCAGCCATGCCGATGACAACTTTCTTGAGCTAATGGGGATCGAGAAAGGGATTATGCAGCTGATCGAAAAGGACCGGGGCGAGATGCTCTATGGTGCAATGCAGGACCGGTTGCAGACCCCTGGCGGAGCCGTGGCCAACACCATCGCGGGTGTCGGTGCGCTGGGCCTTCCCACTGCGTTCCTCGGCCGTGTTAGTCAGGACCATCTGGGCGAATTCTATGCGCAAGCCATGCAAGAGGCCGGCACCGATTTCGTGAACGATCCTGTTGCATCGCACGACCTGCCCACGTCGCGATCCATGATATTTGTCTCGCCCGATGGCGAGCGGTCAATGAACACGTATCTTGGCATCTCTACAGAACTCGGGCCCGATGATGTACCCGAAGCGGTCGCAAGCAGCACAGAGATGATGTTTCTGGAAGGATATCTGTTCGACAAGGATCAGGGCAAAGAGGCGTTCCGAAAAGCCTCGCGCCTGACCCGCGCAGCAGGTGGCAAGGCCGGCATCGCCATCTCTGATCCGTTCTGCGTTGACCGGCACCGCGCTGATTTTCTCGACATGATCGACAATGAGCTCGACTATGTGGTGGGCAATGAACATGAGATCAAATCGTTGTTTGAAACCGATGATCTTGAGGCTGCCCTCAACAAAACTGCCGAAATGATCCCGTTGGTGGTTTGCACCCGTTCGGGAGACGGCGTGACCCTGATAGGGGACGGCCAGCGCCATGACATTCCCGTGCAACAGGTCACCCCCGTCGACGCCACCGGCGCTGGCGATCAGTTTGCTGCTGGGTTTCTCTTTGGCCTTGCCAGCGGGCGCGATCTTGCCACATGCGGGCGGATGGGCAACCTCTGCGCGGCCGAAGTCATCAGCCATATCGGCCCGAGGCCCGAACAGGACATGAAAGCGGTCTTTGCAGCCGAAGGACTATTGTGACGCTGGCAGACGGGTATCACGATGTGCCGCGGGGCAAAGTGGCGACGGTCGTCACTTTTCTCGAGATGCGGCGCAAGCCCGATATACTAGACATCGCCCCGACGGATGGCTGGCGCCTGAAACGGCACGACGCACCGGACCGCGATTGGTACCTGCGCCTGTTTCGCGCGGTCGGGAATGACTGGCTGTGGTTCGGGCGCACGATCCTTGCCGCGGACGCGCTGGACGAGATTTTGCAAAACCCCAAGGTGCATGTCTTTTCGCTGCACAAGGATGGCAAAGAGGGCGGGCTGCTGGAACTGGATTTTCGCCAGCCAGGGCAGTGCGAACTGGCCTATTTTGGGCTGATACCGAAGCTGATTGGGACTGGCGCGGGCCGTTACTTGATGACCTGCGCGCTCGATGCCGCGTGGCGCCAGCCGATCACACGATTTCACTTGCACACCTGCACGATGGACAGCCCGCAAGCGCTGTCGTTCTATCGTCGCACCGGTTTTGTGCCGTATGACCAGAAGGTTGAGATTTACGACGATCCGCGTGTGCACATGGGGTATGATCGCGCGCTGGCGCCGCATCTGCCAATCTATGACCCATAAAGAACGAGTGACACGATGATAAAACCGGCGCCGTTCCGTTCTACTGTGATGCATGTTGAACCCGCCTGGATCGACTATAACGGCCATCTCAACATGGCGTATTACGGGGTGCTTTTTGACCGTGGTGCAGATCAGATCTTTGAACAGATGGGTTTTGGACCGGACTACCAAACCACCACCGGCAACACGACCTATTCCGCGGAATTCCACGTCAGCTATCTGCGCGAATTGCATCTTGATGATCGGGTCACCGTGACATTCCAGCTCATCGATTGCGATGAAAAGCGCTTTCATTCCTATCAAGAGCTTTGGCACGAGGACGGTTGGATCGCCGCAACAGGCGAGACCATGACACTGCATGTCGATCAAACAGGTCCTCGCGTGGCGGCGATGCCCGACGACATCTACGCCCGCGTTTCAGCTTTGCGCGACGCGCATGCGGTGCTGCCCAAGCCGGCGCGTGTCGGCGCGAGCATCGGTATCAAACGCACAGCGTAACCCTTTCCTCTGGGGAACTCTCGCGTTACAACGCGCGCCGGAGTTGGGGAAACGATCATGGCCGGTTGGGAATACAAAGTGGTGCCCGCGCCCACAAAGGGTGTGAAAGGCAAAGGCGTCAAAGGACCAGAGGCGCGGTTTGCCAACGCGCTTGAGGTTTTGATGAACGAGATGGCTGGTGATGGCTGGCAATTTCAGCGCGCCGAAACGCTGCCCTCGGTCGAACGTGTTGGCCTAACGGGGTCAACCACCGAATGGCGCAACGTGTTGGTGTTTCGTCGCCCCGTGACCGAGGTGGCCGACGATTTTGTACCCGAACTGCTTCCTGCGCCCAGCCAGACACCGGGCGGCGATAAAACCCAAGGTGACCCACCCGCTGAAACGATGGAAGAGATCGCCGGCCGCCCCGGAGCAACGCAAATGCTCGCCGATAACGGGGTCGAAGACACGTCAGAAGTGTCGGGAATGACCACTTCTTTGCAAAAGCTCGCATCGCGCCGCAGCGGGTCCGAGATGACAGACAGCTAGCGTTTAGCTTTCGCGGAAAGCGCGGTTGAAGTAATCCATCATCGGCTTGACCAGGTAGGTCAGCGGAGAGCGGTCCGCGGTGCGAATAAACGCCTCAACCGGCATGCCGGGGATCAGCACCTGCCCATCGGGCAGCCGCTCTTGTTCGCCCTGTTTCAGAACAATTTCAGCGCGGTAGAAACTTGCGCCGATGGTTTCATCCTCAAAAGCATCCGCAGAGACCAGCGCCACCTCGCCGACCAACTCAGGTGTTGTCCGCTGGTCCAATGCCGAAAACCGCAGGTTTACGGTTTGGCCGGTGATAATCTCATCAATGTGGATCGGATCGACACGCGCGGCGATGACCAAGGGGCGATCCTGCGGGATCAGGAACAACACCGGATCGGCTGGCCGTACTACGGAACGCGGCGTTTGAACGCGCATGTTATACACAACGCCAGAGACCGGCGCGCGCACTTGCATGCGCTCAATCTCTGTCCGCAGGCCCTGACGTTGCTCAATCAATTCCAATTCGCGCGTGCGCAGGTCTCGCAGGCGTGTGATCGCCTCCTCGCGCCGCTGCGAGCGCATGCGCAGCATCTCGATCTCGACCTCGCTGATGCGCTGAGCGGCCTCGGCCTTGTTTGCGGCAAGCTCGCCAATACGCCCTTCGAGCGATGCGACCTCACGCTCGAGCGCCAGTACGCCAGAGGCTTGGGTCAACCCGCGCTGCAAAAGCCCCGCCTGCACGTCCAGCTCTTGGGCGATCAGGTCCAGTTGCCGGCCCAGAGACGCTTCCTGTGCCTCGATCCCGACAATCTGGTTGCGGATCTGTTCGGCGCGCTGGTCCAGCTGTTGCAGGGTTTGCGCCATGGTTTCGCGCCGGGCGACAAATAGGTTCTGCTGCCCCTCCATCAACTCACTGACATCGCCGCGCTCTGCGCTGACGGTCACGACTTCTTCTTCAAAGCTGATGGTCCCGGAATTGTCACGTTCCGCTTCCAGCCGCCCACGCCGGGCCATAAACTCGTAGAGCTGGCTTTCCACAATGCTCAGCTGCGTCTGCATATGCGTGACATCAAGTTGTAAAAGCAGTTCGCCGGCGGCGACGACATCGCCTTCTTTGACCGCGATTTCTGCGACCACACCGCCGTCAGGGTGCTGTACCACTTGGCGATTTTGGTCCACTTCGATCCGGCCCGAAGCGATGATGGCACCGGCGATACGGGTCTGTGTCGCCCAGTACCCGAAGCCACCGAGCAGCACGATCAGGCCCAAAAGCCCGAACACAACAGGCGTGCGCGCAGACCAGGCGTTCATGAGATACCTCCTGCAGCCGCAGGCGCACGCGTGATATCGGCGTGGTTTTGCACGGTCGACTTCAGCACCTCATCGCGTGGACCAAACGCGGTGCGCATGCCGCCTTCGATCACCAACAGCAGGTCGCATTCCTGTATCGCGGCGGGTCTGTGCGCCATGATCATGATCGAACGCCCCTCTTGTTTGAGTTGTCTGATCGCCCGGTTCAACGCTTGCGTGCCGGAATTGTCCAGGTTGGAATTCGGTTCATCCAGAACCAGGATCACCGGATCATCGTAAAGCGCGCGTGCCAATCCGATACGCTGCACCTGCCCACCAGACAATCGCTGCTGGCCGGCCTCAAACCGCGTATCGTAGCCTTGTGGTAATTCCAGTATCATCTCGTGCGCATCGGCCTTTTTGGCGGCGGCGACGACTTTTTCGGCGTCGGGCTGCGAAGACAACCTGGCGATATTCTCCGCGATCGTCCCGTCAAACAGCTGGACCCGTTGCGGCAAATACCCGATGTGCTGGCCAAGAACGGTTGGGTCATATTGGTCGAGCGCGGCGGAATCGAGCCGGATCGAGCCGCCTGCAGGCCTCCAGACACCGGTCACGCAGCGGGCAAGCGTCGATTTGCCCGCGCCTGACGGACCGATTACCCCCATCGCTTTGCCAGGCGGCAGATCAAAGTTGAGCGATCTGAGCGCCGCTTTGCGCTCGCCAGGTGGCAATACGGTCAACTCTTTGGCGATTAGGCGGGCCTTCGGTTTCGGCAGCGCGGTACGCGGCTGTTCAGGGGGCACGGACCCCAGCAGTTGCGCGAGGTTTTCCCATCCCTTTCGTCCTGTCTGGACCACCGGCCACTGCGTCAACATCAGCTCGATGGGGGCCAACGCACGCCCCAGCAGGATGGTGCCCGCAATCATTGCGCCAGGTGTCATTTCGTTTTGCAGCACCAGATAGGCGCCCAAGCCCAACATCGCGCTTTGCAGAAACAGGCGCAGCGTCTTGGTCAACGAGGTAAAGCCGCCGCCGACATCCGCGGCTCTTATCTGTTCTTCCAAGGCCTTGCCGCGCGCCATTTGCCAACGGTCGAACGCCGAACTGCGCATGCCCATGGCTTGCACCATCTCAGCCTCGGTCCTGAGCTGCGTCGACATCGCATTTGCAGTCACCGAGGCGTGCCCGGCCCGCATCTGCGGCGCCCGGCTGAGCAATTGGTTGGTCAAGGCGATAAGGATCAGCACAGCGCCGCCGATGACGGCCATCCAGCCCAACCATGGGTGAAACACAAAGATCGCTGCCACAAAAATAGGCGTCCACGGCAAATCAAAAAACGCCATCAGCACCGGCGAGGTCATCAACCTTTGTACCGATTCAAGATCGTTCAGACCGGTCTGCGTGGTGCTGTCCGGCGCCAGCGCCGATTTTCGCACAACCGCGTCGAACACCCGGCGGTCCATCGTCGATTGAAACCGTGCGCCCGCGCGGCCCATGATACGGCCGCGCGAAAAGTCGAGTATGCCCATGACTCCATAAAGAAAAACAACAAGCAGCGACAGCGCGATCAGCGTCTCTTCGCTGCGGCTGCCGAGAACCCGATCATAAACCTGCAACATGTAGAGCGGTCCGGTCAGCATCAGCAGATTGGCAAACAAGCTGAAAACACCCACAGCCCAATAAAGCCCGCGGCTTTGCTGCCGGGCTTGACGCAATTCTGCTCGGCCAAGTGTGAGCTGTTTGTCTTGCATGGGCACCTTCTTGCTGTATCACGCTAAGCACTTGTGTCTTGGGCCACTTTGGCGCAATTCTGCTGTCGCGCAAGTGCCACAATAAGCCAATTCCTGCTATTCGGGGCAAGCCTGCTATGGGCATTCCCGCGTGGCACATTATTTGTTAATGACTTCCAAAGGCGACCTTAACTTTGCATTTTCTTTCCTTGATAACACGGCTTTTGCCGGCCTTGTTGGCCGCGGCGATGCTATCGGCATGCGCAAGCGGGGGCAGCCAGGCTGTGTCCGATGACGGCATCTTTGACCCATATGAGACGGGCAACCGAAAAGTGCACGGTTTCAACCGTGGACTGGACCGAGCATTGGTGCGCCCGGCGGCGATCGGCTACTCGACCATTCTGCCTGATGAAGTCGAAGACAGCATAGGCAACTTTGCCAGCAACCTCGGTGAGCCGTCGATTGTTGTAAATTCGCTGCTGCAGGGCGATCTGCGCGGCGCGGGCAACTCAACCTTGCGGTTTTTGACCAATTCGACCCTGGGCCTGTTCGGGTTTTTCGACGTGGCAAATGAATTCAAAATGGTTCAGCACGATACCGATTTTGGCGAGACGCTGCATGTGTGGGGGGTGCGCGAGGGGGCCTATCTCGAACTGCCGGTGTTGGGCCCGTCGACCACGCGCGACACGGTTGGTTTGGTGGTTGACCTGTTTACCAATCCGTTCAGCTACACCGTTGATGAGCCCGAAGCGTATTACGGGACGGTCGCCAGCGTTGCGTCCAGCCTCAGCACACGCGGGCGATTGACCGAAACAATTGACGCCATTCTCTATGACAGCGCAGACAGCTATGCCCAGGCGCGCCTGATCTATCTGCAAAATCGCCGTTTTGAACTGGGACAGGATGATCCCAGCGCAGAAATTGACCCATTTGCCTTGGATACGGAGGGGTTTTGATGACACTTTCCAGACGGGCCTTACTGACGTCGACGGCCGCCGTTTTGGCGACCGCACCTTTGCCCGCGTTCGCATTTAACGAAGCCGAAGCCAACCAGCTCATCACGTCATTGGTGAGTGATATCAACCGAGTGATTGATTCTGGCAAAGGCGAAAATGCCATGTTGCGCGATTTCGAGCGGATCTTTGCACGGTATTCAGACACCTCATACATCGCGGCCTATGCCATGGGCGTGGACGGTCGCCGTGCCTCCAATTCGCAAAAGCGCGCGTTTTCCGATGCCTTCCAGGGCTATGTCGCGCGCAAATATGGCCGTCGGTTCCGCGAGTTCATCGGCGGACGGCTTGAGGTAAACAGCGTCAAACGCGTGAAACAGTGGTTTGAGGTGTCAGCTACAGCATTCTTGCAAGGCCAATCGCCGTTCAGCGTCACTTTTCAGGTGTCGGATCGATCCGGTCGGCCGCTGTTTTTCAATATGTTTATCGAAGGCATCAACCTTCTGTTGACCGAGCGTACCGAAGTCGGCGCGTTGATTGACCGCAACGGTGGCAACATCGACGCGATGATTTCCGACCTGAGAAAACTGGGCTAGCGGTTTCGACCACCGCCCAGGATATCGCGCAGCAGCATCTCAATCAGGCCCTCGGTTGATCGTGGGACCTGCCGCCGCGGCTTGGGCTGCGCCACGCGTTGCGGCGGCGCGGGTGCTATTCCGGGCAGGGCGCGGACGGGCAAGCCTTCGTGCACGCGGGCCATGGTTTCACGCCAGATTTCAGCGGGCAGGCCGCCGCCGGTCACACCGGTCAGTGGCGTGTTGTCGTCATACCCCATCCAGACACCTGCGACGTAATCGGCAGTAAAACCTATAAACCAGGCATCCCGAGCGGCTTGCGTGGTGCCGGTCTTGCCGGCCGCGGGTCGGCCCGGCAACTGCGCGCGCGCGCCCGTGCCGTTGTCGACAACCTGCTGCATCATCCAGATCAATTGCCCGGCCGCCTGGTCTTGGATCACCCTTTCGCCAATGCCACCGCCGGTGCCCATCAAGGGTTCCTCGTCACCCTGCAGACGCAAATCGACCAGCCCATACGGCGTCACCGACGACCCACCGTTCAGAATGCCAGCATAGGCGCCGGTCATTTCCAGCAGATTGCTTTCCGACGCGCCCAGCGCCAAGGCAGGACCAGCGGCCAGATCGCTTTCGATGCCAAACTGGCTGGCCACCTGGCGCACCAGCTCGCGCCCAACGCTTTCCGACACTTTCACCGCCGGAATGTTCAGGCTTTGCTCCAGCGCGCGGGTTAGGGTCACGCGACCCTCATACTTGTTGGAATAGTTTTTGGGCGACCACGGGCCAGATCCTGGGATATCGATGGTCAAGGGTTCGTCCTGCACGGTAGCCAGCGGCGAATAACCAAGGTCCAGTGCGGCTGCATAGACAAAGGGTTTGAAGGCGGACCCCGTCTGCCTGTTGGCCTGGATTGCGCGGTTGAACACACCTGTCACTTGCGTTTGGCGCCCGCCGACCATGGCGCGCACGGCGCCGTCTGCGTCCATCACCACGATCGCTGCTTGTGCCTTGGATCCTTCGCGCACCTTGGTGTCAAACACTTGGGTGAGTGCATCCTCGGCGGCCTTCTGGATGCGCTGATCGAGCGTGGTCGAGATAATCACGTCTTCGGTTGTATCGCGGGTGAAGAATTCGGGCCCAGACGCCATCACCCAATCGGCAAAGTACCCGCCTGCTTTGCGCCGCGCAGCCGGTGACAAAATGGCCGGATTGTCCTGCCACTGCTTGACTTCTGCCGCACTAAGATACCCCTGCTCGCCCATAAGGCGCAGCACAGTGGCGGCCCGATCTTGCGAGCGCTGCAAATTGGCTGTGGGTGCCAGTGCCGATGGCGCCGTAAGCAGCCCTGCGATCATCGCCCCTTCGGCTGGCGTTACCTGCGCGGCATGCTTGCCAAAATAGCGCTGCGAAGCTGCTTCTGCCCCATATGCGCCGCCGCCCATGTAGGCGCGGTTGAGGTAGATCGACAGGATTTCGTCTTTGGAATACTTGGCCTCCATCGCCAGCGCATAAACGGCCTCCTTGGCCTTGCGCTGCAGTGAACCACGCCGACAGTCTGAGACATAGGCCGCCTCACTTTCCCAATCCGCCGGGTCGTATTCGACGCCGAGGCACAGGAGCTTGGCGGTTTGTTGCGTAATGGTCGACCCACCGTGGCCCTGCAACGGGCCGCGCCCCTCGCTCAGGTTGATGCGGACAGCACTGGCAATGCCTCGCGGGCTTAAACCAAAATGCCAGTAAAACCGCTTGTCTTCGGTCGCGATGACCGCGTTCTTTAGCCCAGGCGCCACCGAACCTGCCGTTACGGCGCCGCCAAATTGATCACCGCGCCAGGCAAAGACCTCTCCTTCGTGGTCGAGCAACGTCACAGACCCGCGGGCGCGGCCATCCAATTGATCCTCAAAGCCGGGCAGAGTGACGTAGACGTAACCCACCGCTAGCCCCAGCACGACCAGACCGACAATGGCTGTGCGGCTGAAAACCACCCAAATCAACCGCAATAGCCAATGCCATGCGCGCTTGAAAACACTCGCTTTTTTCCGCGACGTGGTGCGTTTGCGGCGTGCCGGCTTTGCCTTGCCTGCGGGCGTGGCCCTTCTTTTTGGGTAACGCTTATCGGCTACAAGCGGTTTGCCCTTTTTCGACGTGCTCATAACGGTTCCTGCCCGGCGTCTGGCGCGATTGTTGCGGTCACCATATCCGCTTTGACAGGATTTGCCACGGTGACGAAATGGCCAAAAGCCGATTCAATTCCGCATAATTTTTAATCATACGGGGCAAAATGCGCATTTTTTGTGCACTTTTCGCGCGGAAATTTGCCAATTCAAACCCGCCGATCTAGGCGCCGCGCTGCCAATGCACTTTGGTCCACGCCAATTACAACGCCGGAAACTGGGCGCTGTTGAGGGTCAGAGATAAGGGGACATAAGTGAAACTCATCATTGCAACAATCAAGCCGTTCAAGCTCGAGGAAGTGCGTGAAGCACTGACCGATGCTGGGGTGCGCGGCATGATGGTGACCGAGATCAAGGGCTTCGGCTCGCAGTCCGGTCACACGGAAATTTACCGCGGTGCGGAATACGCCGTGAACTTTGTGCCCAAGGTCAAGATCGAGATCGTCGTGGCCGCCTCGATGGTGGATCAGATCGTTGAGACCATCACCAAGACAGCGCACACCGGCAAGATCGGCGACGGCAAGATCTTTGTCCTGGACGTGCAGCAGGCCGTGCGCGTGCGCACCGGCGAAACCAACGAAGACGCGATCTGATCGCAGCGAGACAAGGGAAAACATACGGATGACTTCGCTGAAAACACTGACCGCCGCGGCCGCGATGACGCTGCTGCCCATGGCGGCGTTTGCGCAGGATGCTGCGGCTCCGGGCTTTGACGAGATCGGCCCCTACATCATGACCACCCTGCTGTTTTGCATGGCTGGTTTCCTCGTGTTCTTTATGGCCGCTGGCTTTGCCATGCTCGAAGGCGGGCTGGTGCGTTCCAAGAACGTGACCATGCAGATGACCAAGAACATCGCGCTCTATTCGGTTGCTGCGATCATGTATTGGCTGATCGGGTTCAATACGATGTATCCCGGCGACTTCAATGGCTACTTTGCCATCGGCGGCACCACCACGCTCGACCCTGTGGGCGTCGCCGCTGCGGATGCAGCGCTTGATTATGCCTCCATCGGTTCGGACTTCTTTTTCCAACTGGTGTTTGTTGCAGCAACCGCTTCGATCGTCTCAGGCGCCCTGGCCGAGCGGATCAAGCTGTGGCCGTTCCTGGCGTTTGTCGTTGTTTTGACGGGACTTATGTACCCGATCTCCGGCTCATGGCAGTGGGGCGGCGGCTGGTTGTCCGAAGCAGGGTTCTCTGACTTTGCCGGTTCGACTGTCGTGCACTCTGTCGGTGGCTGGGCTGCTTTGGCGGGTGCCATCGTGCTTGGGCCGCGTCTGGGCAAATACACCGACGGCCGCGTCAACCCGATGCCGGGTTCCAACCTAGCGTTGGCGACGCTGGGGACATTTATCCTGTGGCTGGGTTGGTTTGGCTTCAACGGCGGTTCGCAATTGGCGATGGGCACGGTGGGCGATGTCTCCGACGTCTCGCGCATCTTTGCCAACACCAACATGGCCGCGGCTGCCGGTGCTGTGACTGCCCTGGCGCTGACGCAGATCATGTACTCCAAGCCTGACCTGACGATGGTGCTGAACGGCGCGCTGGCTGGGTTGGTGTCGATCACCGCGGAGCCCCTGGCACCGACGCTGTTCGGCGCGCTGTGGATCGGCGCCATTGGCGGCGTGATCGTGGTGCTGACCGTGCCGATGCTGGACAAACTGAAGATCGACGACGTTGTGGGCGCGGTGCCGGTGCACCTGTTTGCAGGCATCTGGGGCACCATCGCCGTGGTGTTCTACAACTCCGACGCGTCGCTGACCACACAGCTGCTGGGCATCATTTCCTACGGTGTGTTCACCTTCGTGGCCTCCCTGATCCTGTGGACGATCCTCAAGGTCGCCATCGGGATCCGGGTCAGCGAAGAGCACGAGATCAACGGTCTCGACACCTCGGAGCTGGGCATGGAGGCCTATCCCGATTTCTCCAAAGGCTAGGGTATCTTCCCACCTGGTCTTTCTGAACCAACTGGCCGGGCGTTTTGCGCCCGGTCTTTTTTTGCGCGGTGAGTCGGGGTGCGCGGTCGTGACGGGTTAAGACGGCGGACGGTCCGTTACTGGGCGCCACGCAACGGCTGGATCGGCACCCGTTCGGGACGGTTTTGATGAAAATGGCGGGTGTTTTGTACAAATTCGGGTCGGCTCATCGGGCCCTTTTCGGGCCTCTTCGCGGGTTTTGATGAAAACCGACCCACTTTTGTACAAAACAGCGTCGAGGCCGCGCGACTCAGGTTAACGCGGGCGAAAAAGCCTGAAGTTTCAGCGTTCTTTACTTTGCGTTAGGGGACATGTTGGGAACAGAGCGGCTGCAACCGGGTGCGCGGTTCCCATGTTTGAGTTTCGAAAGACACGGCGCTAGCGCTCGGTTTGTGGGGATGGAAGGCGTTAACAGGGGGTAACGAAAACCGTTGCGCGTGCGGGTCGGCTACGTCGCGTTTATCGGTTTGTGCGGGGGTGCCAGAAGGCGCGGATTCGGGGTGTTTTTAGAGCTTGAAAGCGCATCCTGAGCCGTTCCATCAACGGGCCGCGGTGCGGCGATCTGAACGGTCCGCTAAAGTGCTTAATGGTGCCGTGTTCATCTTCGCTGTGCGCTATTGCCTGGACCCAACCATATCGCCGTGCCGGGGGGGTTCCTCTCGCGCGTTGCTGCGCAATACGCTGCCGGACCACGCGGCAGAGCCGCTGGCCCGGCGATGGGGCGGCGGGCTGGCGCCTTTGTTTCCGCCCTGGGAGTGCCAAGCTGGCAGGGTGCATTGCGCCTTCCAGTGCCGTTTTGCCAGACGCCGTAGGGTGCGCGGTTCCCGCGCACCTTACCTCAGACCCCAGACGCCACAATTGCCTCGGCCAGTACCGGCACCGAGGCCTCATTGAGGCCCGCGATGTTCATGCGGCTGTCGCCGACCATGTAGATGCCGTGGTCTTCGCGCATCTTCACCACCAGCTCGGGCGTTGTGCCCAGCCGCGAGAACATGCCGCGGTGCTGCGCCAAAAAGCCAAACCGGTTCGAGCCCGAGCGGACCTCCAGCTCTTTGGCCAGACGCTCGCGCAAAGCCAGCATGCCGGTGCGCATCTCTTCGAGCTCGGCCATCCAGTCTGCGCGCAGGCCAGCGTCGTTCAGGATCATCGTCACCAGCCGCGCGCCGTGGTCGGGCGGGAAGGAATAGTTCTGCCGGTTGAGGAAGGACAGCGTGCCCTGGGCCACCGCCTTGTCCGTGCCTGCGGCGGTCATCATCAGGATGCCAGTGCGTTCGCGGTAAATGCCAAAGTTTTTCGAGCAGCTGGCCGCGATCAGGCATTCCGGCACGCCGGCGGCCACCGCGCGGGTGGCGGCGGCGTCGGCCTCCAACCCGTCACCAAAGCCTTGATAGGCGATGTCCACCATCGGGGTGGCGCCGGTGTCATTGAGCACCGCGATCACCGCATCCCATTGTGGGCCGGTCAGGTTGGCGCCCGTCGGGTTGTGACAGCAGCCATGCAGCAGCACCATGTCCCCCGGTTTGGCCGCTTTCAGATCCGCCATCATGCCGTCAAAATCCACGCCGCGAGTGTCGTTGTCGAAATAGCGGTAGGGCACCGCCTCGATGCCCAGATAGGCGAGGATGGTCATGTGGTTGGGCCATGTCGGGTTCGACACAAAGACCCGGCCTGCGGGCGAGGACATCTTGAACAGTTCAAAGGCCTGGCGTACCGCGCCGGTGCCACCCGGTGTGGCCACCGAAGACACCGCAGCGCGGGGCACTGCGTCGCCCAGCACCAGTTGGATCATGGCGTCATTGAACGCCGGATCGCCTGCCAGCCCGACATAGGATTTGCTGTCCTGTTCCTGCCAGAGCCGTTCTTCGGCCGTTTTGATCGCGCGCATGATCGGCGTTTTGCCGTGCGCGTCCTTGTAGACGCCGACGCCTAGATCGACCTTTTGGTCGCGCGGGTCGTCGGCGAACATCTTCATTAGCGCCAGAATGGCGTCGGGTTTTTGTGGTTGCAGTGCGTCAAACATCAGCTGTCTCCTGTGGCCACGGGCACCAGCGGGGAAGCCCCCCATTCGGCCCAAGAGCCGTCGTAAAGCGACCAGCTGTCGTGGCCCAAACGCTCGAGCGCCAGGGCCAGCACGGCGGCGGTGATACCGGAGCCGCAGCTGGTGATGATCGGTTTGCCCAGATCGATCCCCGCGGCCTCAAAGATGGCGCGGGTGTCTGCCGGGGATTTCAGGGTGCCATCGGCGTTGAGCAGCGTGTCGTAGGGCACGTTGCGGCTGCCTGGGATGTGGCCTGTGCGCATGCCGGCGCGCGGTTCGGGCGCTGTGCCGGCAAACCGCGCGGCGGCGCGGGCGTCGACTATCTGCGGGTCGCCCAGCTTGGACGCGCGGCTGACCTGGGTGACGTCGCGCACCAGATGGTTCTGGAACCGTGCGGTCAGGTGCCGGTCGCGGATCACGGGCGGCATGTCCTCGGTCGGGCGGCTTTCGGCCTGCCATTTCTGCAGCCCGCCATCGAGCACGGCGACGTCGCGAAACCCCATCAGCCGAAACAGCCACCAGACCCGCGCCGCTGAAAACAGGCCGGAGCCGTCATAGACCACCACTTGGTGACCGTCGCCGACGCCCATGGCGCGCATGCGGGACATGAACTTTTCCGGCGGCGGCGCCATGTGGGCAAGTTCGGACCGGGCGTCGCTGATCTCGTCAATGTCAAAGAACCGCGCGCCGGGGATGTGGCCGGCGTCATATTCGGCCCGGGCATCGCGCCCCGCGTCGGGCAGGTAGTAAGACCCGTCGAGGGTCCGCAGGTCGGGATCCTTGATATGGGCCGCAAGCCAGTCTGTGGAGACGAGGGTTCTGGGATCATCGGACATGGGCGCGTCCTCGGGGTTGGCAACAGATGTGCCTTACGCCCGAGGGGAGTGCTGTGCAAGGGGGCGGGGCGGGGGCGTTCCGTCGTTCGCCCCTCGCGCGTGGTCTTGGTCACAGACAGGCGGAAGCGGTGTTATTCTGTTGCGCGCAGACGGGTCGCTTTGATCCAAACTCTGTGTGGCGCCGGTCAGGAAGATGCCGTCAAAGGCGTGCGTTGTCGCGATGCTGAGTTACCCTTCGACAGACCAACGCCGGAAACCGCGGGATATTGGCTTGCATGGATGTAAGGCCAGTTGGCGCGGTATCTTGCCCCGGTTGGGTGGCGCGTTCTGGCCATTCAAACGGGTTGAAATATGCTTTGCTGCATCCGTCGGCCCACGCACGGTTTGGGACGGGGATTGCTGGAGCGGTTGCGATGCGCGTTTGTGCACGGCATGTGCATATTGGTCTGACCTGGATACTTGGATGCGCCGTCCTGCTTGGCGCTTTGGCACGCGCCGTGCATGCGCAAGGCACCGATCCGATGCTGTTATATGACGCGAACGGGTTAAAGGTGCGGGGGCATTTCCAGTTTGGTTTGAACGCGGTCGCCGAAGAAAACATCTTTTGGGATCTGGCGGCGACGACGGCGCCCACCAGTGGGTTTGACCCGGACACAGAGTGGTTGGAGGTCTTTATCAAGCCCGGTCTCAGCTTTGAGCAGCAGCTTGATACCGGATCGGTGTTTTACGGCAAGTTTTCTTTCGTGTCCTCCTACACTTGGGGAACGGACGCCTTTGACACCGGCGATATCGGTGCCACCACGCTGGAAGAGGCCTATCTCGCGATCCGCGGTGATCTGGGTGCGGGCTGGTCCTATGACGTCTCGGTTGGGCCGCGGGAGTTGACGCTTGGCACCGGGATGCTGATCGCAAACGGCGCCACCAGCGGGTTTGAACGCGGCGCGTTGAAGTTTGGCCCGCGCAAGGCCTGGGAGATGGCCGCGATTGGGCGCCTGTCCCTGGGCAACGTGACCGGGACGGTGTTCTATCTGGACCCAAATGAGCTGCCTTCGACGGATGGCAGCAACGAGTTGGCCGGCCTGGACATCCGGTTTGACGATCCGGCCGGTGCGTATCTGGGCGCGACATTTGTCCATGTGCTGAGATCAGGGTCGCCCTATCCGCAGGCGGCACCCGGCGGGGTCGGTGTGCCGACGGTGACCCCCGGCGCGCGGGAGGACACCAACACGCTGGGTGTTTACGGCAAAACCGGCGCCTTGGCCGGTGCATTGGAAAATTGGGAATTCACTGGCGAGGTGGCCTATCAGTGGAACAACCGGATCGATCTGGAGGCCTGGGCCGGGCGGGTCACGGCCGGGTACAGTTTTGCAAATGTGCGGTGGTCACCCAACCTCACGGTGGGGTTCCAGACCTTTTCGGGTGACGATCCGGATACCACAACGCTCGAACGGTTTGACCCGCTCTACTATCAAGGTAGCCCAAGCGCCTGGGCAACAGGTTCGAAATCCGCCTCGACGTTCATAAATTCAAACGTGAGCGCGGTGTCATTGGCACTGCGGATACAACCGACCAAACAGGACACCTTGACCCTGAGATACTCGCATATCCGGGCGAATGAGTTGAACAGCCCCGTGCAATTCGGGCAAGCGACCCGCGTGGATATCAATGGCAATGTGGTTTCGGGTGTCACGGACGCGCATCTCGCCGATGATCTGTTTCTTGAATACAGCCGCATCATCAATCGCAACACGTTCCTGACGGCCGGCCTGTCGGTGTCGTTCCCGGGCAGGGGGATCGACAATGTGGTCGGCGCGGACGCAGACCCTTGGACCGGAGGATTTATCAATGTCGTCTTCAACTTCTAGGCTTATCGCGCTGGTCGCGGGTGTTGTCCTTGCCTGTGGCGCGTCCACCGCAGCTATTGCGCAGTCTGCGCCGCTGTCGGCGCAAGACTCTGACCCCAACGTGATGGGTTGGATGCAGGGGTTTCCACCGCCGCCGGACAAGCTGATCACGCAACCGGATTCGGTTTACTTTACCTTTCCAAGGCTGCGCTGGTCGGTGTGCCATCTGCGGGAGTTTCTGCCGACAGAGCAGGTCAGCCGCGGTCTTGAGGCACCTCGGCCGCTGGACTATCTGCGGCCCGCCGCCTTCGCCGATATGCGTCAGCAGATCGACGCGCTGACCTTTACACCGATGAACAGCGACACTGAGATGACGTGGGAGGCATCGCTTTTTGCCAATTACACCGACGGTATCTTGATACTGCACGACGGCGTCGTGGTCTATGAGCGCTATTTCGGCTGTCTGCAGGAAGACGGCCAGCACGCGATCATGTCGATGACAAAATCGGTCACCGGTCTTTTGGGTGAAATCCTCGTGCAAGAAGGCGTGCTGGACGACACCGCATTGGTCCGTGAGATCATTCCAGAGGTTGGCGAAAGCGCCTTTGCAACTGCAACGGTGCGCCAAGTCATGGATATGACCACGGGCGTTCAATATTCCGAAGACTATTCGGACCCGAATGCGGATGTCTGGCTGTATTCCGCCGCGGCAAGCCCGCTGCCAAAGGCGGAGGGGTATGAGGGGCCCGACGGGTACTGGGAATACCTGCAGCAGGTCGCGCCCGAGGGGGAGCACGGCGATCAGTTCCACTACAAGACGATCAATTCCGATATGCTGGGTTGGATGATCAGCCGCGTGAGCGGTAAGTCGGTCACCGATCTGGCATCCGAGCGGTTGTGGCGGCGCATGGGCGCCGAGCAGGACGCCTACCAGACTGTTGACGGAAAAGGCGTGCCTTTTGCCGGCGGTGGCATCAGCGCCGGGCTGCGCGATCTGGGCCGGCTGGGGCTTGTGATGTTGAACCGAGGGAACATCAACGGCACGCAGCTGTTCCCCGAGACTGTCGTAGACAAGATCAGCGCGGGTGGCGATCAATCCAAATTTGTCGGTTACCCGACGATACCGAATGGAAGCTACACCAGCCAATGGTGGGTGTTTCACAACGACAATGCCGCTTTTGCGGCGCGCGGGGTGCATGGCCAGACGATCTATGTCGATCCGACGGCCCGGATGGTGCTGGTGCGGCTGTCGTCCTTTCCGCAGGCGCAGAACGCGTTCATCGATCCGACGTCGCTGCCTGCCTATCAGGCCGTGGCCGATTATCTGATGGC
>JBCCLL010000019.1:0-55978 GCA_039026855.1 Pseudomonadota bacterium | reverse complement strand
TTTGCGGGCGGTGTGTAGGTGGGCATGGCTGTCTCCCTTGGTCGCGTCTGCCGGCTTATTCGGCGGCTTTTTTTGTGGAATTCATCGAGGCGATCATTTTCTCGCCCCACTTCAACTGGTCGCGCAGATCGGCAATCGCTTCGCTCAACTCGGTGCGCTGGCGCTCCATATCGGCGAGCCGTTCCTGCGCAATCTCATAGGTCCGCGTCATCTGCGTCAGCTGCTGATCGCCCATGTGATAGAGCTCAAGAAGCTGCCGGATCTCTTCCAGCGAAAAGCCAAAGCGTTTGCCGCGCATGATCAGCTTTAGCCGCGCGCGATCCCGCTTGGTGAACAGGCGGCGGGTGCCCTCGCGGATCGGGAACAGCAGTTCCTTGGCTTCGTAAAATCGTAAAGTGCGTGGGGTGACGTCAAAGGCGTCACACATCTCGCGGATCGTCATAGCATCGTCTGTCATCGTCTCACTCATCGGCTGGTGTATGACCTTTCTGCCGCCCGACATGCGCGTGTCATAGCACGCATGCAACCGCGACCTGACGTTGACGTAAACGCAACGTTGCGTCATTTCCCTGCGCCCGCGCTGCGGGGGCGCGTGACGCCGCACTGGCGCAACCATGTCACGCCCCGACCGCCTTTGCCAAAAGCCACATTGCCGGCCGGATGTTCGCCCGCTACCGTTGCCCAAACAACAGCGCAAAACCGCGCATCAGGCAGGCAGCAGTATCCCCCAGGAGGGTCCCATGACCGCACAGGTCCTCGGCTTTTGTCGGTTCTCGTTCTTTGGACCGTCCGACACCAAGCTCAGCTATGACGACCGCGCCGCGGCGTTTGCGTCGCTCTACGCGCCCGACCGGATGGAAACCCGGTTCCTGCTGTTTGAAAACCTGCTCCTGCCCAGCATCCGCGCGCAGCGGGACGGTCGCTTTACGCTTTACGTGCTGACCTCGTCCTGTATGCCCGACCGCTACAAGCGCCGGCTCACAGCACTCTGCCAGCCGGTGCCGCAGATCAAGCTTGTCTTTGCCGACACGCTCAACCTCGGCGCCGTGGTCAACCCGATCATCGGTGACCCATCGCTCGACCAAACCGGTCTGGTGCAGTTCCGCATCGACGATGACGACGCCATCAGTCAACGCTACGTCGAAAAGCTGCACTTTTGGTCAAAACACATGAAGGGTCGCATCTTTGTCACCATGCCCAAGGGGATCATGGTCTGCGCGCATCAGGGCGGCGCGCTCTTGCATCCGATGAACCGGCGCATGACGGCCGTAGGCCTCGCCCTGTCTTCGGGCCGCCGCAGCCGCCGCAGTATCCTGACGATCCCGCACGTGCTTGCCGGACACCGCGCACCGTCGATGACCGATCCGGGCATTTGCGCCTATCTGCAAACCTTCACCCACACCACCGACACGGCGGCCTACGGCCACCGCAAGCTGCGCAAGTTCCAGGACGCCACCGGCTTTGCCGTGGGCTCGGAGGCGGCGCAGAACCAGGTCGCCCAGTACATGGACCGGGACTTTCCATTCCTAAGCGCCGATCACGTGCGCGACGTCTTTGCCCAAGCCAATGCCCCGGCCAAAGCTACGGCCAAAGTTCATGCCAGCGACCAAGGCACCGCACATTTGCGTCTCGCTTCGTAAACGCGGTCCTAATGCGCGCGGCAAAAGGGTTAACGCCGCCTCGGGGTTACCGCGCCGTTAACGACGCAGCGGCCGGCGTTTTGTACAAAACAGCCCCCGTTTTCATCAAAATGCCGAAGAGCCCCCAAATAGGGGGCGATGAGGCCCCGCCGTTTTGTACAAAAACCGGTCCGTTTTCATCAAAACGCGGGCCAGACCCCAACGCGCGGTGGCTTAACCGTCCAGCTCTTGGGCCACGGAATCCCGCAATCCCTGCAACTCGTCCCGCGCCTCATCCAGCTGGCGGCGCTGCTCATCGAGTTCCTGCAATTGCCCATCGGCAAGGGCCACCCAGGCCCGCATCTGCGCCTCAGTGCCCTCCCGCTCATAGATCAACAACCATTGCCGTATGTCTTCGAGTTGAAAGCCAAATTTCCGCCCGCGCAGGATCAACTTCATGCGCGCCCGTTCGCGCGGCCCGTAGAACCGCGACCGGCCCTGGCGGTCGGGTTGCAACAATTCGATGTATTCGTAATACCGCAAGGTGCGTGGCGTCACGTCAAATTCGGCGCACATTTCCTTGAAGTTCAGACGGTTATCCGACATCGCTCACGCCCTCCCGCAGGCAGGTTAAGTGCTGCGCGGCGCTCTGGCAATGGGCGCTTGCCCCGACCCCTGGGGGCGATCATAAATGAGCGCAGGAAAGGACCCTCATGGCAGACCAGACACGGCAGGCCAGCCAGTTCATCGCCGCGATCCCGCACTCCAATGATCTGGGCATGCAGGTGACCGATATCGGCGGCGGAGAGGCAACAATAACAATGCCTTACGACAAACGCCTCGTGGGTGATCCGGACACGGGCGTGATCTCGGGCGGCGCTGTTTCGGCGTTGATGGACACCTGCTGTGGGGCCGCTGTGATGTGCCACCCGGCCTCCGCCGGTGGCACCGCCACGCTCGATCTGCGCATCGATTACATGCGCGCCGCCAAACCCGGCGACGCGCTGACCACCACCGCCACCTGCTACCACGTCACTCGGTCGGTGGCCTTTGTGAGCGCCACCACCTGGGACGCCGACCTCGACAATCCCGTCGCCACCGCCACTGGCGCATTCACATTCGAGCGCGCCCCATGAAGCGTCCCGAACCAGTTCAGGTGGTCAAACACCGACGTGACGCCGCCCTCGCACGACTGGTGGGCGGGGTGGCATATATTCGCTATCTCGGCCTGCAATTTGACCGTCGGGGCGATGAGTTAACCGGGGTTTTACCTTTTGATGACAAGCTGATCGGTAATCCGCTGCTTCCCGCGCTGCACGGCGGGGTCACTGCGGCATTCCTCGAACTCACCGCCATCATCACGCTCAGCTGGTCCTACCTGTGGGAGGACATCGAAGCGGGCAATTTCGACGTCGACGCAGATGTTGAAAAGCCGCTGCCGCGTTTGCCGAAAACCGTTGATTTTACAGTCGATTACCTGCGCTCGGGCTTGCCGCGCGACGCTTATGCCCGCGCCCGCGTCAACCGCGCTGGGCGCCGCTATGCGTCGGTCCATGTGGAGGCATGGCAGGACCACCGCGACCGCTTGTTTGCGCAGGGCACCGGGCATTTTGTGATGCCGCAGCGCCGGTGACCGACACCGCCCAAGCCCCGACAAACAAACGCGTTTTACGGCTCGCGGCGCCCATAGTACTGTCCAATGCGACGGTGCCTTTGATGGGTGCAGTGGACGTGGCGGTGGTGGGCCAGATGGACGCCGCCGCCCCGATCGGCGCGGTGGGCATGGGCGCCATCATCCTCAGCACGGTTTACTGGCTCTTTGCCTTTTTGCGCATGGGCACCGTGGGCCTTGTGGGCCAGGCGCGCGGGGCCGGCGACATGGCCGAGGTTTCGGCCTGGCTCACCCGCTGCCTGCTCCTCGCCGGGGGCGGCGGGCTGGCGCTTATCGCGTTGCAAAGTCTCATTTTTTCCGGCGCTTTTGCACTGTCGCCCGCCAGCGCCGAGGTCGAAGATCTGACCCGCACCTACCTGTCGATCCGCATCTGGACCGCGCCCGCCGCTATCGCCGTCTTTGCCTTGACCGGTTGGCTCGTCGCGATGGAGCGGATCGGCGCGGTGTTTTGGATGCAGCTGCTGATGAACGGCCTCAATATCGCGCTCAGCGCGCTGTTTGTGTTGCAGTTTCAATGGGGTGTGGCGGGTGTGGCGTGGGCGACAGTTGTGGCCGACCTGGTTGGCGCGGGGCTGGGTTTGTGGCTGGCACGCAGCGCCTTTGCCCACCCCGCCTGGCGGGCCTGGGACCGGGTCTTTGAACGGGCAAAACTGGTGCGCATGGCCGCGCTGAATTCGGACATCATGCTGCGCTCGGCGATGATCACGACAATCCTGACAAGCTTTGTCTTTTTCGGCGCCGGTTTTGGCGACGCGACGCTGGCGGGCAATGAGATATTGCTGCAATTTGTCTATATCACCTCATATGCGATGGACGGAATTTCCGTTTCTGCAGAGACACTTGTGGCCAGCGCCTACGGCCGGGGTGAGCGTGGCTGGGTGCGCCGTGCCACCCTGCTGTCGGCTGGCTGGGGGCTCGGGGCCGCAGTGCTTTTTGGCCTGTTCTTCTGGCTTGCGGGGCCGGCGCTGATCGATCTGATGGCCAAGGACGCGGGCGTGCGCGAGGCCGCCCGCATCTACTTGCCCTGGATGGTGTTTATGCCGCTCGCCAGCGTCGGTGCGTGGATCCTCGACGGCGTGTTTGTCGGCGCCACCCGCGGCCGCGACATGCGCAACATGATGGCGTTGGCCTTTGTCTGCTTCTGGCTGTCGCTGGCGCTTTTGATGCCCGCCTATGGCAATCACGGCCTGTGGGGCGCGCTCATCATTTCATTCTTCGCCAGAGGGGTGACACTGGCGGTGCGCTATCCGGCACTTGAACGGGCAGCCGGGTAGCGGGCAGGCAGATCGGCCCTTCGGGGAGGATTTTTTGAAACAGAGAAGGGGTTTAGCCCCGCGCGTCGACCCCAACTGCGTCGCGGACCGAGGCGAAGCTGTCGCGTTCTAAAAGGTCGTCGAGGCCCCGGGCAATGTCGGCGGCCAGGCTGAGGCCGCCGTAGACGAGGCCGGTATAGAGTTGCACGGCGCAAGCGCCCGCGCGGATTTTGGCGTAGGCTTGTGCGGCACTGGCCACACCGCCCACACCGATCAGCGGGATGTCGGTCAGGCGGGCGAGTTTCAAAAGCACCGCAGTGGATTTCTCGAACAGCGGCTGGCCGGAAAGCCCGCCCTTTTCATGGGCTTGCGCGCTGTTGAGCCCCGCGCGGTCCAGCGTGGTGTTGGTAGCGATAATGGCACTGACGCGCGCGTCTTCGGCAACCTTGGCGATGTCGGCCAGGTCCTGATCACTCAGATCCGGCGCGATCTTGAGAAAGACCGGCACCTGTCCGCGCACCTGCATCACGCCGTCGAGGAGCGCGGCGAGGGCCATCGAGCCCTGCAGGTCGCGCAGCTTTTCGGTGTTGGGGCTGGAGACGTTGACCGTGGCGAAATCGATGTGCCGGGCGCAGTGGCTGAGCACGCGGGCAAAGTCTTCGGCGCGGTTGGCGCTGTCCTTGTTGGCGCCCAGGTTGAGGCCCACGGGGATACCGTCCGGCCGGCGCGCGAGGCGGGCGGCAATCGCCTCCATCCCGTCATTGTTAAAGCCAAAGCGGTTGATGGCAGCGGCGTCCTCGGTCAGGCGAAAGAGGCGCGGTTTGGGGTTGCCCGGTTGCGCCAGGGGCGTGGCGGCGCCCACCTCGAGCCAGCCAAGGCCTGCGCGCGACAGGGGTGCGATGGCGGTGGCGTTTTTGTCAAACCCGGCGGCGAGGCCCACGGGGTTGGGGATGGCAATTCCGGCAATGTCACAGGCCAGCCGCGGGGACGTGACGGGGCCGGGCAGGGCCGCCAGCGGCGTGTGCAGCGCCTTCAGCGCCAGCCCGTGCGCGGTCTCGGGGTCCAGCCGTCGCAGCGCGGCGGTGCCCATCTGTTCGATCAGCGCCCTCATGCGAAGCCGGTGCCAATTTCCGCGGCGCGCGTGCGCATCAAGCGCGAGTTGCGCACAGCCGCCTGCCGGTGGATCACCGCGCGTTGGTAGTCGGGGTCTGCCACCATCTCGAGGAAGGCATGCGCGCTGGGATAACGGGCGATGAACATCGCATCCCATTCGGCCGCGTCGGGGCCGATAACCATGCCCTGGAACGCCCCGCGCCAGACGATGCTGCCGCCCACCCGGGCAAAGATCGGGCCCGAATGCTTGCCGTAGAGCGCATAGGCCTCGGCCCCCGTCAGCCCGTCACGGGCCAGATCGTGATCACCGGGGTAATTGGCCAGATCGTTGAAAGACAACAGGTTCAGCATGTCGATCGGGTGGTTGCGGTCGAGGTCCTTGAACGCATCAAACTGAGGGCGGGTCGGGTCGATATACATCAGTCAAATCCTGCGCCGGCCGGGAACTGGTGTGTGCCCGCGGCCAGTGGTAAGGGCTGCGCCCAATGCACGTCGGCGATGGCCATCGGGCGGTAGAGATGGGGAAAATACGCGTCGCCTCGCGACAGCTCCCACCTGAGCGCAGCGCCCAGCGGGGCGGTTTCCACGGCGATCAGGAACAGGTCATCCTGGCCCGCAAAATGCTTGGCAGCGGTTTCAGCGGCCTGGGTCGCGGTGGAGAAATGGATGAAGCCGTCGGTCACGTCGATGGGCGCGCCGGCGGTGGTGCCGTCGGTGCGCAACTGCTGCCATTCCTCGGCGCGAAAGATCTTGTAGATCAAGGCTGGCACGCGGGTCAGGATGGCGTCACCAAGGGTCAGCACATCGCTGCGCAGCGTGAAAGGCATGCGGACCTGATCTCCGAGCAGCACGTCAAAGATCAGCGCGGCGCCGTCGACCGACACCGCGGCGCGCGCCTCTGCGGTCTCAACCTCGCCATTGCGCTCGACGTAAGTGCCAGAGATTTCAACCGCATCCGGCGCACCGATGTTGAACGTGCCGTTTGCGCGATAGAAATGTTCGGCCCCGGTGCTGTCGTCGCGCCAGACGCCCTGCACCGTTTCGCCGGTGCCATAAATGCGCGTATAGGCGTCCGGGCCCACGGTCATTGTCGCCGCGTCCGGGCCAAAGACCACGGGGGCGAACGGCGCGACCGCATAGTAGACCCCGTCATCACCAAATGCGACCAGCGTCACCTGACCGTCTGGCAGCACCTGTTGCCAGCGTCCGCGCAGCTCCGGCGGCAACGTGGTTTCGGGGCGAGAGGGGCGTGCAAGCAGCATGCCGACCAGATGCCCAATGCTGCAAACTTGGTCAAGGCCGCGGTGTCGTGCCATTGTTGCAATCACAGGTCACGTCAGGCTTTGACTCGCGCCGCTGTTCGGGGGACGATGCCGCCATAACCAATACGGGAGATCGCGTTATGACACGTTTTTTGATGGGGACTGCCGCACTTGCGCTGAGCGCGGGGATGGCGTCGGCAGACTACACGCTGCACATCCTGCACACCAACGACATGCACAGCCGGATCGAGTCGATCAACCGCTTTGATTCCACTTGCAGCGGTGAGGACGAGGCGGCCGGCGAATGCTTTGGCGGCTTTGCCCGGGTCAAGACCGCGATTGACGCCAAGAAAGCCGAACTGTCGGGGCAAAATGTGCTGACGCTCGACGCAGGCGATCCGTTCCAGGGCTCGCTGTTTTACACCACCTATAAAGGTGCGGCCGAAGCCGAGTTCATGGAGCAGATGGGCTATGACGCGATGGCCGTGGGCAACCACGAATTTGACGATGGCCCCGAGGGTCTGCAGGGGTTTGTGGAAAAGGTGTCCTTCCCGGTGATTTCCGGCAACCTTGATCTGTCGGGCGAGGCGACGCTAAACGGCAAGGTTGACGATCACGTGGTGCTCGAAATGGGCGGCAAAAAGATCGGGATCGTCTCGGCGCTGGCAACCGACACGGTTGAAACGTCGTCGCCCGGGCCAAATGTGATCTTTCAGGACGAAATTGAGGCCCTGACCGCGGATGTCGCGGCGCTCGAAGCGGACGGCGTCGACATCATCATCGCGCTGACCCATGTCGGGCTGCCGGTGGACCTGAACATTGCCGAAGCCGTGCCGGGGATCGACGTGGTCATCGGCGGGCATAGCCACACGCTGATGGAGGGCGACGCTTATCCCACAATGGTGGGCAACACCGCCGTGGCGCAGGCTTATGCCTATACCAAATATCTGGGCCACATGACGGTCACCTTTGATGACAACGGTGTTGTCACTGCGGCCTCGGGTGCGCCCATGCTGCTTGATGCCTCGGTCGAGCCGGACGCGGGCTTTGCCGCCCGCATCGCCGAGATGGGTGCGCCCATCGAAGAGATGAAGACGCGCGTTGTAGCCGAGGCTGCCAGCGCCATCGAAGGCGACCGGTCGGTCTGCCGGACACAGGAATGCCCGATGGGCTCGCTGATCGCCGACGCGATGCTGGCGCGGGTCAAGGATCAGGGCATCGATATCGCCATTCAAAATGGCGGCGGCATCCGTGCCTCAATCGACGCGGGCGAGGTCACGATGGGCGAGGTGCTGACTGTGCTGCCGTTCCAGAACACGCTGTCAACCTTTGAGGTGTCTGGCCAGGCGATGATCGATGCGCTGGAAAATGGCGTCAGCCAGATCGAAGAGGTCAAAGGCCGCTTTCCGCAAGTGGCGGGCATGAGCTTTTCGTTTGACGCCACGCAGCCCGTCGGATCGCGCATTTCTGACGTGATGGTGGGCGATGCGCCGATTGATCCGGCCAAGGTGTATGGGGTTGTGTCCAACAACTACGTGCGCAATGGCGGCGACGGCTATGCGATGTTCACCACGGCTGCGAACGCCTATGATTTCGGTCCGGACCTCGCCGATGTGCTGGCCGAATATCTGGCCGCGCAGGGACCGTTTGAGCCTTACACAGACGGGCGCATTACAGCCAAATAAAGGGCGTGCGGCGGGGTTACGCCCCGCCCCGCGCACCGGCGAGGTGCCCGGCCAGCCGTGCCACCCGCCCGCCAAACCGCCGAGCGGTCTCCAGATCCCCAGCGCGCACCGCGCCACGTGGCGCACGCACGCTGGCGGCCATCAGGCCCAGCCACCCGCCATCCGCGTTGATGCCATCGGCCTCTGGCTCCACCGGCGCGCCGATATCCGCGGGTCCCACCCAGACCATGCCCATTTGTGCGGCAAAGATGTTCATGCGCTGCAGGCAGGCCAGCTTGTCGCCCGACCCAAACGTCGCGACGGTAAAGCCACCGGCAATCTTGTCGGCCCAGACCTGATCCATCCAGCGGCTACCTGCCTCTTCCAGAAACGCAGCATAGCGCGCCGCGACACCGCCCATATAGGTGGGCGAGCCAAACAGGATCGCGTCGGCGGCATCCATCGTCTGCCAGTCCTCGGCACGCAGCGTTTCCACGTCGATCACACTGGTTTCGGCCGTGCCCGACCCTTGCGCGATGGCAATGGCAAGCTGACGCGTGTGGCCCGCGCCCGAGAAATAGGGAATGGCAATGCGCACTGTCATGCGCCGATATCTAACCAGGCGGGCAGGGCTTGCAAGAGGGGTTCCGCGCTCGCATCATCATGGCGATGTGTGGCCGCTTTTCCGTAACCTTGCCCAATGATGCGATGGCGCAACTCTTTGACGCGGTGCCGGCCAATACCCTGCCTGACGTGCCCAATTTCAATGTCTGCCCGACCAATGCGGTGCACACCGTTGCGTTTGACGGCGCCGCCCGCCGCTTGGCACCGATGCGCTGGGGCTTTATCCCGCATTGGTACAAAACACCTGGTGACGGTCCGCTGTTGATCAATGCCCGCGCCGAAACGCTGGCGGACAAGCCTGCGTTCCGCGCCGCGTGCCGCGAAAGACGGGCGATCATCGTGGCCTCAGGGTTTTACGAATGGACCCGTGATGGCGATACCCGCTTGCCGTGGTACATCACCCGCCGCGATGGCGCGCCGCTGGCGCTGGCGGCGATTTGGCAGGACTGGACGGCCAAAGACGGTGGCGAAACGCTGCGCACCGCAGCCATCGTGACCACGGGCGCCAACGCGCCGATGGCGCAGATCCACCACCGCATGCCGGTGATCCTCGACGCTGCAGAGTATGGCCTGTGGCTGGGCGAACAGGGCAAAGGGGCCGCCGCGTTGATGCGGGCCGCCCCTGACGATGCGCTGGTCTGGCACCGCGTCGCAACTGAGGTCAATTCAAACCGCGCGGCGGGCGCGCAGTTGATCAACCCTGTCGATGCTTAGTCGACCGGTGCTGCGTCAAAGCTGATATCTCCGGTCACGGCGTACGTCCCATCCGAATTGAGGATGTTGGCATTGTGAAACGTCCGCTCGATCTCGGCGTCGACGGTCAGCACATAGGTGCCTTCGGGGTCAAGCGGGCCGATGGTCCAGGATTCGTTCGCCGCAACGATGGTGTGCGTGTCACCGCTGTCGTTGATGAACTTCACTTGATCGCCGGGGTTGAGATACGTTGTTTCCGGGAAATAGGTGTTGGGCAAGATCAGGATTTCATGCTCGGCGGCGTTGGCCACACTGGCCACACCCAATGTCGCAAGCACGGTGCCGATAAAAATGGCGCGCTTCATGGCAGCTCTCCTTCTATGTCTTCGGCCCCACCCGTCAGACAGAATCGTGTAGCGCGGGTATGCTTAACGAATGCGGCGAAATTGAGACATGGTGCGGAAGATATAGGCAAAAACAGCGGGTCTGAGCGCCACCGCGTGCAGCAGGTGCCGGAAATCGCGGCGATTTCCGTCCGTTTTCCGCTACGGAAAACGCTTGTTGCACACGTGTGCAATTTTTCCTTGCGCGACTCGGGGTGGCCACCCTACCGTTAACCAAACGGGGGATCCGGCATGGCAGAAATTCAGCTCAACCAAATCAACAAACGCTGGGGCAGCTTTGTTGGCGTCGACAATTTCGACCTGACAATCGCGGACCAGGAGTTTCTCGTGTTGCTCGGCCCGTCCGGCTGCGGCAAGACCACGACGATGCGCATGATCGCAGGGCTTGAGGACGCCACCGACGGCGACATCATGATCGATGGCAAGCGGGTCAACGATCTGGATCCCAAGGATCGCGACGTGGCCATGGTGTTCCAGTCCTACGGCCTTTACCCGCACCTCAACGTCTATGAAAACATTCGCTTTCCCTTGAAAGTGCGCAAGATCGACCCGGCGAGCCACGACGACAAGGTGCGCCGTGCGTCTGCCATGGTCGAGCTTGACGAGTTTTTGCACCGCAAACCGGCCGAATTGTCGGGCGGTCAGCGCCAGCGCGTGGCGCTTGCCCGGGCGATTGTGCGCGAACCCAACGTGTTCTTGATGGACGAGCCGCTGTCAAACCTCGACGCCAAGCTGCGGGTCTCCACGCGCGCGCAGATCAAAAATCTCAGCCACGAGCTGAAGGTTACTACCGTATATGTGACACACGACCAGATCGAAGCGATGACGCTGGCCGATCGCGTGGTGGTGATGAAACAGGGCAAGATCCAGCAGGTTGGCACGCCAACCGAGATCTATGACCGGCCCGCCAACACCTTTGTGGCGGGTTTTATCGGCTCGCCCGCGATGAACCTGATGGACGGGACGATGTCCGGCGGCACGTTCACCGGTACCAATGTCGAAATCAGCGGGATCGAAGCGCCCGATGGCGCGATCACCATGGGCTTTCGCGCCGAGGATGCCGCCATGAGCGCAGAGGGTGACACACCGCAGATCACCGCGCCGATCTACACCATCGAGCTGCTCGGTGACGCCACCATGCTGACCGTGCGCGCCGGTGGGCAGCTGGTCTCGGTCAAAGCGCCCAAGGAATTCCGCGCCGAGATCGGCGAAACGGTGTCGTTTTCCATTCCGGCGGCCATCTGTCACGCCTTCGACACGTCTTCGGGCGAGCGTATCGCCTGAGCGTCGCCCGCGGTCACGCGGGCCAACACCCGGACCGGTGTAGCCTTGCAAGATGCACCGCGTCCCAACCATGCAATAGGGAGTTTTGCATATGTACTTGAAGAAACTGGCACTGGCGGGCGCTGTCTCGCTCATGGGCAGCACGGCCTTTGCGGCATGCGCCTATGAAAACGACGTGCCGTTGAAATCGCTGAGCGCGGGCTTTGAAGCGTGGAAAGCCGTGACAGATGCCATGGCCGAGTGCGGCAATTTCGAAGCCGAGCTGGACCAGGAATTCCGCACCAAGCAGCCCGAAGCATTTGCGGCCAACCCGTCGCTCTACCACATCGGTGGGGTGTCTAACGGCACCATCACGCCGCTGTTGAACGCGGGCACCATCCGTCCGCTGGACGATCTGGTTGCCAAGTATGGGCAGAGCCTGGCGCCGAACCAGTTGATCAAGGTGGATGGCAAGATAATGGCCGTTGCCATGATGGTGAACACCCAGCACATGATGTACCGCTCGGACATCTTTGCAGATCTCGGGATCGAAGTGCCGTCCTCTTACGATGAGGTGTTGGCTGCTGCCGAGGCAATCCAGGCCGCAGGCGTTGTCGACTATCCGCTTGGCGCCACGTTGAAATCCGGCTGGAACATCGCCCAGGACTTCAACAACATGTATCTCGGCTTTGGCGGGTCGTTCTTTAACGACGACAACACCACAGCCGTGAACGGTGAGGCGGGCGTGAAAGCGCTTGAGACCATGAAAGCCCTGACAGCTTACATGGACCCCGAATACCTGGTCTCCGACAGCACGTACGTGCAGCAGCAGTTCCAACAGGGCAAGATCGCCATGGCGAACCTGTGGGCCTCGCGCGGCGGTGCCATGAATGACGAAAATGAAAGCCAGGTTGTGGGCAAAGTGGCCATGGCCGGTGCCCCTGTGGCCGTTGCGGGCGGTGCGCCTGCCACCACGCTGTGGTGGGACGGTGTGGTTATCGCGGCCAACATCACCGATGAAGAGGCCGACGCCGCCTTCCGCCTGGTCATGGAAGGTCTCGACGAAGACATGGTGACCGGCGCCAACGAAGCCGCGATCTGGATTGTCGGCGGCTACCAGCCCGGGGATTCTGCCCAGGGCGCCATTGAGACGGCCACCGCGTCGCCCCCGGCCGCCGCTTATCCGTCGACCACAACGATGGGCCTGCTGCACACCGCGCTGGGCAATGAACTGCCCGCATTCTTCACCGGTGAGCGGGACGCTGCGGCAACGCTGGCAGCGATTGAAGAAGCCTACACCACATCGGCCAAAGAGGCCGGCGTGCTTGAGTAAGCCCTCATCCGGCTGGCGCGGTCACCCGCGCCAGCCGTCTTCGGGACAGTGCGATGGAAACCCAGTTTGATCATATCGTTGTCGGCGGTGGCTCTGCTGGCTGTGCTGTGGCGGCACGGCTTGCCGAACAACCGGGCGCGCGCGTTCTGGTGATCGAAGCGGGGCCGTCCGACCGGGACATACGGGTCAAGGTGCCCTTTGGCCTCGTGTCCCTGATGCGCTCGGATCGGCGCAACTGGAAACGCCGGACCGTGCCCATGGCGGCCGCTGGCGGGCGGCAAGTCGCAGTGCCGCGCGGCAAGATGCTGGGCGGGTCTGGGTCGATCAACTCGATGGTCTGGTTTCGCGGGCGTCGCGCGGATTTCGACGCCTGGGGTCTGCCGGGCTGGGACAGCGACACGGTCTGGCGCGCCTATGACGCGGTTGAGGCGCAGATGACGCCCACGCGTCTGCCGCACCCGCACCCGTTGTCCGAAGCATTTGGCGCTGCCTTTCCCGCCAATGACCCGAGTGCTCCTCCCACGCCCGAGCGGCAAAGCGCCGGTGTGTTTCACTGCAACATGCGCGACGGTGCGCGGTGGTCTGCAGCCGACGGCTTCCTGCGTCCGTCGGGCGCCGAGGTGATCACCGATGCCGAAGTGGCCCGGGTCACGCTGGAAAATGGCCGCGCTACCGGCGTCGCGCTGCGGGATGGCCGCAACTTTGTCGCGCGGCACGGCGTGGTCCTGTCGGCGGGCAGCATCGAAAGCCCGATGATCTTGATGCGCTCGGGCATCGGACCGGGGGCGGCGCTGCGGGCAGCGGGCATCGACGTTGTCGTTGATGCGCCTGGTATAGGCGATAATCTGCACGATCATCCCGGCTTTGGCCTGCATTTCAAAGGCCGCGGTTCGGGCTACGGCCTGACGCTGGCGCAACTGCCCGCATGGGCGCTGGCGCCATTGCACTGGCTTGCGCTGCGCGGTGGGCGGTTTAGCTCCAACACGGTCGAAGCCGGTGCCTTTTACAGCGTCGGCGACGCCGATGTTCCCGACATTCAGACGCATTTTCTGCCCTTTCTGATGGGATGGCGCGGCCGCAGCATCATCTGGGGCGCGGGCTATTTTGCCGACGTTTGCCTGTGTCAACCGCGCTCGCGTGGCACGCTGACCATGGGCCGCGACCCTTACGCGCCTGAGATCGATCTAAACCTGTTTGGCGACGAACACGACCTCGACATGCTGGTCCGCGGGGTCACACGCCTGCGCGAGATCCTGGCCGCTGCCAAGTTCGGCCCGCGCCGCGCACCAGAAGGGTTCCCGGGCGCAGACACCACCGGCGATGCCTTGCGCGATGCGATCCGCAACGGCGCCGGCACCGCGTACCACCCCGTCGGCACCGTTGCCCTGGGCGGGCCGCTCGACACCACCGGCGCCGTCAAAGGCACCACCAACCTCTGGGTCGCCGATGCCAGCGTCATGCCGCGCATCACCTCGGCCAATACCAATGCCCCGTCGATGATGATCGGCTGGCACATCGGCGGCCATGTCGCCGCCGCAAGCAGGAGTGTTGCTGCATGAAATTCAAGACATTCTTCTGGTTCGTCGCACCATCGGTTCTAATGATGCTAGTATTTATCGCCGCGCCGCTGATTTCGGTGTTTCTTCAGAGCTTTCAACTGACCCAACCGGTTGTGGAAACCGTCGAGGTCGAGACCTGCACGCCAGGCTTTCTCACTTCGACCTGTACCACCGAGCTCAAGACCGTGCCGGTCATCGACGAGGCAACGGGCAAGACCCTGACCACCACCGAATGGGTGGGCTGGCGCAGCTACCAAAACGTTTTGCAGATGGATCAGGTTTGGGCTGCGATCAGCGCGGGCCAGTGGGGCAATATCCTGCAGATCGACTTCTGGAAAGCGCTGCGCTTTACTCTGATGTTCACCTTGATCACGCTGCCACTGGTGCTGGGCGTGGGTCTGGCCATCGCGCTGGCCGTCAACAATGCGACCCGCGCCCTGCGCGGACCCATCATCTTTATCTCGCTCTTGCCGTTTATCATCACGCCGGTGATTGGCGCGCTGTCGATCTACTGGCTCTTTGTCGGTGACGGCATCCTGACGGCCGCGCTGGAACGCTGGCTGCAACAGGACATCGCGATGTTCGCGCAGGCCTGGACGGTCGAGTTGCTGATGTATTTCTACCGGGTCTGGCACGTGGCGCCCTTTGCTTTTGTGATCTTCTATGCCGGCTTGCAAACCGTCAACATGGACACGCTCGAAAGCGCCATTATCGATGGCGCCAGCCGGTTCGAACGCCTGCGGTTTGTCATCGTGCCGCACCTGATGCCGCTGATCATCTTTATCTCGCTCATCCACCTGATGGACTGCTACCGCACCTTCGAAGAGATTGTCGGCTTCCGCAGCCAGGCGCATGTGATCTCACTGCAGTGGCTGACCTATGACTTCCTGCAATCCGATGACGCGGGCAACCGCGCGATCAGCCGCGCGTCGGCCAGCGCCATGCTGACCATGATCGGGATCGTCATCCTGCTGATTATGCCGCTGCGCCGCACCTGGCGGGACCACAAGGGAGGAGCGCACTGATGTCTTCCAAGGCTACGGCACAACCACTTTCGCTCAAGGTATTCTCGGGCGCGTTCCTCGCCTTCTGGTGCCTGCTTGCGGCCTTCCCGATCTTTTGGATCGCGGTCATGAGCTTCAAATCCCCGCGCGACGCGTTTGACGCCAATCCGCTGAACGTGATCTTTGGACCGATCACCCGGGCCGATGGCAACGGGCTCAGCATAATCGACATCGTCATTGGCGTGGCGGTGCTGTTTTTCACCGTGCGCTGGGCCTTTACCGGCCTGCCGCGCCTTGTAAACCGCGTGACGCCACCTGCGCTGATCGTGCTGGGCTGGCTGGTTGCTGCCGCGCTCTTTGGGGTGGCGTTTGTGATCGGCTTTTTTGTGATTTTGCCGCCGATCCTCGGCGGGCTCAACAGCATTCTGGGGCCGCTTGGCAACCCGGTGCTCGGGCTCACCACGGAACACTATGTGGCCGTTTGGGCGGAAAACGCGTTTTATCGCAACTTCCTCAACTCGATGCTTGTCACGGCCGGCGTGGTCACAATCTCGCTGACGGTGGGCACCTTGGCCGGCTACGGCCTGGCGCGCTCGGGCTCGAACCTGGCGTTTTGGCTGCTGATCGTGGCGCTCATTTTCCGCGCGCTGCCCCACTCGGTTCTGGTGGCGGGCTACATGCCCTGGTTCATCAACTCGGCCGAAATCCTGCGCCCGATCTTTGGTGAACTGTCGCCAACACTCTACGGCCAGCCCTGGGCGATTATCGCCGTGCTCGTGTCGATCAACCAGCCGTTCACCATCTGGATGCTGCGCTCCTTCTTCCAGAACATCCCCAGCGAACTTGATGAGGCTGCGCGCGTCGATGGCTGCAGCCATTTTCAGGCGTTCCGACGTGTGATCATGCCGGTCATGTGGCCGGGGGTGATCACCACCGGGCTGTTCAGCTTCCTGCTGGGTTACAACGACTTCCTCGTCACCTCGCTGCTGCTTGATGCACAGAACCAGACGATGGTTCCTGCCATCGCGGGTTACTTTAACCGCGAAACCACCACCACCGATCAGGTCGAAGCGGTGGCCGCCGCGGTCTCCATCACAGCACCGTTGTTCCTGCTGGTCATGGTGTTCCAGCGCCAAATCGTGTCAGGCCTCACCGCCGGAGCGGTCAAGGGATAATGGTTTCTTCTGGCCAAAAATACCTCGGGGTCCGGGGCAGCGCCCCGGTCCGACACAAACAACAAGGACATACGCCAACATGAAAGGCACCCGCCCCGAACAAGCGGTCCTGACCCGCGACACCGACATGTCGAAAACCGAAGCCACCCGCGCGGTGATCGAAGACATGGTCGACGGTCTCAACGACCACCGCATTGACGACATCGGTCAGTTTTTTGCGCAAAACTTCCGCTGGCTGGGCAATACCGGCTGCGGCACCAAAACCGGTTTGCGTGAATTCCAGGACAACTGGCAGCGCCCATTCCAGGCCGCGTTCTCTGACAAGGTCTGCGTCGACGAGGCCCGGCTTTACATGGGCGAATGGGCGGCGGCCTTTGGTCGGCAAGAGGCGACGCATTCCGGCACGTTCATGGGCGTGGCGCCAACCGGCAAACGGATTGAGATCCGCTACATGGATTTCTGGAAAGTCGAAGAGGGCAAAATCACCGACAATTGGGTGATGGTCGATTTCCCGCATGTACTGGCACAGCTGGGCGTCGACGTGTTCGGCGGCGAGGGCTGGGAAGCGTTTGATCGTGGCGAAAAGGTCCCGCCAGCGCCGGAGCCCGCCGAATGAGCCACGGTTTTACCGTCCACTCCCTTGGCGAGGTGGCCATCCGCTGCGCCGATATGGGCAAAATGCTGGCCTTTTACCGCGACGTGGTCGGGCTCGCCCTGCTGTCTGGCGATGCTGACAGTGACATCGTGTTTTTCAAAATTGCCGAAGGGTATCGCGGCCACACCACTGTGCTGGCGCTCTTTGCCCATCACCTGGGGCGCCCGGGCGTGCACCCTGCATCCGCGGATGCACCGAAAACAGGCGCGGCTTCCTCGCTGCATCACATCGCTCTGGGCGTTGATTTCGAGGCGCAAGATGCCGCAGTTGCCTGGTACCGCGAGCACGGCCTTGATCCCCGGGTCGAACAGTTCGACTGGATCGGCTGGCGCGGTGTGTTTGTCACCGATCCCGAAGGCAACACAGTTGAACTTGTCGCGCGTGATCCCAACTGGACCGCCCGCAAATCCGCATGAATGAGGTCTGTTATGACAATCGAATACCTGAAAACCGCCAAATCCGATGCCGAACGCGCCGAAGATGATGCAAAGGTCCGCGCCTCTGTCGAAGCCACGCTGAAAGACATCGAAACCCGCGGCGATGCCGCCGTGCGCGAGCTCAGCGAGAAATTCGACGGCTACAGCCCCGCCAGCTTCCGCCTCAGCCTGTCCGAGATCGAGGCGCTGATGGCTGAACTGACCCCGCGCGAGCTCGAAGACATCAAGTTTGCGCAACAGCAGGTCCGCGACTTTGCCCAGGCGCAGCGCGACTCGATGCTGGATATCGAGGTCGAGACGATGCCGGGTGTGATCCTCGGCCACAAGAATATCCCGGTCCAGTCCGTGGGCTGCTACGTGCCGGGCGGCAAGTTTCCCATGGTCGCTTCGGCCCACATGTCGGTGGCCACGGCATCCGTTGCAGGCGTGCCGCGCATCGTGGCCGCGACCCCGCCCTGGCAGGGCAAACCCAAGCCGGCGGTGATTGCCGCCATGCATCTGGGCGGCGCGCACGAGATCTACGTGCTGGGCGGCATTCAGGCCGTGGGCGCCATGGCCATTGGGACCGAGAGCATCGACCCCGTGCACATGCTGGTGGGGCCCGGCAACGCCTTTGTCGCCGAGGCCAAGCGCCAGCTTTATGGCCGCGTGGGCATCGACCTCTTTGCCGGCCCGACCGAAACGATGGTGATTGCCGATGACACCGTGGACGCCGAAATGTGCGCCACCGACCTGCTGGGCCAGGCCGAGCACGGCTATAACTCGCCCGCCGTGCTGCTGACCAACTCGCGCAAACTGGCCGAAGAGACGCTTGTCGAGATCGCCCGCATCCTGCAGATCCTGCCCACGGCCGACACCGCGTCGAAAAGCTGGGAAGAATATGGCGAGGTTATCCTGTGCGACAGCTACGACGAGATGCTGCAAGTGGCCGATGATGTCGCATCCGAGCACGTGCAGGTGATGACCGACCGCGACGATTGGTTCCTGGAACACATGACCTGCTATGGCGCGCTGTTCCTTGGGCCCCGCACCAACGTGGCCAATGGCGATAAGGTGATCGGCACCAACCACACGTTGCCTACCAAAAAGGCCGGGCGCTACACCGGCGGGCTGTGGGTCGGCAAGTTCCTCAAGACGCATTCCTACCAAAAGGTGCTCACTGACGAGGCCGCCGCTGAAATTGGCGCCTATGGCTCGCGCCTGTGCATCCTCGAAGGGTTTGTGGGCCATGCCGAGCAGTGCAACTTGCGTGTGCGCCGCTATGGCGGTGTGAACGTGCCCTATGGCGGGGCCGCACCCGCACGGGACGCCGCCGAGTAGGGTGGCACGGCCGGAGGGGGGCTAGCCCCCCGGCTACGCCTCCCCCCAGGATTTTTTTGAAACAGAGAAGCAAGACCCGTTCCGTGACCGATCCAAACCAGCGCAACAAGGAGACCGCATTGGCCTTGTGGGCCGCGCTGGACACTGACCCGGCGGGCGCGGCGTCGATGCTGGATGCGGTGGCGGCATGGCAGGGGCCCGCGCCCTTTGGCCTGACGGGGTCGGGGGCGCAGGTAGTGGACACCATGTTTGCTCCGTTGCGCGCAGCGTTTCCTGATTTGCGGCGGCAGGTGCATGTGTTTTTGGGCGGCGTGTCCTCGGCGCACGAGGATAGCAGCCCGGATGGCACCGCCTGGGTTGCGGGAACGGGCTACTATGTAGGGCGCGCCGCACATGAGGTGTTTGGCATCCCCGCGCGCGACCACACCTTGCGCATCCGCTGGGGCGAGTTTTTGCGGTTTGATGCGGGCGGTCGCATCGTGCAGGCGCAGACGATCTGGGACTTTGTCGACTGGTTTGAACAAATTGGCGCGCCCGTGTTGCCGCGCCCGCGCGGGGCGGCACATGTCTATCCCGCCCCAACCGGGTATGACGGCGTGCTGACGGGGGCACAGGACACTGCAGCGGGGGCTGCAACACTGGCGCTGGGGCGCGGGTTGATCTTTGGCGGGCTCAACAGCTTTGATGAAAGCGATCTGTCCAGCATGGGCATGGCGCGCTTTTTCCACCCCAACATCAAATGGTACGGGCCGGGCGGCATCGGCGCCTGCCTGTCTCTGGCCGAGTTCGAAGAGTTGCATCAGCACCCCTGGTTGGTCGCTTTTCCGGATCGCAAGGTGATGCACCTTGAGAGCCTGTTTGCCGAGGATCGCCTGCTGGCTGCGTCAGGTCCGCGCGGGGTGGTGGCGACGCATACCGGGCCGTATCTGGGCCATGCCGCGTCCGGCGCACGCATCGAGGTCTCCGGCCTGGATTTCTGGTTGCGTGACGGCGACCGGTTCACCGAAAACTGGGTCTTTGTCGACATGATCCATCTGTTTCAGCAGATGGGCGTCGATCTGTTTGCCAGACTGAAAGAACCCGCATGACCGACCGCCACACCCAGAACAAAGCCGCCCTCAGCCAGATCCGCGCTGCGATGTACGATTTCGACCAAGGCATGGTGCGCGCCGCCTTTGATGCTGCATGCGCGCCAGATGCGGTGTTCCGCCTCGCCTTTCCGTTTGAGACGATCCACGGCGTTGACGCCTATTTGGACGCGGTCTACGCCCCTCTTTTGCGGGCTTTGCCCGATCTGGAACGGCGCGATCACATTGTGATGGCCGGGCCGGATGATCACGGGCATGACTGGGTCGGCTGCGGCGGCTACTACACCGGCACCTTTGCGGCGCCTTGGCTCGATATACCGGCCACAGGCCACATCCTGCACATGCGGTTTCACGAATTTTACCGCTTCGAAGACGGCAAGATCGTTGAAATGCAGGCGCTGTGGGACATCCCCGAGGTGATGATGCAAGCGCGCGCCTGGCCGATGTCGCCGAGCCTGGGGCGCGAGTGGCACGTGCCGGGGCCTGCCACCTGCGACGGGCTGGTGCCCGGGCCGTATGACGCCGCAGCCGGGCAGGCGACCTGTCAGCACATCGTTGACATGCTTGAACATCTCAAGCGCCACCCCGGGCAGGGCGGCCCCGAGGTGATGGAGATGGAACGCTTCTGGCACCCGCGCATGATGTGGTACGGGCCTTCGGGCATCGGATCCGGGCGCGGCATCGCCGGGTTTCGCAACTGGCACCAGATCCCCTTTCTCAACGCCATGCCGGACCGCGGCAGCCGCGTGGACGAGATCACGTATCACTTCTTTGGCGATCGCAACTACGCCGCGGTCACCGGCTGGCCGGACATGTACCAGACGCTGACCCATGACGGCTGGTTGGGTATCGCCCCGCCGGGCAAGGCGGTGGAGATGCGCAGCCTCGATTTCTGGCGTGTCGAACACGGGCTGATCCGCGAGAATTGGGTGATGGTCGACCTACTGCACATGTATGACCAGATTGGCGTCGACGTTCTGGCGCGCATGCGTGAGTTTAACAAAGCACGGGCCGGGTTTGACCCCGAGACGGGGCGGGCGCTGTGACAGCCACCGGTCCGCATACTGATTGGCCGGCGCCGGTGATTGCCTATCTCGCGGCCGCGCTGCCGCGAGAGACAGGCGATGGGCGCGACGGTTGGAATGACCACGCGATGACGGCGTGGCAATTTGGGTGCATGGCGCTGGTCGCCTTGGGACAGGCGCAACCAGAACCCTGGGGCGCGCAGCGCATCAATACGCCCAAGATCCCGTCGCCCCTGCCCAGGTGGGATGACATCTGCTGGGTCGTTTTGAGCGTTATGGATCAGAAACGGGATATAGAATACCGCACCGCCGATGGTTCGCGTTTCGAGACGCCGCGCAGAGCCGGACAGTTTGTTGTCAGACCGATCTATCCCGAAGGCCAAGAGCCAAGGGTGCCCAAACCCAACATTGCCGCGGCTTTTGGTTGCGGCCCTGCGCGCGTCAGACCCGATCTTATGGCTGTGCTCGAGGCGCTGGGTCTGGTGGCAGATGGCCGGTGGACCGCACGTGCCGAAAAGGTGATGTGGCGCGCGCAAACGCGTGCTTGGCAGATGAATATTGTCGAGGATCACCGCTTTGACGCGGCGCTGCAGCGGTGTCTTGAGACCATGCCGGGCGACGTGGTCGAACACCTGCGCGATCTTGCAGACATCACCCCGCATGAAATTGCGTCCGACGTCGCGCGCCAAGAGGCGGCGAACGCCGAGTTGATACTTCAATATCCGGCGCATGCCAAATTTGATCGAACGGTGACGCCAGAGCGACAGTTTCGCAGTCTTGTGTTCATTGCGACCGGGGATATGGATGACCTGTTTTTTGCCGGCTGGAGGCTGTCAGATGGTTGGCTGGCAGATGACGAAGCCGCGCGGGCCTTGCCGCTGTTTCACGATCCGCTGGCGCGAATGATGCGCGGCGCGGCACTGGAGGCGCTGGGCATTGCGCTGCCAAAAGAGATGCCGCAATGATATTGCCTCAGACACCCTCGCTTGATCTGTCCACCAAGCGCGCGCTTGTCACCGGTGGGTCGTCGGGCATCGGACTGGGCTGCGCTGTGGCACTGGCCGAGGCGGGGGCGCACGTGACCGTGGCGGCCCGGCGGGGCGACGTGCTGGACGGTGTTGTCTCAGCGATGGCAGAGGCGGGGCTGCGCGCTGGGGCGCTGGTGCTGGATCAGACCGACCTCACCGCGCTTGCCACCGTGTGCGAGGCGGCGTTTGACATCGTCGTCAATTCGGTTGGCCTGGCGCGTCACAGCCCGGCACTGGACACCACGCCCGAGGATTTCGATGCGGTGACGTCGGTAAACCTGCGCAGCGCTTATTTCCTGTCGTCCTACGCGGCCCGGGCGTTGATTGCTGCGCAACGACCTGGGTCGATCATCCACATCTCATCGCAGATGGGCCATGTGGGCGGCATCGACCGGGCGGTCTATTGTGCCACCAAGCACGGGGTCGAAGGCATGGTCAAAGCCATGGCCATCGAATGGGGCAAGGCGGGCATCCGCATTAACACGGTCTGCCCGACGTTTATCCGCACGCAGCTGACCGAAAAAACATTCGACAACCCCGAGCGGCTTGCCTGGGTCATGGACAAGATCAAGCTGCCGCGCGTGGGCGAGGTGTCGGATGTGATGGGCGCGGTGCAGTTTCTGGCCTCCGACGCGTCGGCGATGGTGACGGGCACACACATGTTGATCGACGGCGGTTGGACGGCGGACTGATGCGGGCGCAGGTAACCGACCCTTCTAACGCCATTGAGCGCAAGCTGGCACAAGCCGCGCAGCAGGCGTGGACGGCGATGCCGTCAGAGGTTCGCATCGCCATGCGGCGCCGTCTGTTTCAGATGGCCCCGATCCAGGCGATCAAAGCGGTGGGCCCGCATTACAAGGACGGCGCGTGGTCTATCACCCCGTACCCCGGCGCCACGGGATTTGGGGAACTGGGGCTGGTGGGCTGCAAGATCATCCACGACAAACTGTGCGAGCGGGACCTCTGATGGGCGAGAAAGTCACCAGCTTTGACGTGGCCCAGCGGGCAGGGGTGTCACGCTCGGCGGTGAGCCGGGTGTTCACGCCCGGCGCATCGGTGTCCAAAGCGACCGAGGCCAAGGTCCGCGCCGCCGCGCACGATCTGGGCTACCGCCCCAATGTGCTGGCGCGTGGGCTGATCACCGGCCGCAGCCGGATCATCGGGCTGGTGGTGGCCTATCTGGAAAACCAGTTCTACCCCGAGGCCATCGAACATCTCAGCCGCCTTTTGCAAGAGCAGGGCTATCACGTGCTGGTCTTTATGGCGGCCAACTCGGTGACCGAAGCGGACGAGGTTCTGGGCGAACTGCTTGACTACCAGGTCGACGGGATCATCGCCGCCTCGGTGGGCATGTCCAACGATCTGACCCGACGCTGCGAGGCGGCGGGCATTCCCATCGTGCTGTTCAACCGCACGCAGGATGATCGCCGGCTGTCCGCCGTCACCTCTGACAACTACGCTGGCGGCAAAAAGCTGGCCGAGTTTCTCGCGGCTGGCGGTCACACCCGCATTGGCCATGTCGCCGGATGGGAAGGCGCCTCGACCCAGCGCGACCGGGAGGCGGGCTTTCTCGCCGGATTGGAGGCGGCCGGACTTGAGCTGCACGCGCGCGGCGTCAGCGGCTTTCGCTTCGAGACCGCGCAAACCGTTGCGCGCGAGATGTTTGACCGCCCTGACCGGCCCGACGCGGTGTTCTGTGCCAACGACCATATGGCCTTTGCGGTCATGGATGTGCTGCGCTTTGAGCTTGGGCTCAGCGTGCCGGGTGACGTGTCGGTTGTGGGCTATGACGATGTCGGCCTTGCCGCTTGGCCCAGCTACAGCTTGACCACTGTGCGCCAACCGGCCGCCAGCATGGCGCGCGAGGCGGTGGACATGATCCTCGGTCGCCTCGCTGACCCCACCACAACGCCCCGCCGGGTGGCACTGGACGGCCCGCTCGTCCTGCGCGGCTCGGCCCGTATTCCCCAAGGATGGACCTCATGAAAGGCTTTTCAAACCGTTGGGCAGATTTCCCCGACTATATCCTCGGCATCACGCAGGAGATCTGGGAAGACCGCGGCATCGCGACCCTGCACCACTACTACAGCCCCGACATTGTCGTGCGTTCGCCCGCCAGCGTGGTTGTGGGCAATGAAAAGGTCATCGGCGCCACGATGGCCACCTTGGCCGAGTTTCCCGACCGCGAGCTGCTGGGCGAGGATGTGATCTGGTCCGGCACCCCCGAAGAGGGGATGTTATCGAGCCACCGTATCCTCAGCACCGCGACGCATTTGGCCGATGGGGTCTATGGACCGGCTTCGGGCAAAAAGCTGCAATATCGCATCATCGCCGATTGCCACGCGGTAGCGGATCAGATCAACGACGAATGGCTGATCCGCGACCAGACCGCCATCGTGCGCCAGATCGGGTGGGAGGCCAAAGCCTATGCCGCCGATCTGATTGCGCGCGAGGGCGGGCCAGAGGCCTGCGTGCGCCCGCTGACACCCGCCACGGACCAGCCCGGCCCCTATACCGGGCGCGGCAATGACAATGCCTGGGGTGAGAAGTACGCCAGTATCCTGACCCGCATCATGGGCGCCGATATGGCGGTGATCCCGGACCAGTACGACCGCGCGATACAAAGCGAATATCCCGGCGGGGAAACCGGCCATGGCTGGGACCCGGTGGACCGGTTCTGGATGGGCCTGCGCGCGTCCTTTCCCGACGCGACGTTCACAGTGCACCACCAGATTGGCCGCGAAGACCCCACGCTGCCGCCCCGCGCTGCGATCCGTTGGAGCCTGCATGGCACGCATGACGGCTGGGGCTATTTCGGCGCGCCCACGGGGGCCGAGGTCTATGTGCTGGGCATCTGCCACGCCGAGTTTGGCACCCTCGGCGCCGCGCCCGCGCGCATCCGGCGGGAGTTTTGCCTGTTCGACGAAACCTCGATCTGGAAACAGATCCTGTTGCAGACGGGGTAACGCACTCGTGCTGCTGTACCTGTCACCTCGGCGCGCGACGTGCCACCTGATCCGAAGGGGATGTTAAGGACACCGTTATGGACCGATATGACACCCTCATGTTCACCCCGCGCGTCAAAGCACTGCAGGAGGCCGAAGGCTCGGCCGAAACCTATGCGCGCAGCTACGGTGCACGCACCCACGCGTTAAACGCCGATGAGCAGGCATTCTTGGCGGCCAGCACCTCGTTTTACATGGCCACCGTATCGGAAACCGGTTGGCCCTATATCCAGCATCGCGGCGGGCCTGCGGGCTTTCTCAAGGTTCTGGACGACCACACCATCGGCTTTGCCGATTACCGCGGCAACCGGCAGCATATTTCCGAGGGCAATTTGCGCGGTGACGATCGAGTGTCGCTGTTTTTCATGGACTACCCGCGCAAGGCTCGGCTCAAGATGCAGGGCCATGCCGTGATGCAAGCTGCAGCGGATGCGTCGGACCTAGTGGAGCAGTTTGAAACAGACGGGCAGGGCCGGGTAGAACGCGTGGTGACGATACGCATCGTCGCGTTTGACTGGAACTGTCCGCAATTCATCACGCCCCGCTTTGACAGCGCCCAAATTGCGCGGCTTGTCGGCCCCGAACTTGACCAGCGCGACGCCAGAATTGCGCAGTTGGAAGGTGAACTGGCCGCGCTGCGGGGGCAGGTCTAATGGCCGTTCATGCCGCCCCGCACCATCCACGCGACATGCGTGCCGCCACCGCGCTGCGGCCCGGTATGCGCATTCAGACGTCATTCACCCGCAAGCCGACGACCTGCACGTCAGGGGCGCGCCGCCAGCCACCTTGTTTTACACACATGCACCCGACACGGTCCGGGCGATCCGCTGCCCGATCCAACAGTGCCACACGAAAGGATACCTCATGACCCCCGCTGAAATGGAACCCCGCATCGTTCGCTATGGCGATCTGCGCCCCTGCAAGACCGCGTTTATCGACGCGCACACGCCTGGGTCGGATCAAAAGGAAAACTTTACCATCATCGGCGGCGGCGTGTCGGAAAGTGCGGATCAGCACGTGCACATCACCATCCCGCACGGCTTTAACATTGGCGCCGCTGGCCAGCCGCCGAAATGCCGCAACTCGCTGCATTCGCACCGCACGGCCGAGGTGTTCTTTGTCCTGTCGGGGCGCTGGCGCTTCTTTTGGGGCCGCTGGGGGGACGCGGGCGAGGTGGTGCTGGAACAGGGCGACATCATCAACATACCCACAGGCATCTTCCGTGGGTTCGAAAATATCGGGACCGATTATGGGATGATCATGGCCATTCTGGGCGGCGATGACGCCGGCGGCGGTGTGATCTGGGCGCCCCAAGTGATCGAGGACGCCGCTGACCACGGCCTGGTGCTGGGTGAAAACGGCAAACTCTATGACAGCAAGATCGGTGAAAGCCTGCCCGACGATGTGGCGCCCATGCCGCTGCTGTCGGATGACGAGCTGAAGGACTATCCGGAAATGTCGCCGATGGAGGTCGTAGGCTACGGCGTGCGCCGCTATCTCGACATGGCGGCACTGGCCAAGGACACGCCGACCAAGGTCATTGGCGAGGCGGGCATCATCCGCGACAAACCGGGGTTCGAGGTCAACCTGGTCACCCGCGACAGCGCGACAGAGGCCATGCACGCGCATCCGCTGCCGTCGGTCCTGATGCCGGTGCGCGGGCATTGGCGGGTGATGTGGGACGGGGGTGAGACAACGCTGGCGCCTGGCGACACGATGAGCATTCCCGAAAACCTCGCCCACACTGCGGTGCCGTCGATGACCGGGGAGGCCGCTCTCTACCAGGTGATCGGCACCGAAGACCCGGCCGGCCCCACATGGCTGAGCTGACACCGGCACCCGAGGACACGCGCGCCGTCTATGACCGGCAGGCCGCGGCCTATGACGCGCAACGCTCGCGCGCGCTGTTTGAGGCGCGCTGGCTGGCGCGGTTCACCGCCGCGCTGCCAGCGGGCGCGCACGTGCTCGACCTGGGCTGCGGCACCGGCGATCCCATTGCGCGCTGGTTCAAGGCCGAAGGCTTTCGGGTGACAGGCATGGATTTCTCGCCTCAGATGCTGCGCATCGCGCGCGACCGCTGGCCCGATGGCGACTGGCGCGAGGCGGATATGCGCGACTTTGAGGCGCCCGAGCGGTTCGACGGGATCATCGCGTGGAACAGCTTTTTCCACCTGACGGCCGGCGAACAGCCCGCCTGCATTGCCCGCATGGCGCGGCATCTGGCGCCGCACGGCGTGCTGATGCTGACCGTGGGCCACGCCGATGGCGCGGTGGACGGCACTGTGGGCGGCGAACGGGTGTTTCACGCCAGCCTGTCCCCCGCCGCCTACGCCACCGCGCTGGAGGAAAACGGCGTGCGCCTGACCGGGTTTCTGGCAGAAGACCCAGAAACCCAAAGCCACACGGTCCTGATGGCGCGCAAGTTGTGAGGTGCGCGCGGCTGGTACTGGTGCTGGTCTGCATGCTGATGGCGCAAGTGGCGCAGGCGCAAGGCTGGTCTGCCAACCGCCAGGATAACGGCCACAGCATCGGTCACTATGCCGGCGGACCCGGGTTGCATCTGGTATGCTATGCGCCGTCGCCGCAGGGACGCAGCGCCTATGAGGTGGGCGTGCACGAGACCGAGCCGACGCCGCGTGGCACCATCCGGTTGGAGTTCAATCCCGACCTGATCCGCGTGCATGGCAATGCGGTCAGGCGCCGCGATCTGATCCTCTGGGTCGACGGCACAGGCTACCGCCTGCCCGAGGCGCGCTACAGCGACTTTTACGGCTATTGGGGCGTGGCACTGGGCTGGGATGACCCGCTTTTTGCGGCGTTGCGCACGGCGCGGACGCTGATGCTTGCCCCAGGACAGGATCCGGTGCAGCAGATCGGCACCGCCGGGCTGAGCGCGGCGCTGGCGGCGGTGCAACGGGGGTGTCGCGCCGATTGGCAGGGCCCCGCCGCGCCAGCGGGTCAGGTCGTTAAGATCCCGCGCCAGATCACCGATGAGATCGCGCTGGGCTGTCGCGCGCCTGCCGCGCTGCCGCCTGACGCGGTGCAGGCGGCTGATCTGGACCGTGACGGCGCACCGGATTTTGTGCTGGATTGGGGTCGTATCACCTGCCCGGGCAGTCTGCCGCGGCCGTTTTGCGGTGCCGCGAATTGCAGTCACTACGTCTTTCTGTCTTCGCGCAACTATCTGGCGCCGCTTGATTTCCTCGGCACGTCGATGACCATCGTAGATGCAGGCGGCAGATTGGGGCTTGCGCGCACGGGGTCGTTTTCGCTGTGCGGCGCGCAGGGCGAATTTTGCGCGCGACCGCTGGTCTGGGATGGCACCAGCTTTCAGGAAAGGCCATAGTGCATCTCACGCAGATGTGAGGAGAGCCAGACATGGTCAAAACCACCCACGTGGGCAGCCTGCCGCGCAGCCAGAAGGTCGTTGATTTCATCTTTGCCCGCGAGCGGGAAGAAGCCTATGACCCAGCCGCGTTTGACGCCGCCATGACCGAGGCGGTGGACGACACCGTTGCCAAGCAGGTCGCGGCGGGTGTGGACATCGTCAGCGACGGTGAGACGTCAAAGATCAGCTATGCCACCTACGTCAAGGACCGCTACACCGGCTTTTCCGGCGACAGCCCGCGCAATGCGCCCGCCGATCTCAAGCAATTCCCCAGCTTTCTCAAACGGCTCGCCGACGGTGGCGGCACCCCGCAATATGCCCGGCCGATGTGCACCGGCGCCGTCACATCCAAGGGGCAGGGCGAGCTGGAAAAGGACATTGCCAACCTCAAGGCGGCGATGGCGCGGCACGGGGTCGAACACGGGTTTATGAACGCCGCCTCGCCGGGGGTGATTGCGCTGTTTTTGCAAAACGACTTTTATCCCACGCGCGACGCCTATCTGGCGGCACTCGCCGATGCGATGAAGGCCGAATACGAAACGATTGTGGGCGCCGGGCTGGACCTGCAGCTCGATTGCCCGGACCTGGCGCTGTCGCGCCACATGCTGTTTGCCGATCTCACGGACGCCGAATTTGTCAAAATCGCCGATGCGCATGTCGAGGCGCTGAACCACGCGCTGTCGGATGTGCCGGCTGAAAAGGTGCGGGTGCACATCTGCTGGGGCAATTACGAGGGTCCGCATGTCTGTGACATCGCGATGGACACGGTGTTTCCTACGCTGATGGCCACCAAATCGCGCTACGTGCTGTTTGAAACGTCGAACCCGCGCCACGCGCACGAGTGGACCGTGTTCCGCGACCGCGCGCATGAGATCCCCGACGACAAAGTGCTTGTGCCCGGGGTGGTCGACACCACCACCAACTTTGTCGAACACGCCGAGGTGGTGCGCCAGCGCATCGAACGGTTCACCGATATTGTCGGCGCGGACCGGGTGATTGCAGGCAGCGATTGCGGCTTTGGCACCTTTGCGGGCTTTGGCGCTGTGGACCCCGAGATTGCCTATGCCAAGTTGCGCGCACTGGGCGACGGAGCGGCATTGGTCACCGCGTGATCTGAGACATCCGAGCGACGGAAACCTGGCTGGCGCGCGTTTTTCACGCATGCGGGCACCGTTTTCACGCCGGTTTCACCCTAAGGTTTGTATGCCTTGGCCGCAAAGAGGGTGATTTCAAACGCGGAGTATGTAGACTTGACACATTTAGACCTGTTTGATTCCAAAGATCATACATCTCGGGAACGGCCGCGATTTGGGGATGTCGCCGGAATGAGTATTGAGCGCGCTATATTGATGGCGGACGTGTCGGGCAGCACGCCCCTCTACCAGCGTCATGGCGATGCCGAGGCCAGTCGGCTGGTGTTCGAATGCGTGGCCGGCATGCAAGAGATCGCCACGGCGCGCGGCGGGGATTTTGTGCGCTCCAAGGGCGACGACGTGCTGTGTTTGTTCGAAAACGCCGATCAGGCGGTGCTGGCGACCAAGGAAATCCTTGAACAGGGCGCCCGTGGCGCGGTGTCGGTGCATGCGGGTCTGCATTTTGGCGATGTGCTCTATCGCGGAGACGAGCTTTTTGGCAATGCGATCAACGTGACCGCGCGGCTGTCCAGCCAGGCCAAGGAGAACGAAGCCCTGATATCGCGCACGCTGGTGCGCCGGCTGACCGATACCGCGCAGTTTGATTTGCGCTCGATGGGGGAGATCACGTTGCGCGGCACCGATGTGCCAACTGAGATCTTTGCCCTGCTGGCAGCGACTGACGGTGAAGAGGACGGCGTCACGTCGATGATGGCGCAACCGACCATGTTCAACCTCGCGCAGGCCGAAAAGATGGCAAACATGTCGCTGCAGATCAGCTATGATGGCTGGTCCCAGACAGTGCCCGAAGGCGGCGAGATCAAGATCGGCCGCTCGCCACAATGCGATCTGGTGATGCCGCAGGCCTGGGTCAGTCGGGTGCATGGTGCGGTGTCGGTGCGCGGCGGGATTGTGGAGTTCAAAGACAGCTCGTCGGCCGGGTCCACCGTGACCATCGGCGAACACCCCGAGTTCTACATCCGGCGCCAGACCATCGCGCTGACCGGCACCGGCGTGATCGAATTGGGCAGCGTCGCCACCGGCGAGCCGCTGCCCAAGATCACCTACCGCGTCCTGCAAAACGCGACCTCATCGGCCTGAGGCCTCTTCGGCCTTTTGGTGCGGCGCGCCGCTTTGATCGGGGTAGCCCGGATGGCGGATCGGCCCTTCGGGGAGGATTTTTTAAAACAGAGAAGCGACCCGTGGGGTCTAGTGGCGTTTTGCTGGCGCGCCGCCTTCGAAATTGTTGCCGTTGACGTAGTCGCAGGGAGCCTCCTGCATTTCCAGGTGCAAGCCGGTGCCGGTGTAGGGGTGCGCGCGCGCCAGCGCTTCGTCCATGTCGATGCCGAGGCCCGGCGCGTCAGGTGGCACGATGAAGCCCTGTTCGATCTGGATGGTGTTTTTGATCAGGTCGCGGTGGAACGCGGTGTCGATGGTTTCGCACATCAGCAGGTTCGGGATCGCGGTGGCGAGGTGCACATTGGCGGCCCACTCCACTGGACCGGCATAGAGATGCGGCGCCATTTGCGCGTTGTAGACCTCGGCCAGTGTGGCGATTTTCTTGGCCTCCCAGATGCCGCCGACCCGCCCCAGTGCCGGTTGCAGGATGCTGGCGGCGCCAGAGCGCAGGAGGGGGGCGAACTCGGCCTTGGTGGTCAAGCGTTCGCCTGTGGCCACCGGGATGCGCACGGCGTTGGCGACGCGGGCCATTTCGTGCGCTGCGTCGGGGGGGATCGGTTCCTCGAACCACAGCGGGCTATAGGGTTCGAGCGCCTGGCCGAGGCGGATGGCACCCGCGGTGGTGAACTGGCCATGGGTGCCAAAGAGCAGGTCAGCGCGGTCGCCCACAGCCTCGCGGATGGCGCGGCAGAAGGCCACTGACAGGCTGATGTCGCGCATGCCGGGCATGTGTCCACCGCGCATCGTGTAGGGACCTGCGGGATCAAACTTGACCGCCGTGTAGCCCGCCTCAACCAGCGCCAGGGCGGCTTCGGCGGCCATGTCGGGGGAGGTCCAGAACGCATCCATGTCGTGGTGCGGCAGTGGGTAGAGGTAGCTGTAGGCACGCAGCCGATCGTTCATGCGCCCGCCGAGCAGGGCCCAGACCGGGCGGCTCCGCGCCTTGCCCAGGATGTCCCAGCAGGCGATCTCAAGGCCCGAAAACGCGCCCATCACGGTCAGGTCCGGCCGCTGAGTAAAGCCAGAGGAATAGGCGCGCCGGAACATCAATTCGATGTTTTCAGGCGTTTCGCCCTGCATGTGCCGGGCAAACACGTCCTCGATCACGGCGCGCATGGCGGCGGGTCCCACGGACGCGGCATAGCATTCGCCCCAGCCGACAATCCCGTCATCGGTGGTCAGCTTAACCAGGATCCAGTAGCGCCCGCCCCACCCTGGTGCGGGCGGAGCGGTGATGATGATGTCGAGGTCTTGCAGTTTCATGCGCGTGCCCTGTGCCATGCGGTCGGCGCGAGCCTAGGCGGATTGTGCACCGGGGAACAAGTCGCGCCTTGCCCGGTCACGACTTGGGGTGTTTTCGCTGGCGCGGCGCTGCGGCTTTGCGTTATAGCCGGGGCGAGCAGAGCAAAGACAAAAACATGCTGGCAGAATTTCTTTCTGAGACCCTTTCCCCCTATTGGGGGCCGCTGCGCCTGTTGTCGTCGATCACGGTGCTGAGCACGATCGGCGCCTTTCTGGGGTCGGTGCTGAGCCTGTTTTTGCTGCCCAAGCTGTGGCATCTGGCGACCCGCGACAAGGGCCGCAATCACGCGCACAACGCTGCCGCCAGCGTGGGCAAGCCGCTGGGCGTGGGCATTTTCATGAACCTGATCTTCCTGGTGCTGGTGGCGCTGCTGGTACCGTGGGACCCGCGGTTCTACATCTGCGCGCTGGCGGTGCTGGCGGCGTCCTGTGTCGGTTTGGCCGACGATGTGAAACCGGGCGGGTTCAGTGAGTTGACGCTGGGCTTGTCGGATGCGGCGCTGGCGCTGGTGGCGGCGTCGGCCATTCTATATGGGCGCGACATTGTCATGTGGGTGCCGTTCACGTCGACCGAGTTTGCGATCCCGTTTTGGATGGGGCTGATCATCTTTTCATCGGTGATCTGGCTGTCGGTCAATGCGCTAAACTGCAATGACGGGGTGGATGGTCTGTCGGGCACGCTGTCGTTGATCACGCTGACCACGCTGGGCTTTGTCATCTATTCGGTGATCGGCAACATCGAAAACAGCGCCTATCTGCTGATCCCGTTCAATTCGGGCGCGCCGATCTGGGTGATCGGCAATGCGATCATGGTGGGGGTCATCGTCGGCTATCTGTGGCACAATGCGCCGCCCAGTGTGGCGCTGATGGGCGATGCAGGATCGCGGCCCATTGGCCTTTTTATCGGCATGATGGTCACGGTGACGGGCAATCCGTTTATGATCCTCTTTGTGGCGATGATGATCCTGGTGAACGGTGTCACCGGACTGCTCAAGGTCGGGTTGATCCGCGTCTTTCGCATTCGGATATTTCAGAACGTCCGCTTTCCGCTGCATGACCACGTGCGCAAGAATCTGGAATGGTCGAACAGCCAGGTGCTGTTGCGGTTCATCCTGATCCACTTTGTGACGCTGTCCTTCCTGGTGCTGCTGCTGCTCAAGCTGCGTTAGGGGCCGGCACGCCTGTCTTTTTCCGGGTCAATCCGCTGCGACGGCTTGGCCTCGGCAACGCGGTCTGCTGGCCTAAGCCATTGGCCGCCGTCTGGCGCAGTCGAGTTTACACGCCGTCAAATAGGATCACGTTGCGGCGGGCTGTTCCCGTTTTGGTGTCTGCGATGGCCTCGTTGATCTGGTCGAGGGTCCAGCGGCCCGAGATCAGGCTGTCGAGTTCAAGCCGGCCCTGTTGGTACATGTCAACCATCCACGGGATATCGCGCTGGATCACCACATCGCCCATTTTCGAGCCGACCATGCCCTGACCGATGGCTGCGAGGATTGCCGGTTCATAGGTCGACACGGCCCCTGAATGCGGCATGCCGACCATCACCACCTTGCCACCGCGACCCAGATAGCGGGGGGCGGTGTCATAGGCGGGGATGGCACCCACGGTGACGATGACCGCTTCGGCACCTTTGCCACCCAGCGCCTTGTAGCTGGCGCGCCACGGGGATTTCAGCGTGGCCAGCACGCCGTCGGTGGCGCCGAACGCCTTGGCGTCTTCAAGCTTTTCCTCGGTCATGTCGACGGCGACGATGCGGCGGGCACCGGCGATGCGCGCGCCCTGGATCGCGTTGAGGCCGACGCCGCCCGCGCCGATCACCACCACGTCTTCGCCCGCGCGCAAGCCCGCCGCGTTGACCACCGCGCCCACTCCGGTGATCACGCCGCACGAGATCAGGCTAGCAGCATCCAGCGGGATGTCCTCGGGGACCTTTACTACCTGCCGCTGATCCACCACCACCTTTTCGGCAAAGGCACCGCAGGCCATCGCTTGATGTAAGGTGCCGCCCTCAGCGGTCTGGATCGGCCCCTTGTCGCCGTCATAGGGGGTTTCGCAGATCGTGGGCTTGCCGCTGGCGCAGCTGGGGCAGGTGCCGCAGGACCGGATCAGCGTGACCACCACCGGGTCGCCCACGGCGAGGCCCGCGACGCCCTCGCCCACAGCGGTGATGCGCCCGGCGGCCTCGTGCCCGTAGACCGCGGGCAGGCTGCCACCCCAGGCACCATCTGCATAGGAGATGTCGGAATGACAGATCGCCACCGCGCCCAGGGTCACCTCGATCTCGCCGGTGGCGGGTGGGCGCAACAGGATCTCTTCGATCTGCAAGGGTGCGCCAAAGGCGTGGCACACGGCTGCCTTGATCTTTTGCATCGGTCCCTCCCCCGTGATGCCGTTGCTGCACCGTGGCGCAGGCGCGCAGCCCCCGCAATGGCGAAATTCAGCGCTCGGTCACGCCGCGCGCCGGGGCGGGCATCTGTGCCATCAGGAACACGACCAGCGCAAAGCTCACCAGCACCGCCGACATCAGGAACGGCGCCCCGGGCAGGTAGATGCCCGCGCTGCCATCGGTGAATGCATAAAAGGTCGAGGTCAGCACCAGCGGCGCCGGGATCATCGCCAGCGCGGCAATCGAGGTCAGCGCGCCCTGCAACTCGCCTTGGGCATCGTCGCTGACGGCTTTGGACATGATCCCCTGCAACGCGGGGGTGATGACGGCGGGCAACGCGGCCAGCGGAACCAGTATCAGCAGCCACGTGCCCGAGTTTAGAAACGCGATGGCGATAAAGATCAGCACATCGATGGAATGGCCGTAGATCACCGTGCCGCGTTCGCCGAGCCAGCGCATGATTGGCCGGATCAGCCCGCCTTGGACGACCGCCATGGACACGCCAAAGAGGCCGAGTGACATGCCGATGGTGCCAGGCGACCAGTCGAAACGCTCGCTGGTGTAGTAGGACCAAACCGCCGGGTAGACGTTGAACGCCACGGTGTAGAGGAAATAGACCCCCAGCAGCGGCGCCAGCCCGGGCAATCGGCCCAGTTGGCGAAAGACGCCCAGCGGATTGGCGCGGCGCCATTCAAAGCGGCGGCGGATGCGGTCGTCGACCGTTTCTTTGAGTACCAGATAGCCAAATACAGCATTCAGCGCGGCCAAGGCAGCCGCGGCGTAAAACGGCGCGCGGGTGCCAAACTCTGCCAACACGCCACCCAGCACGGGGCCAAAGACAAAGCCCAGACCAAACGCCGCCCCGATCAGCCCGAAATTCGCGGCCTTGTCCTCGGGGGCGGAGATGTCGGCCATGTAGGCGTTGGCAGTCGACTGCGTAGCCGCCGTGATGCCGCCGACGATGCGACCGGCAAAGAGCAGCCAGATGGTGCCCGCCACGGCCATGACCAGATAGTCGAGCGCCAGCACCACCAGCGACACGAGCAGCACCGGCCTGCGCCCGAACCGGTCCGACAGCGCCCCCACCAGCGGGCCAAAGAGGAACTGCATCGCCGCGAAGGTCGTGGCCAGAATGCCGCCCCAGACGGCGGCGGAGCCAAAGCCAACCTCGGCGCCGCGCACCTCTTGGATCAATGCCGGCATAACCGGCACAATCAGGCCGATGCCCATGGCGTCGATCATGACGGTGAACAGGATGAACAGAACCGCGGGTTTCATGATGCAGCGGCCCGTGCGGTTTCGACGGCGCAGGCCGCGCTGAGTGCGATCTGCGGCAGGGCCATCCGTTCGACCAGCGGAAACGCGGCGGGGGCCGTCAGCATCGCCTGCAGCGCGTTCATCTGGGTGCTGAGCGCGGTGAGGACCGGGTGCCCGGCGGCTGCAGCACCTGCGAGGTGGGTCAGCGTCGCCAGCCACGCTGCGATCTGGTGCACCGGCCCGCGATCTGCGGACCAATCATCACCCGGATCACCCAGCTTGAGCGCTGCGGCAACGCCCGCGCGCGTGGCAGGCGGGGCGGCCACGACCAAGCCCGTGTCGCGCAGCAGCGGCAGGCCCGAAAGATGTCCGTCAATCGCTGCGTCCAGCCCTTGCGCGCGTGTCTCAAGCACCGCGAGCGTCTGGCGCAGACGCAGCATCAGGCCTGTGTCCGCGATATGCTCAGGCGGGGTGTCATGCAGGGCATAGCCGCCATGTTCCGGCGCCTCCATCGCGCGCTGAAAGGCGGTGACGAGGGCCGGGACCGGGCCGTGGTCGCGCGCGGTTTGTGCGGCAAGGCCCGCGGGGTCAATCTGCACCTCCACGCTTGAGCGGTTTATGAAGGCGGCACTGTCCGCAGGGATCAGGCCCATCTGACCCTGAACCTGCGCCAAGGCGCCCAGCACAATCAGCATCGCGCGTATCTCCGCGCTGTCGGTCCACAGCTGGCCTACATCGCCTGTCGGAAAAAGCTGGCGCAGCAGCGGCGAGGAGAAGCTGCCCGTGGCCATGGGCCTAAATATGCCCCGTGCTGCGCATGAAGTCGGTCAGGATCGCGGCGTAGCGCTCGGGCGCTTCGACGCAGGGCAAGTGGCCGGTCCTGCGGATCAGTTCAAACTGCGATCCGGGGATCAGGTTTACGGTTTCGCGCACCAGATCGGGTGGGGTTGAGCCATCTTCGCTGCCCGCGATCCCCAGGGCGGGCAGGCGCAGCGCGGCGGTGGGTGTAAAGAAATCGGTGCCCGCGATGGCTGCGGAACAGCCCAGATAACCTGCCAGAGGCTGCCGGGTCATCATGTTGCGCCACAAATGCATCTCGGGCGCGGCGCGGAAGGACGTAGAAAACCAACGCTCCATCGTGGCGTCTGCCAGCGCCTCGATCCCGCCGGCTTCGGCGGCGGCGATGCGGTCGGCCCAGATCTCGCGCGTGCCGATCTTGGCCCCGGTGTTCGACAGAACAACCGCGCGCACCAGATCCAGCCGCTTGGCCGCGAGACCTTGGGCAATCATCCCACCGATGGACAGACCGATGAAGAGCGCGTCCTTGAACCCGGTGTGATCCATCAACCGAGCCACATCATTGACCAGCGCGCCCATGGAATAAGGACCATCTGGCACTGACGACAGCCCGTGGCCGCGCTTGTCAAAGCGCAGAATGCGCAGGCCTGCGGGCAGATGCGGCAGGATGGGGTCCCACAGTCGGAAATCGGTGCCCAGCGAGTTGGCAAAGACCACCGGCGGCCCATCCTCGGGCCCGTCGATGCGGTAGTGCAGGGCAATACCGCTGAGATCGGCCATGTGCATATCGGCACCTCCTGTCCCTTGCATGACCGATTGCCCGGTCAAAGGAAAGGTGCGCCGTGAAGGCACACCCTACGCCAGCCGCAAATGGGCGATGATCTGGCCGTGGTCGGAGGCTAGCTTGTTATAAGGCGCCTCGGGATGGCTGCCATCGGCGAGGTGGTCGTTGAGCACGCTGAAATAGTCCATCTGCCCGATGCTGTCCGGGCTTCCAGCCAGGAAGTGGCGCGACATGTAAATCTGGTCGATGCTTTCATAGACGCCGCCAAACGCGGCCGTATAGACCATGTCGCGGCTCGACCGGCGCACGAACTGCGCCTCGGCCGAATGCAGGCGCATGGCGTCGATCGCTTCGCGGATCTGCGCGTCTTCGTCCTCGGAGTACCGGTCGCGCGGCGTTTCGGCGTTGTGGCGCAGCATCCAGGCGTAGTTTTTGAACGGCACCTCGCCGCTGATGATCTCGGAACTCACAGCATGTTCGCCGTCGTTAAAGTCGCCAGTGACCAGCACCGGGTGCCCCGCTTCAAGCTCGGCCACGATGGCGCGGCGCAGCACCCACGCCTCGGCCATGCGGCGCATCGCGGCGCGCGCAGCCCCCATGGCCCGGCCCAGGGGGTCATAGTTGGTCAGGTCAGCCTCGGGGGCGAATACGGCGCCGTCGGGGCGCAGGAACTCACCAAGCTTTGATTTCAGGTGACAGGTAAAGACCGTGACCACGTGATCGCCCACGGGCACCCGCACCTTGAGGATCGGACGGCTGAGCCGGTCGAGGGTGAAACTGCCACCACCCGTGGCCCCCATGGCGCCAAAGCCGATCTCAACCGGGTCAGAAAGGTGCTGGATCACCTCGGGCTCATAGACAAACCCGTGCCGCGACAGGATCGCGACGCCGGGGCGGCGCTGCCCGGGTGTGCCGGTGTCATTGAGGTTCGGGGCCACGGCGAGCGCTGCATCGGTGTAGGGGTGATAGGCCAGTTTGCGAAAGATCGCCTTGCGCCGGTAGCGTTTCGAGCGGTCGGGCAGGTGCGCGTCGTTGCCCTCGATCCCCTGTCGGTCGGCTTCGACGATGACCTCGCGCAGGGCGCTTTCTTCAAAAATCTCCTGAAAACAGACGATATCGGCATTTATCGTTTGGATCTGCTCGGCCAGCCAGTCGACCTTCCAGGCGTATTCCTCGGGCGTGTAGCTTTGGAACCGGTAGTATTCCTGATCGGCGCCAATCAGGTTTTTGACGTTGAACGAGGCGATGGTGAATTCGGTCATGGCAGGGTGTCCAAAGCGCGGGCAAAGAGGGCGGGGTCGACGTTCCCGCCCGACAGTGTGACGATCACGTCGTCGCTGTCTATGCTGTTGCCGTGGAAAAGGGCCGCGGCGAGGGCCACGGCGCCGCCGGGCTCCAACACCAGCTTGAGGCGCAGGAAGGCGTGCGCCATCGCGCGCAGGGCGTCGTCTTCGCTGACCGTCAGGCCCGGACCGCACAGCCGTTGCAGAATGGGAAAGGTGATCTGCCCCGGTGCCTCGGTCAGGATCGCGTCACAGATATTGCCAGCGCTTTGGGCGTTCTGCTGGATTGTGCCCGTGGCCAGCGACCGCGCCACGTCGTCAAACCCCTCGGGTTCGACCGGGCGCACGCGGATCCCCGGCGCGTCGGCTTCGAGCGCGAGCGCGATCCCCGAGGTCAACCCGCCGCCGCCGCAACACACCAGCATCTGAGCCTCGGTCACGCCGACCTCGGCCGCTTGGCGCGCCACTTCAAGGCCGATGGTGCCCTGGCCCGCGATCACCTGCGGTTCGTCAAAGGGTTTGATCAGGGTCAGGTTGCGCTCGCGCGCCAGCGCCTCTCCGGCCTCTTCGCGTTTCTGGGTAGCGCGGTCATAGAGCACCACTTCACCACCCAGCGCGCGGGTGTTGTCGATCTTGAGCTGCGGCGCATCGCTGGGCATCACGATCACCGACGGCACGCCGTGCTGTGCGGCGGCGTAGGCGATGCCTTGGGCGTGGTTGCCGCTGGAATAGGCGATGACGCCTCGGGCGCGCACCGCAGGCGTCAGCGCCGATAACGCCGACCACGCGCCGCGAAACTTGAAGCTGCCGGTGTGCTGCAGGCATTCAGGTTTGACCCAGACGCGGCGGCCCGCGATCTCGTCCAGGTAGGGCGAGTACAGCAGCGGCGTGCGCCGCACCCGACCTTCGAGCCGCGCATCAGCGGCGCGGATCATGTCGATGTTCACTGCAGTTGCTCCATCCATGTGGTCAGGGCGGCGATGGCCTCGGGTTCGTCCAGAAACGGCACGTGCCCGCGTCCTGGCACCTCGGCAAAGACCATGTCAGGCCGCCGACGCTGCATCTCGGCGGCGGTGGCGGCGGTCAGCAGGTTGGACCCCGCGCCGCGGATCAGGCATGTCGGCTTGCCTGCCAGCGCGTCAAACAGCGGCCAAAGGTCCGGCGTCTCCGCTTGCATCGCGGCCAGTGTCGCGTCGCGCAAGCGCGGGTCGTAGGTGATGTCGAGACCGTCGGTTGTTTGGCGGTAGTGCAGCCGCGCCTCCGTCAGCCAGCGGTCGCGCGGCACGTCTGCGAAGCCGGGCAGGGTGGCGGCGAGCGCGTCGGCCATCTCTTCGTGCGTGCGCGGCACAGGCGGCAGGCCCAGATAGGTGGCGATGGCTGCCAGCCCCTCGGGCGCAAGTTCGGGACCTACGTCATTGAGGGCGGCGCCCCGCACCCGGGCCGGCGCCGTGGCCGCCAGCCCCATCGCAATCAGCCCGCCGCGCGAGGTGCCCAGGATCGCGACCGCGTCCAGCGACAGGTGATTGAGCAATTCAAGCACGTCGCGCATCTCAATCGGCAAAGCGTAGTTCTGCCAGTTGGGATCAAACTGCGACTGCCCGCGCCCGCGCGCGTCTAGCGTGATCACCCGGCAAGGCGGCAGATGCGGGCGGACATAGTCGAAATCGCGCCCCGTGCGCGTCAGGCCCGCAAGACACAACAGCGGCAGCCCCGCGCCGTCATCGGTATAATGCAGCGCCAGCCCGTCCGAAGTGGTGAACTGCGCCATCAAAGGCCTGCGAGTTCTGGAATGTCGCGCAGATCATCGAGGATGTGATGCGGTGTCGCCGGCAGCCGGTCGACCGGGTCTTGCCCACGGTTGACCCAGGCGGTCTGAAATCCGTACCCCGCCGCCGCCGCCGCGTCCCACCCATTGGACGAGACAAAGAGCACGTCCTCGCGGTCAACTCCGAAATGCGCGCCCACCAGATCGTAGACCTTGGCGTGCGGCTTGAAAATGCCCACGCTGTCCACCGACAGGCAGGCGTCGAGCACGTCGCCGATGCCCGCAGATTGCACCGCAGCCTCCAGCATCTTGGACGAACCGTTGGACAGGATACCGGTTTGCCGTGCGCCCGTCTTGAGCTGTGCCAGCACCTCGGGCACCTCCGGGTAGGCCGCCAGTTCCCAATAGAGTGCCAGCAGGCGTTGGCGCAGGGCGGCGTCACCGCTGAGGCCGGTTTTGTCCAGAGCCCAGTCGAGACCTTGCTGCGTGACCTGCCAAAAGTCGGTGTGGTCATTCGTGATCGCGCGCAGCCAGGTGTATTGCAGCTGTTTGGCGCGCCAGTGTTCGGCCAGCGCCGACCAGGCATCCGCAAGCGCGGGGTAGTCGGGTTCTGAGGCGGCCTGACGGGCGGCGGCGGCCACGTCAAACAGCGTGCCGTAGGCGTCGAAAATGCAGGTGGTGATTGGCATTCTGCCTCCTTTTGCGGCCACTCTGGCACGGAGGCGCACGATCCGAAAGGGGCCCGGTCTCCGTGTCGGAGACCGACCGGAAATCGACACGATTTCCGCGTCGTGGGTGGGGGCCTAGAGGTTGGCCTGCTGCGGCATGCCCAGCACGTGGAACCCGCCATCGACCCGGATAACCTCGCCCGTGGTGCAGGCACCGGCATCCGAACACAGATAGACCGCGGTGCCGCCCACCGCGTCCAGCGTGGCAGTGGCCTGCAGCGGTGCGTTCGCCTCTGTGTGCTTGTAGGTCTTGCGCGCGCCACCGATGGCGGCGCCGGCCAGCGTCTTCATCGGCCCGGGCGAGATCGCGTTGACGCGGATGCCGTCTGGCCCCAGATCATTGGCCAGATAGCGCGTGGTCGATTCCAGCGCTGCTTTAGCAACGCCCATCACGTTGTAATTGGGAACCACACGGTTTGACCCCTGATAGGTCAGGGTCAAGAGCGTGCCGCCGTTTTCCAGCATCAGCGGATGCGCCCGCCGCGCGCATTCGATAAACGAATAGACAGAGATATCCATCGAGTTTTTGAAGTTTGCGCGCGAGGTGTTCAGGAACCGCCCCGTCAGCTCGGACTTGTCCGAAAACGCGATCGCGTGCACCAGAAAGTCGATGCTGTCCCAGCGCGACGCTAACTTGTCAAAGGCGGCATCTAGCGACGCATCATCCGTTACATCCACATCGACCATGAAATCCGACCCCACGCTGGCCGCGAGCGGCTCCAGCCGCTTGCCAAAAGCCTCGCCCTGATAGGTAAAGGCCAGCTCTGCCCCCGCCGCATGCAGCGCCGAAGCGATGCCCCAGGCAATCGAGCGATCATTGGCCACGCCCATAATGAGGCCGCGCTTGCCGGTCATGGAATGCATCATCGTGAAATCTTACCCGTGAAATTTCGAAAGGATCATCGACCCGTTGGTGCCGCCAAACCCAAAGGAGTTGGTCATGACCGCGTCGAGCCCTGCATTTTCAATCAGCTGTGTCGCAATCTCGCCGTCGCGCAGGGCCGGATCGCGGGTTTCGACGTTGATCGACGGCGCGATAAAGTCGTGCTTGAGCATCAGCAGGCTAAAGATCGCCTCAAGCGCGCCCGCAGCACCCTGGGCATGGCCCGTCATCGACTTGGTCGAACTGATCAGCGGGTGGCTGTCCCCAAAGACGCGGCGCACGGCCTCGACCTCGCCCACGTCGCCGACGGGGGTCGAGGTGCCGTGCGCGTTGATGTAGCCGACTGCGCGTCCCTCGGGCAGGCCCTCGAGCGCCAGGCGCATGGCACGCTCGCCACCCTCGCCCGACGGGGCCACCATGTCGTGCCCATCGGAGGTGGCGGCATAACCGGTGACCTCGGCATAGATCTGGGCGCCGCGCGCCAGCGCGTGGTCCAGCGCCTCCAGCACCACGATGCCGCCGCCGCCCGAGATCACAAAACCGTCGCGATCTGCATCAAAGGCCCGGCTCGCGCGGGTGGGGGTGTCGTTGTACTTGGACGACATCGCGCCCATCGCGTCAAACAGGCATGACAGCGTCCAGTCCAGCTCTTCACCGCCGCCGGCAAACATCACGTCCTGTTTGCCCAGCATGATCTGTTCCGCCGCGTTGCCGATGCAGTGCAGAGAGGTCGAGCAAGCGGAGGTGATCGAATAGTTGATGCCCTTGATCTTGTACGCTGTGGCGAGGTTCGCGCTGATGGTCGAAGACATGCATTTCGGCACGGCAAAGGGGCCAATCCGCTTGGTCGCGCCCGATTTCAGCACTGTCTGGTGCGCGGTCAGCATGGCCGAGGTCGATGGCCCGCCTGAACCGGCGACCAGCCCGGTGCGCGGGTTGACGATGTCCGCCTCTTCCAGCCCCGCATCGGCAATCGCCTGCCCCATCGCGATATGGGCGTAGGCCGCCCCCGGCCCCATGAACCGCAGGGTGCGTTTGTCCACGTGCTGAGCCACGTCGAGGTCAATTGTGCCCGCGATCTGGCTGCGGAACCCGTGTTCGGCCATCTCCGGGCTGGCAGCGATGCCCGAAGTGCCCGCTTTGAGCGAGGAGAGAACCGCATCCGCATCGGTCCCGATGGACGAGACGATGCCAAGGCCCGTGACGACAACACGTTTCATCGGCGTGCCTGGGATGTGAAACGGCGCATGGCGCACTCCTTCGCTTTTTCAGTGCTCCTTACGGCAACGCGGCAAGGGGGCGCAAGCGATCAGCAGCGCACTGTGGGTTACGAAAGGCTTAACGCGCGCCATGCCATATCCTCGCCCCGTGATCACCGGGCTGGCAGCAGTCCGATTGCGAGGCCATATGCGGTCGCCCCCGGGCGACCGAGGGGCACCCGCTTGGCAGATATGGCCGCATCCCGTGCGGCGCCGCGCAATTTCCAAACATCAAGGCAGAGATACTGCGCCCGACCCGGAGCTTTCCGGGCGCGGGGCGGCTGTGCTGGTCCTCCGCGAGTAGTCCGTGTGCAACGGGATTTCCCGCACCCGCAAAGCACGACGTGAGATTGCGCGCCGCGTGTTTGCAGGCCTTGGTGCTGCGCCGATCTCAATCACCGCGCGACCACAACGGTAATCTCTCATCTCATGCGTCCCATGCCGGGCTCTTCCCAATCCGGTCGAGGAGAAAGTCCATGAACACCCGCACCTTCGCCGACAACACATTTGCCTGCGGATAGATCAGCCACAATGCCGTGTCTGCCACGCAGGTGTAGTGTGGCAGCACGCGGACAAGATGGCCCGCGGCAAGCTCTTGGTGGACACTCCACAGCGAATGCGCCGCGATGCCCGCGCCTGCCATTGTTGCCACCTTGTGGCTATGGCCATCGTCAATGATCAGGTTGCAGCGTCCCTGACCGGGGTCAAACTGCGCGCGTGTCCCGTCATGCGTGACCATAAAATCCGGCGTGTCATTTCCGAACGCCACGAGGTGATGATCCCGCAGGTCATCCGGTGTCTCGGGGTTCCCATGCGCCGCTAGATATCCCGGTGATGCGCAAAGGATGCGGGTGTCATCCGCCAGTTTACGACCGCGCAGGCTCGAGTCGGCGAGAACGGCATTGCGCAGCGCCAGATCAAAACTGCCATCGATCAGGTCAAACTGCTTGTCCGACAGCCGCATATCCAGGCGCAGGTCCGGGTGTTCTTTCATAAAGTCTGGCAAGATCGGCGCGATATAAAGCTGGGCAAAGGTACTGGGCGCGGTAAAGCGTAACGTCCCAGAAACCTGTGCCTTGCCCTGACCAAGCGCGGCCCGTGCCGCGTCCTCTCGGGCCACGATGTCTCTGGCGTAGGGCAGGAACTCCACCCCCTCGGTCGACAGCGCGACCTTTCTGGTGGAGCGGTGCAGCAGGTCGGCGCCCACACTCTTTTCCAGCTTGCTCATCCACGCGCTGGCCACAGACGGGGCCAGGCCAAGGTCCCGCCCGGCGGCGCTGATGTTCAACTTGTCAGCGGCCAGCACAAAGAGGCGCAGCGTGTCCGTGTCCACAATTATATCCAAAACCAGAAATATCTTTTCATATTTGGCCCAGTTTATTCCGGTTTTGCAATGGCGGATATCTTGCGTGACACCGAAGAACCAACAGGAGATACCCCATGGCCTATTATTCCGTGCTCGCCGTCACGCCATCCAGCGAAGACTGGATCCCCGACTATCTGCCAACCGCAAACAAGCTGGTGGCAAAGCACGGCGGCAAATATCTGGCACGCACAGCCTCGCACGAACAGGTCGAAGGCGATGCACAAGCGGCGGCGTTGCGCATCATCCTTGAGTGGCCATCGAAAGAGGCCGCGATGAACTTTATGAGCGATCCTGACTACAAGCCGCATCTTGATGCCCGCACCGCAGGATCAGACAGCTTTCACTTTGTGATCGAGGGCAAAGACGACCTCGCCTGAGGTCCCGATTTCGGCCCGGTGCGACGCATCGGGCGCCTTGCACCAAGGAGATACAAGATGCCACGTACGGCAACAGTGAACTACCACGTTCACGCATCCGAGCGGCAGGCCTATCACATCGACGCCGGCGGTGTGGTGGGCAAGATTGTCTCGCCGCAACACGCTGTGACCGAAGTCGAACTCACCGATGTGCGCGCCACGGGCGGTGTCAGTTTCGAACGCGACAGTGTCGCCTTTCTCACGGCCCCCTCGACAGTGCGCGCGTTTGAGGAGGACAACACCTGGCAGCGCAGCTATGACCAAGAGCTGACCGCTTTGCTGACACGTGAAGTGGGGGCAACGGAGGTGATCGTTTTTGACCATACCGTGCGCATCGACGACCCCAACGCAACGCGCAAACCCGCCCGCAATGTCCATAGCGACTACAGCCCCGAAGGTGCACAGGCGCGGCTGATCGACATCTTGGGCGCGGCCAAAGCGGCCGAGTGGTCAGACGGGCACTACGGCTTTATCAATGTCTGGCGTCCGGTTGCGCACCCGATCAATTCGGCCCCGCTGGGCTTTGTGCGGCCGTCGAGTGTGGCGGACGAGGACTGGCTGTTGCTGGACCTTGTCTACCCCGACCGGCGGGGGCACATCATGGGGCTGGTTGCAAACCCGAAGCACCAATGGGTCTATCAGTCGCGTATGACGCCGGACGAGGTGGCGCTGTTCAACATCTACGACAATCGCGGCAAACCGTCGGTGGCGCATTCCGCACTCGATATGATCGAGGACCCGGCGATCACCGCCGTCCGGCAAAGCATCGAGAGCCGCACATTGGTGCGCTATGCACACTGAGGTGGTAGACATGCAATGGATGCCAGACACCGCACCGCCGATGACGTTCCCGTCCTTGAACCGGGCCTACAACACCGTGTTCCGTCCCGGTGCGCTGAGTGTTGGTCTGGTGGTGCCGCTGGATGCGCATCACGGCCGCCCGGTGCCTGACATGCGCCGTCACATCGAGCGGGCGCAGATCGCTGACACGCTCGGGTTTGCGGCCCTGTGGCTGCGGGATGTGCCGTTTAACGTGCCGAGCTTTGGCGATGCGGGGCAGACATTTGACCCGTTTGTCTATCTTGGGCTGCTGTCCGGCGTGACACAGGATATCGCGCTGGGTGTGGCCAGCGTCATCCTGCCCCTGCGCCATCCGGCCCATGTCGCCAAAGCGGCGGCCTCCGCCGATCAACTGTCCGGTGGCCGTCTGTTGCTGGGGGTCGCGTCCGGCGACCGGCCAGAGGAATATCCGGCTCTGGGCATGAGCTTTGCCGACAGAGGCGCGCGGTTCCGCGAAAGCCTCGACTACATCCGGGCCGTGGGTGGCGAATATCCCAGCTATGCGGGCGATCATGGGACGCTGAGCGGGTCGATGGATATGCTGCCGAAACCGACCAGCGGCCGGGTGCCCGTTCTGATTACCGGCGGCGCGCAGCAGGCCCCGGATTGGGTCGCAGCGCATGGCGATGGCTGGATCACCTATCCGCGCGACATCGCAGCACAGGCACAGGTGGTGCACGACTATCGCGCGCGCGGCGCACATGCGGGTGCGGACACCAAGCCTGTTATGCAATCCCTCTATGTCGATCTCGTCGCAGAGGATGACGCAGAACCGGCCCCCATCCATTTGGGGTTCCGCTCGGGTGTCAGCTTCCTAAAGCGCTATCTCGCCTCTTTGCAGGCGCATGGGATCAACCACGTGGCGCTGAACCTGCGGTTCAATCACGCCGACATCGAAGACACGATGAAGCGCCTCGCAGGCGAGGTGCTGTCTGAATTTCCAACAGAAATGAGCGATACATGACCAAAACCATTCTCATCACCGGATCAACTGATGGCATTGGCCTCTTGACCGCCCAGACCCTCGCCGACCAGTGCCATCGGGTCATTCTGCACGGCCGAAGCGCGGACAAGCTGGCGTCGGCGGCGCAGCAGCTCGGCGGCGATGTTGCGAGCTATCAGGCCGACCTGTCGTCCCTGGACGAAACCGCCAAACTCGCCGCAGCGGTGATGGCACAGCACAACCGAATTGACGTGCTGATCAACAATGCCGGCGTGTACAAAACGCCCAACCCGATCCTGCCAAATGGCCAGGATGTGCGGTTTGTGGTGAACACGCTGGCGCCGCATGTGTTGACCAAGGCGCTGTTGCCAGCTGTCCCAAACGATGGGCGCATCATCAACCTGTCATCCGCTGCCCAGGCGCCGGTTGATCTGGCGGCCTTGGCGGGTGACAGGCACCTTGATGACATGGGCGCTTATGCACAGAGCAAACGCGGCATCGCCTTGTGGTCCGCGCAGATGGCTGCAATGCACGCGGACGGCCCCGTTTTCATCGCCGTGAACCCCGGGTCATTGCTAGCGTCCAAGATGGTCAAAGAGGGCTTTGGCGTCGCGGGCAATGATTTGCAGACCGGTGCCGACATCTTGTGCCGCTTGTCGCTGGACGATGCGTTTGCAGATGCATCGGGCCGATATTGGGACAACGATGCCGGTCGCTTTGGCCATCTCGACACGGGGCAGGCAGCCGACGTCTTCGGCTCGGTTGCGTCGCTGACAGAGTGAGCGGCGGATCAGAAGGTCCTGGTCGCTTGTCGGCAGGTGCCCGTGTTCGCTTGGTATTGGAACAGGTCGGTCGGTTTGTCGCTGCGCCGGTTATGACAATGCACGTCCGGCGATGATTTGACTGGTGCGGGTGGCGGGAAGTGGCGTGTTCCCAGTGTGCGATTGCAACATGTGTCCTGCGCGGCATTGATCACCGGCGGGCGATGCAGGAATTCTGACCGGACGCGGCGACCTTCAGGCCAACAGCGGAAACCAATCCTCGCGCAAGCGTTGACCGGCTTGCATCCCGTGACCCGGAAAGGGCGGTGAGGTTGGGCCTGGGCGCTCGACATAGCGCGCGTCCTCACCCACCAGCCGCACGCTAACGGCGCGCCGGCGCGCATCGCTGTGATTGCCGCGTGCACCGTGCAGCGTGCGGTAGTGAAACGCCACCGCATCGCCCGGCGCCATGTCGAATTCGACGATGCGCATCCCCTCGGCCTCGGGGTCGGGCACAGGGATGTAGTCGCCTTCGAAAAACGCAGCCTCTGACACCCAGCGGGTCGGCACCACATCCTTGGGCCACCGGTGCGAGCCGGCCACGCAGCGCAGGGTCGCATCGGTCACCGGGTCGAGCGGCGCCCAAAAGCTAACGGTCTGCTGTCCTTGCACAAAATAATAGGGCCCGTCCTGATGCCACGGTGTGGCCATCGAGGTGCCCGGTTCCTTGACCAGCACGTGATCGTGAAAGAGCTGCACCCGCTCCGACCCCATCAGCGCACCCGCCACCTGCGCCACCGGACTGTGCCGGATCGCCTGTTCAAATTCTGAGATGCGCTGCCAATTGCAGTAGTCGTCAAAAAACAGCCCCGTCTCGCCCGCCTTGTCATTGGTCGAGGCGTAGGGGCCGGGATCAGCCATGTTGCGGGCCACACCGGCGCGCAGCATGTCGAGCTGGTCGGCAAATAGGCCGCGGATACAGACGACGCCGTCTGCCTGGAATGTGTCGATATCAGATTGGCTGACCGTGACCGTCAAACGCGGACCGTCACACCTTGCGCCGCAGCCGGATCACCACGTCGACCGACGCAATCTCGGCCCCTTCGGGCGCATCGGGGATTTGCGCGATAACCAACTGGTCGGACGGTGCGTCGGTCAGCCGGGCCTCGTCTTCCCAATAGAAATGCGGGTGGTCGTGCATGTTGGTGTCAAAGTAGCTCTTGGAGCCGTCCACCGTGACCTCTTGCATCAGTCCGGCATCGCAGAACGCGCGCAACGTGTTGTAGACGGTCGCCAGCGACACCGCCGCCCCCTGCTTTTTGGCAGATTCAAACAGGCTTTCCGCTGTCACGTGGCGATTTTGCCCGTCGCCCACCAAAAGCGCGGCAAGCGTCATGCGCTGCCGCGTTGGGCGTAATCCAGCACTCGCCAACCAGTCGCTGCCTATTTTTTGGGTCGCATCAGTCATGGGTCATCATTCTCTTGCAGGGTATATAAGGGGCGGGACGGCTGTCATTCAACCAAAAATCAGCCTTAGCGCCGCGTTCACAGGCCAAATTGACGTCGCGCCAGAGCGCTGGCATGTGGCGCCGCGCGCCGTTTCGCGCCGCTCTTGCGCGTTGACAACAGCCGGTGCTAGACGGGCGCGACTTGACACCAACACCGCGCGAGACGACGACACGATGGCCGACCACCCCACGCATTTCGACAAGGAAGACCTGCTCAGATGCGCGCGGGGCGAGCTTTTTGGCCCCGGTAATGCGCAGTTGCCGGAGCCGCCAATGCTGATGATGGACCGGATCACTGACATCTCTGCCGAGGGTGGGGCACATGGCAAAGGTCACGTGCTGGCCGAGTTCGATATCACGCCCGGACTGTGGTTTTTCGACTGCCACTTTCCCGGCAATCCGATTATGCCCGGGTGTCTGGGCCTTGATGGTTTGTGGCAGTTGACCGGTTTCAACCTCGGCTGGCGCGGCTGGACCGGGCGCGGCTATGCGCTGGGTGTGGGCGAGGTCAAGCTCAAGGGCATGGTCCGCCCCGACCGCAAGATGCTGACCTACAAGATCGACTTTACCAAAGCCATGCAAACCCGCCGCCTGACGATGGGTGTTGCCGATGGCATCGTCGAAGCCGACGGTGATGTGATCTATGAGGTGAGGGACATGAAGGTGGCGCTGAGCGAGAGCTGAAGTGGAGGTGCGGCGGCTGCAGATAGATCGTTTGTGGCCGGTGGTGCTTTCGCCGCGGCCTAGAGAAGTTGACGCGAGACATGAGATATCGCGCTTAACGACCTGAAATCAAACGCTTTGCACCTGCTCATCGGTTCGCGTGCGCGCGCGACGCTTTCATTGGATAACCGGTCGACGTGTTTGCGCCCCGCGGTCACCTCGCTTTGACGGCGTCATTGCCTCAGCGCACGAAATTTGGACCCATCAGGATAGCGTCCATCGCATGGTTGGGCACCCGGATCGGGCGGCCACCTTTGCGCAAGGTGGCAATGAAGATGGCGCGCGACGTCCGTTTGTTGCCATCGGCTGCGCCCTGTGCGCGGATGTAGGCACCGTAGAGAAAACAGGCCAGATCATCCCATTTCGCCTCTCCGCTGCCGGGCTGGAGGTTCAACCCCGTCGCAAGCACTTCGATCCGTTCAAACAGCGCCCGTCCGCCCGGTGAGCTGGGATAGGGCACGCCAAGCATGGTGCGGCGGTCACCATTCGCAGCGGTCGCCCCGATCAGTTCCCTGTTGGCGCGCTCAAAGGCTTCCTTGCGGCGCGGGTCATAGTCGCGCTGCAGGATCATCAGCAGATATAGCACATGGCGACGCATTTCGCGAGATGGATCATGGCTGCACACCCAGTTCATGCCTTTCCACAGGTCGTCTTCCAGCGGATTGGTCGGGATGCGCCAATCATTGGGGGCAAGCGCGTTGCGGTCGAGCACTTCGCGCAATTCGGAATTGTCGCACTGACCCCACAGCCGGTTGATCTGCTCGAGCACGTTGTTGATCATTCGCATTTCGTGCTGAAGCAGACTGTTGACCGCGTTTGCAAAGAGGTTTTCGGCCACATCTTCGAACGATCGCCAATGGGTCGATTCGGCAATATACGCCTCGCATAGAACGAGAACTTCTGCCGCTTTGTCCTGCCCGATCAAAAGCTGCAATTGGCGATACGAGTCGAGTTGCCGCCACGCCGTGACCGCGGCTGCCCGGTCGACCGGTACCAGTGCGATTTGTGCGGTCTTTTTGCGTCTGCGCCAGAAAAACCCCATGAGCCCAGTCCTGTGTCACGCCTTCCCCGAGCGCCCGAGCGACATGTCGCTGGGCTGCGCCTTTCGCCGATTGCGGGCGCGGAGGTTGGCAGGTTGAAATCAGGCCCGAGAGTTGGGCCGCATAGTTCAGAAACACGCGGGGCGCAGATTTTATTCACCCAAAGGTTGGTGCGGCCAAAACGCAGCGACAGAGCTGGGCTGATTGCACACACATGACGCCGCATGGCGGGCCAGGCGCAGGCTGCGGGTGTTGTGCTGCGTGGCTACGCTGCGAGAACTCGCGTGGACCAGTGTGAGCGCTGGGTCGACCGGGACATGTTCCGCCTTAGAACCACTGCCCCGGTTCCATCAGCCCCAGATCCAGAAGCTGGCGCGAATGCCATTCGAACGGCGCCGAGTTGTGCCATTTGAACGTTTCGATATCAAAGGTGCTGCCGGGGTTCAGCTTGAGCGCTTTGGCGGTGCGGAACGAACAAACGGCTGCGGTCAGGTTGTGGTGCCATTCGCAAGAGTAGGTGTTGTACTCTTCGTCATTGAACGTGTAATTCGCGCGCATTTCGAGGCCAGGTTTGGCTTTGAACAGCGAAATCCGGTCGATCTTGCGCCGGTTGCTGGGCACGTGTTCTTCAAACCGCCAGCGCAACCCGCCAAAGAAATCAAGCTGCCGGGTCATCGGATGGCCGGTGGAGGGATCCGGGCGGGCCAGCGCGTAATAGCCGGACCGGTCCAGATGCGCGCGCGCCAGCGAGACCGCGTTGGGATGTTCCCACAGATCATCAGAGTAGAGGTCGACCACATAGGTGAGCATCGCGTCGCGCCGTTCCTCGGTGTGGAAGGTCAGCAACTCGCCCACGCTGCGCGTCTCGCAAAACGGGTGAAACAGGTATTCGGCGTTGTAGCTGTAGTAAAGCCAGGTCCCCGCGGGCACCGCGGCGATTATGGCGGTGACTGACCGGTGCAGGTTGTCGGGGTCCGAGGTGTTACAGACCACGTGATCCACCGCGTCCTTGAGATCGCGGGGCATGGTGAAATGCGCGGGCATCAGCGCGATGGTGCGGCGAAATCCGGCCTGATCATTGTGGCGCAGGGTGGTAGCAATCTCGACCTCGTCTTCGGCAAAGAGGATCGCAATCGGCCCTTTTTGCGGCAACGCCTCGGGCGTTTTCAAATAGGCATCGAGACTGTCGTACTGCATCGCTTTGTCCTGCCACGGTTTTGTTGTTAATGCGTGAAACCGCCCCTCCATTGCAAGAGCGCACCCCGCCTGCTAGATCGCGGGTTTACCCCAAGCTGCTGCCGGATCATGCCCATGACCACGCCCAAAAAGCTCTTTATCAAGACCTATGGCTGTCAGATGAACGTGTATGACAGCGAGCGTATGGCCGAGGCGCTGGGCGGGCGGGGCTATGTCGAGACCAAGACACCCGATGACGCGGACATGATCCTGCTCAACACCTGTCACATCCGCGAAAAAGCGGCGGAAAAGATCTATTCCGAATTGGGCCGCTACAAGGGGCTGAAGGCCGACAAGCCCGATCTCAAGATCGGGGTGGCGGGCTGTGTGGCCCAGGCCGAAGGCCAGGAAATCATGCGCCGCCAGCCGATGGTCGATCTGGTGGTGGGCCCGCAAAGCTATCACCGCCTGCCTGAGATGGAGGCCCGTGTGTCGGACGGGCACAAAGCCCTCGACACCGATTTTCCCGAAGAGGATAAATTCGAGCGCCTCAAATCCCGTCCCAAAGCAAAACGTGCGCCCAGTGCGTTTCTGACGGTGCAAGAGGGGTGCGACAAATTCTGTGCCTTTTGCGTGGTCCCCTACACCCGCGGTGCCGAGGTCAGCCGCCCCGCAACACGCATCCTCGAAGAAGCGCACAATCTGGTCGAGCGTGGGGTGCGCGAGATCACGCTTTTGGGCCAGAACGTCAACGCCTATCACGGCGAGGGGCCGGACGGGTCCGACTATACCCTGGCCAAGCTGATCTGGGATCTCGACAAGATCGACGGGCTGGAGCGCATCCGCTTTACCACCAGCCACCCCAATGACATGGGTGACGACCTGATCGCGGCGCATGGCGAGTGCGCCAAGCTGATGCCTTACCTGCATCTGCCGGTGCAATCAGGCAGCGACCGCATCCTGAAACGGATGAACCGCAAGCACACCGCCGAAAGCTATCTGCGGCTGATCGAGCGCATCCGGGCCGCACGCCCCGATATCCTGATGTCGGGTGACTTTATCGTTGGCTTCCCCGAAGAGACCGAGGCCGATTTTCAGGACACCATGGCGCTGATCGAAGAGGTCAAATACGGCTACGCCTATTCGTTCAAATACTCGACCCGTCCTGGCACCCCGGCGGCCGAACGCGCGCAGGTTGATGCCGCCGAGGCGGATGACCGGCTGCACCGCTTGCAGGCGCTGATCACGCGCCAACAGCGCGAGATCCAGGACAGCATGGTGGGCCGCACCGTCCACGTTCTGTTTGAAAAACCGGGCCGTCTGCCCGGCCAGATGGTCGGCAAAAGCGACTACCTGCACGCTGTCCACGTGGCCAATGCCGATGTGCCCATCGGCACAGTTGCACCGGTCAAAATCGTCGAGGCGGGTACAAATTCACTGGCGGGGCAGCTGATCTGACCGTGCGGATCGGTCAATTTCCGCCGAGACTGTAGTGAATGCGGGTCGATTGATCACAATATGTGGGCTTGACCCCCTTATATAGTAAAAATCCTTTTCAGGCGGGCAAAAGTCTCTTACGCTCTGCGCGAGTTGTGCGGGGTGCGCGCTGTCAGGTCTGTGTGCCCCGCGTCTGGGACCATGGTGAAAGGGGACAGGGCTGTGGCGAGAGCATTTTCAGAGACAGGGACCGGTCTGATCAAAGTCGTCGCAGCTGCGGTGATTGCGCTGTGCGCAGGTATGGTGTCTGACGCGGCCGCGCAGGCCTTTGGCCAGACGCGGTCGCAAGAGGGCCGCGACCAGGGGCAGTACATTCCGACAATCTGGGTCGACCCCGACGGCTGCGAGCACTGGGTGATGGATGACGGTGCCGAGGGCTATATGACGCCGCACGTCAATCGCAAAGGCATCCCGATCTGTCGCCGCGGCAACCTGTGCGGCGTGATGAACTCGGACCAGTTCTTTGCCACCGACAGTTTCCGCATCCATACCGCAGGCCAGCAACGGCTGGCCGAGTTCTTTGCCAACTCGACTGCGCAGAGCTTTATTATCACCGGCCACACCGACAGCCGTGCCAGCGACGCCTATAACCTGCGCCTGTCCTGGAACCGCGCTAGCGCGGTGGCCAAGATCGCACAGGCCAACGGTGCCCGCATCGCCGACATCCGCGGCTATGGTGAACGCCTGCCCGTTGCGGCAAACAGCAGCGCCGCCGGCATGGCCAAAAACCGCCGCGTTGAAATCATCTGCATTCAGTAAGGACCGCGTGACATGACACATCTCAGAACTCTCGCTGGTCTTGCCACTGCTCTCGGGCTTGCCGCATGCGGCGATGGCTATCCCCCCGACAAGACAATCGACCGCGGCATCGACAGCAAAGACCTCAGCACCTTGCAGGCGGGCATTTGGGTGGATCCCAATGGCTGCGATCACTGGATCATCGACGACGGCGTCGAAGGCTATTTGTCTGCCCGGCTGGACCCTTACGGTAAACCGGTGTGTTCGGGTGTGGCAGAGCCGACCCGAACCGTGGGTGATTTCAAGCGCGGCTCGCGCATCTTCGACCCGAACTGATCCTTGCCTGATCGCGAAATAGAGGCCGGTTTGCGTGCGCAGACCGGCCTTTTTTCGTGCCAAGGTGATGCAGCCTGTTGCGCCTCGGCCCCCAAGTTGCGACCTTTGAGGAAAGTGAGTCTCAGGAGCGGTCTTTGACAACCATCACCAGCCCCAGCGCGGCGCCCACCGAAGCACTTGTGGAATTCCCCGACAACCGTCTGTTGATCGATCTGTGCGGTCCGTATGACCAGCATCTGACGGCCATCGAAAGCGCGCTCGAAGTGCAGATCGTGCGCCGCGGCAACCTGCTTGCCGTGCTCGGCGACGAGGACGCGCAAGTGCGCGCGCGCCAGGTGCTCGAGGCGCTTTACGTCCGGTTGGAAGCGGGCAAAGAGGTCGAGCCCGCCGATGTCGACCGCGAGCTGCGCATGGGCGGGTCCGAGACAGACACCGGCACACGGCAGGGCGATCAGTTGGAAATGGCCGTTGGCAGCCGGATTGAGATCAAGACCCGCAAAAAGCTGGTTGAACCGCGCACCGACGCGCAAAAGGCCTATGTGCAGTCGCTCTTTGACAACGAGATGGCCTTTGGCATCGGCCCGGCCGGTACGGGCAAGACCTATCTGGCGGTGGCCGTGGGCGTGTCGATGTTCATCCAGGGCCATGTCGATCGCATCATCCTGTGCCGCCCCGCAGTCGAGGCGGGCGAGCGGCTGGGCTTTCTCCCCGGCACGCAAGAGGAAAAGGTCGATCCCTACATGCAGCCGCTCTACGACGCGCTGAACGACTTTTTGCCTGGCAAGCAGCTGGCCAAGCTGAAAGAGGAAAAGACCATCGAAATCGCGCCTTTGGCGTTTATGCGCGGACGCACGCTCAGCCGCGCCTTTGTGGTGCTCGATGAGGCGCAGAACGCCACAACCATGCAGATGAAGATGTTTCTGACCCGCCTGGGCGAAGGCTCGCGCATGGTCATCACCGGTGATCGCACGCAGGTGGATCTGCCGCGCGGCGTGACCTCGGGCCTGGCCGACGCCGAACGCCTGCTGCACACCATCCCGAATATCGGTTTCAACTACTTCACATCCAAGGACGTCGTCCGCCACCCGCTTGTCGCTGCCATCATCGAAGCCTATGAGGCCGACACACAGCCGGCCTGAGCTTCTTCTGGCCAAAAATACCTCACGGGGGTCCGGGGGCGTGATGCCCCCGGTCCGACATATGCCACACGACCTTGACAACCAGATCGAAGATCACCCCTGGACGCAGGCGGGTTTTGTCGCGTTGGCCCGCGCCACGCTGGAACAGTGCCAC
>JBCCLL010000018.1:0-57893 GCA_039026855.1 Pseudomonadota bacterium | reverse complement strand
GGTAAAGTTCGACACCGGCTCTGGTGCGGGCCCCTCGTCGCCCAGATCGCGGCTTTCGGCGGGCATGGCGCGTTCCAGATCGCGCACCGCGTCCATGACGCGTTCGGCAGCCTGGGCGTAGGCGGCCTTGGCCGAAATCCCGTCTGCGACCCAGGCTGGCGAGACCACGGTGACCTCACCCTTGACCCCGTCGAGCACGGCCACCACCGACGGGCGCAGCATCAACGCATCGGGCAGGCCGAGCGGGTCCGGGTTCACATCCGGCAGACGCTCGACCAGGCGCACGGTGTCATAGCCAAGATAGCCAAACAGCCCCGCCGCTGCTTGCGGCAGCGCATCGGGCAGCGCGATGCGGCTTTCCGCGATGAGCGCGCGCAAACAGTCCAGCGGATCGCCGTCTTGCGGCGTAAAGGCATCATCGTCAAAGCGCGCCTGACGGTTGATCCGCGCCTGGCTCCCGTCACAGCGCCAGATCAGATCGGGCTTGAGGCCAACGATGGAATAGCGTCCGCGGATCTCACCGCCGGTGACGGATTCCAGCACAAACGCATCTTTGGCAGTGCCCGCCAGCTTCAGCATCAAGGACACAGGCGTGTCGAGATCCGCAGCCAGTCGGGTATAGACCACCTGGTTTTGCCCCGCCTCGTAGGCGGCGGCAAAGTCGTCATATGCCGGGGTCATGGACATAACGTCAGGGGAAGCTGGCCAGCACGGCGTCGACGATCTGCTGATTGATCTGTGGGCCCGCGCGCAACAGGACGTCGGTGCTGAACACCTCAAACATGTCCGCGGCGAGCGCTTGTCCCGCCTGTTCAGTCAATTGCGCGGCCTGCGCTTGCAATTCTGCGTCTGCCGCGGCGTCCTGAATTGCGTCCAGCCGCACAATCGCGAGCGCGCCGAAGGCGGACAGCACACGCACCTCGCCTGGCTCCATCTCAAACAGCGCGGTCATAAACTCGGGCGGTGTGCCGGGCACGAAGTCGGTGCGGGTTAACCCGGTCTCGGTTTGCGCCTCAAACCCCTGTGCGGCAAGGCTTTGCCCCTCGCGCAACGCAGGTAGGGCGGCATCGGCTTGCGCCATCAGCAGTCGTTCGGTTTCAGCCGCTTCGTAATTGGCGGTGACGTTTTCCAGCGCCTCGTCAAAGGGGACCGGTCGGCGCGGCAGGGTTTCATCCAGGCGCATGGCAAAGATACCACCGTCACTGAGGGTGAGCACCGTGGGAAAGTCTTCTTCGATCAAGGCGGCGGCGGCGTCGCGAAAGTCGACATAGGCCGCGATCCCTTCGCCATTGGTGGGCCACCAGTCGATGGTGCCAAGCTGCATGTCCGTCTCGTCTGCCAGTTCTTCCAAGGTTGCACCGCCAGCGAGCATGTCCTCATAGCTTTCGGCCTGCGCATCGACCTGACGGCGCGCTGCATCGCGGGCCAGATCGTCCAGCAGCTCTTCGCGCGCGTCTTCAAAAGGCGTGGTTTGCGCTGCAAGAATGCCGTTTACACGAAAAAGCGCGCTGCCCAGATCGGTGGCAAGTGGTCCGACGACATCGCCCACCTCAGCGGCAAAGACCGCTTCACCTGCCGCATCAAGCGACAAGCGATCCACGTCGCCCAGATCCACATCGGCCAGTGTCAGACCGCGTTCGGCAACCAGCGCATCAAAGGTTGTGCCGCCCACCTCAAGCTGGGCTGCAGCCTGGTCGGCGCTGGCCGCATCAAGGAACGCGAGCCGTTCGACAAGCCGCCGTTCCGGGCGGTTATATTCCGCGCTGCGCGCCTCATAAGCGGCACGCAATTGCTCCTCCGGCACGTCCATGTCAGCGAGGATGTGTTCAGGCAGCAGCACCGCGTAGGTGATGCGCTTGGACACGGGTAAAAAGAAGCTGTCGATGTTGTCGTCGTAAAATGCGCGCAGGGTCGCGTCATCGGGTTCGGGCAGTGGCTCGGCAAGGTTCGACTGGTCCAGCCGTGCCCAACTGACATCGCGCCGCTCTCCGACATAGGCCGCCAGCGTGTCGGCAAAGGTGTCGGGCATGCGCACGCCACCCATCATCGCGCCTTGCAACAGCGTGCGCGAAACCTCGTCGCGCAGTTGCGCTTCGAACTGGCTTTCGGTGGTGCCTGAGTTTGACAGGGCAAAGCGATAGGCGTCGCGGTCAAACTGGCCGTCGAGGCCCTGAAACGCCGAAATGTTGAGGATCTCGTCGCGGATCACCTCGTCCCCGACGCTGAGCCCCATCTGCGAGGCCTCGTAATCGAGCGCCCGGGCGCGCACCAGCCGCGAGATCACCGCCTGATCAAGGCCAAGTTCACGGGCGCGGGCGATGGTCACGGGCTGGCCCAGCTGGGCCGTGAGCGCCTGCATCTCTTGCTGCATCTGGCGCGCAAAAGTGTCGACGTCGATGTATTTGTTGCCCACAGACCCGATGGTGCGTGCGGTACCGCTCAGGTTGGTGGCGCCAAAGCCGCCCAGCGCGATGATCAGCAGCCCCAGCAGCGTCCAGACGGCGAATTTCGACAGCGAGTTTGAGCCTTTGGCCATGTGTGCCTCTTGCGGTGCAGTGCGCGGGTTTGCGCCGTTGGCCGTTGTCTATCGGCGGCGGGCGTGGGGGGCAAGGGTGGCGGCCTTAGTTGTTCAGATGCGCCAGCCTTTTGTACAATTCCGCAATGCCGGTTGCGTCCAGATTGGCAAAGGCGATCCGCAATTGCTGTCGCCCGTCTGGCGCATCCGCGGGCCAGAACATGGTGCCCGGCAAACACAAGATGCCGGCCGTTTTGACCAGTTGCGGTGCAAACTCCGACGACGACATGTCAAACGGGTATCGCATATAGGCAAAATACGCGCCGAGACCCATCAACGCCCATCCCTGATCCTCGAACACGCCGAAACCGGTTTCGATTGCCTGACGGCGGGCGAGGATTTCATCGCGTTCGCCAGCAACCCACTGACCAAGGTTTTCCAGGCCCCAAAGTGCCGCATATTGGCCGATCTGGCTGGGGCAAATTGTGACAGTGTCGAGGAATTTCTCAACCTCCCGCAGGCGGTCCGGCGACGTGACCAACGCGCCGATGCGGTGGCCCGTCAGGCGATAGGTTTTGGAAAAGGAGTAGAGGTGAATGAACGTGCTGTCCCACTCGTGCTCTTGAAAAAGCGTGTGCGGCGGGCCTGAGCGGCTGTCGAAGTCGCGATAGGTTTCATCCACGATCAGCGCCAAACCGTGCGTTTTGGCTAACGCAAAAAATGCGCTGAGCAATGTGTCGGGGTATTCAACGCCGCACGGATTGTTGGGTGAGACAAGCGTGATTGCGCGGGTGGCAGGTGTAATCAGTGCCTCGGCCGCGGCCACATCGGGCAGCATGCCAGGGCCCACGGGCAGTGGCACGGCCTTGGCACCCGCCATGTCGAGCCACATTTTATGATTGAAATACCAAGGTGTTGGCAGGATAACTTCATCCCCTTCGCGGCACAGGCTAGTGATCGCGGCGGCAAAGGCCTGGTTGCATCCGGAGGTGATCGCAACGTGATCGGCGGATGTTGCGGCGCCGTAATGCACGTTGATCTGGTCCGATAGCGCGCGGCGCAGGGCCGGCATGCCAAGCACGGGACCGTAGAGATGCGCGTCATCGCGGGCCAATGCCGCATCCGCCATGGCCTGGCGCAAGGCGGTTGGTGGCGGTTCAACCGGGGCCGCTTGGCTGACATTGATCAGCGGGCGCTCGGGCGCAAAGTCAACGCCGTCCAGCCAGCGTCGCGCTTCCATAACCGGCGGCGAAAAGGTGGCTGTGGTGCGCGTCGGGATCATCTGGCGGTGCCCTTTGGCGGCGGAGGGAGCCTCCGGCGGCGGTTTATTTGGCAAAGTGAAGCAGGGGCAATTCAGTCCCGGCCACGGTAAGGTTCGACATATTGCAGGGCCATGTCCCACGGAAAGAAGATCCAGGTGTCCTGGCTGACCCCGGTGATAAATGTGTCCACCTGCGGTTCGCCCTGTGGTTTGGCGTACACGGTGGCAAAATGCGCCTTCGGGTAGCGTGAGCGCACCAGTTCGAGGGTTTTGCCGCTGTCGACAAGGTCGTCGATGATCAGGATGCCGGTGCCGTCACCCATCATTGCGTCATTGGGGGATTTCAGCACTTGGGCGTCACGGCGCTGGTCGGCTTTACCGCCGCCGGAGTGATAGGATTTGACGCTGACCGTATCCACCGTCCGGATATCAAGCTCGCGCGCCACAATCATCGCGGGCGCCATGCCGCCGCGGGTGATGGCCACCACGGCGCGCCAGCTGCCGTTGTCGGGTCCGCGCCCGTCGAGCCGCCAGGCCAGCGCGCGGCTGTCCCGATGCATCTGGTCCCAACTGACGTGGAAGCCTTTTTCATGCGGCAGTTGGTCAGCCATGTGGTTACCTTTCGATCAGCAGGCGCAGCCCGATTGCGCCCAGTATGAGGCCCGCCAACCGGTCAGCCCAGGTTTTGACGCGCAGATAGCTGCGTTGCGAAGCGGGAGTGGAAAGCAGAAGCGCCATCAGTGTGTAGACTGCGATTTCGACGCAGAGATGATTGAAGACGATCAGCAGGCTGGCTGTCGCACTGAGGCCGGAGGGAAAGATGACCACAATCACCGCACCGGCAAAGAGCACCGATTTTGGGTTGGCGAGGTTGACCAGCATGCCCTGCCGCAACGGGCGCGCGTATTTGGTGGCATGATCCTGGCCAAGCGGCGCGCGAGCATCGCGCCACAAACCCCAGGCAAGGAAGATCAGGTAGAGGGCGCCGGCGACCTTCACCGCAAAGTATAGCCAGGGGACAAGTTCAAATAGTGCAGCGAGGCCCAAAAGCGCGCAACCGGTCCAGATGGCCGCCACACTCGCAAGGCCAATGCCGGTCAAAATGCCGGCGCGCCGGCCACCGCGCACGGTGTTGCGCAATGCGATCAGGAATGCCGGTCCCGGCGCGGCCATGGCGGCCAGCAACGTGATGTTGAACGCGGCCAGCTGTGTCAGAGTGATCTCGGACACCGCGCCTAGCCTTTTTCGATGTCGGGGGCGTCGACCGCCTTCATGCCGACAACGTGGTAGCCCGCGTCCACGTGCAGGTTTTCGCCCGTGGTGCCGCTGCTCAGGTCAGAGAGCAGGTAAAGCGCGCTTTTGCCCACGTCTTCGATGGTCACGTTGCGGCGCATCGGCGAGTTGTATTCGTTCCACTTCATAATGTAGCGGAAGTCGCCGATGCCGGAGGCGGCCAGGGTTTTGATCGGCCCAGCCGAGATCGCGTTGACGCGAATATTGTCTTTGCCCAGATCCTCGGCGAGGTATTTGACGCTGGCCTCAAGAGCGGCCTTGGCCACGCCCATCACGTTATAATGCGGCATCACCTGTTCGGCGCCGTAATAGGTGAGGGTCACCGCACTTCCGCCATTTTTCATCATCTTTTCCGCGCGTTGCATGACGGCTGTGAAGGAGTAGACGGAGATATCCATGGTCATCGCAAAGTTGTCGCGGCTGGTGTCGACATAGCGCCCGCGCAGCTCGTTTTTGTCAGAAAAACCAATGGCATGGACGAGAAAATCCAGCTCGCCCCACCGCTCTTTGAGATCGGAAAACAATGCGTCCATCGACGCGCCGTCGCCGACGTCGCAGGGCAGTACGATGTCACTGCCCAACTGCGCGGCCAGCGGGTCGACCCGTTTTTTCAGAGCCTCACCCTGATAGGAAAATGCCAGCTCCGCACCAGCGTCATGCAGGGCACGGGCGATGCCCCAGGCGATAGATTTGTCATTCGCCAAGCCCATGATCAGGCCGCGCTTACCTGTCATTAATCCGTTGCTCATCATCCGCCCCACCGCTTGCGTCTGGCGCTATGCTTTAGGCCAAGCGTTCCTGCGCATCAAGGGAGGCGCCGCTGCAGTTGCACACAGGTGCACGCTGCTCTAGCTACGCCAAGTGGCATTCGAAGGAGGCGGACATGAGTGACAGAAGTGGACCCTTTGCCGGTGATGATCCCATCACCATCATCAGGGCGTGGATGAAAGAGGCCGAGGCCAGCGAGGTCAACGATCCCAACGCCATCGCGCTTGCCACTGTTGATGCGACCGGTCTGCCCAATGCGCGGATGGTGCTCCTCAAGGAGATCGAGGACGACGCGTTTGTGTTTTACACCAACTACCAAAGCGCCAAGGCGGCTGAGCTGGATCATGCGCAACGGGCGGCGTTTGTGATCCACTGGAAATCGCTGCATCGGCAGGTGCGGGTGCGCGGGCACGTGACGCGCGAGGACGGGCCGCAAGCGGATGCCTACTACAAGTCGCGCTCCTTGCAATCACGGCTTGGCGCCTGGGCGTCGCAGCAAAGCCGTCCGCTGGCCAGTCGGCAAGCGTTGATGGATGCGGTTGAGGCTGCCGCAGACGCGCACGGCACCGATCCAGAGCGGCCGCCACATTGGGGTGGTTTTCGCATCACACCGGTTGAGATCGAATTGTGGGCCGATGGTGCAGCACGGTTGCATGATCGGTTCAGATGGGTGAAAGATGAACCATCAAATGAGTGGTCGGTAACGCGTCTCAACCCATGAATTTCATGATACGTGAAATGCATGCTTCTGTATTCATACGATTTTAACATCTTGCCAATCGCGCGCAAAATAGCGCACATCACAACTGAAATAAAAAACGTTAACGAAAGACCGGTCGTGCACGAAGACTCTCACGAAGCAGACCAAGTCAGCGGGACGGTTAAGTGGTTTGATCCGGTTAAAGGGTATGGATTTGTCCTCGCGGACATTGGGGGACCAGACATACTTTTGCACGTCAACGTGTTGCGCAACTTCGGGCAGTCGTCCGTGGCTGACGGCGCGCGTATTGACGTCAAGGTGCAACATACAGACAGGGGGGTGCAGGCGGTCGAAGTGATTGCCATTGTGGCCCCCGCGCAGGACACGCTGTCGACGCTGGACGACATCGCCGACCTAGACCCGAATGAGGTGATGCAAAGCCCGCTTGAACCGGGTCGCGTCAAATGGTTCGACAAGGGCAAAGGGTTTGGTTTTGCCAACGTGTTTGGCAGCGCCGATGACGTGTTCTTGCACATCGAAGTGCTGCGCCGGTCGGGCCTGTCGGATCTGCAACCGGGTGAGGCATTGGCGCTGCGTGTCATCGATGGTAAGCGTGGCCGTATGGCTGCTGAGGTTCTCGCCTGGGAGGCAGCTCTGAGAGAAGAGTGACCTTGCGGGGCGGCATGCACGCGTTTCGGATTTTGCTGGTGTGGATGCTGTGGTCCGGCACAGCCCTTGCGGCCTGCGCGCCGGATGTCGTTTGGCTGCGCGGCGAGTTTGGTCAGGCGCGGTTTGCGGTTGAGATCGCCGACGATTCGACCGAACGCGCCCAGGGTTTGATGCACCGCACCTCTATGCCACTGTCTGCGGGCATGCTCTTTGTTTACGAGCAGCCGGGCAGGCTGTCGTTTTGGATGCGCAACACGCTGATCGAATTGGACATGCTGTTTGTCGATCCGCAGGGCATTGTCAAAACGGTGCATCATCGGGCGCAGCCACTGGATGAGACGCCGATCCTTGGCGGCGATGGGCTGACCCATGTTCTGGAAATCAACGGTGGGCTGGCGCGGCAGATCGGGATTGTGCCGGGGGCGCAACTGCGGCACCCAAGTTTTGATCAGAGCCAGGCCGCGTGGCCTTGCTGACCCCTTTTCAAATGCGCAGCACAGGTCTATAGCAGCCGCAGGTCGGAGCGTGGCGCAGCCTGGTAGCGCACCTGTTTTGGGTACAGGGGGTCGGAGGTTCGAATCCTCTCGCTCCGACCAGATACCGCAAATCTACGATGTATTGCCGCCGGTCGCTTCGAGCAGGGCATCCATGAGCGCATCAAGGCTGCGCTGCCTAAAGTAGATCCGCCGCGGATTGCCGGACTTTTGGACAACTTCGGCAAAGTAGCTGAGTTCGACGACCACGGAATCAACAGCTTGTTCGGTTTCCTTTTGCACCACCAGTGTGGGTGCCGCGAGCGCGCCGTCATATTGCAGCACCAAGAACGCGGCCAAATCGGGCGGCGGGGGGATTCGGCACTGCAACACACCGCGTGAAATCTGGCGGATTTCATCACCCGGTGTGTCGCAAGAGGCGCGAAATGCGGCATCGAGCGGGGCCGGGTCAGCGGCAAACGTTGCCCGACGCACGGGTATATCGCTGGGATCTGAGGCCACAGTCTCAACATATTGTGGCGCGCAGGCGGACAGCGCAGCCATGATCAGCAGGGCAAGAGTTCTCATAGTGCGCCTTTTCGGAGTGCTTTTGACACAGCATCACATTTTCCGCAGCACGGCAAAAGCTTTCTGTGTTTGCCGGGTCTGCCTGTGGATAACTTCACGCGCCGCATCGACGTTTATATCTAAACACGCGGAAAAATTTGGTTTTCTGGGCATCGCAGAGACCGGCGCCTCGTATGGTTAATCGATCCGGCATTGTGGGTGAATCACGTGCTGATGCGCCGGTGCCTAAGGTCAAGAAATTTTCGTTACAAAAACATCAAAAATCTCGTTGACGGCATAGTGGCACATACGTCAAGTTGTGTGGGCTGCGTCACGCACCACAACATTTAGTGGCCGACACGGGTGGGACGTGAGGCAGCACGAGGGATTGAAACAACCGTAAACCAATCGGTTTTGGCGGACAAACGGCGCAAAAAGAGCGTCGACCGCCTGGGGTCTTAGTCTGTCGGGAAAAACAGGTTTTGCGGGGAGGTGCGCCCGACCGCGATCGCGCAACGCTGAAAGATGAGGCAGTAAAGATGAAGATCGAAAGACAGTTCACAACCGCAGGGCAGGACGCCTACGCTGCGCTCGAGTTTGTGACAACCGTGTCCGAAATCCGGAACCCGGACGGCACTGTGGTGTTTCGTTTGGACGACGTGGAGGTGCCCAACACGTGGAGCCAGGTCGCCAGCGATGTGATCGCGCAGAAGTACTTCCGCAAAGCGGGCGTGCCCACCAAAACCGAGCCGGTGAAGGAAGCGGACGTGCCCGAGTTCCTTTGGCGGCGCAAAGCGGCCAAAGATGCCGAGATGACCGGCGAGACGTCGTCCAAGCAGGTTTTTGACCGGCTTGCAGGCGCGTGGGCCTATTGGGGCTGGAAAGGTGGGTATTTCTCGACCGAGGAGGATGCGCGCGCCTACTATGACGAGATGCGGTTTATGCTTGCGACACAGCGCGCCGCACCAAACTCGCCGCAATGGTTCAACACTGGCCTGCATTGGGCATACGGTATCGATGGGCCGGCGCAGGGCCACATGTATGTCGACCCATTCACTGCCAAGCTGACCAAGTCGAAGTCGGCCTATGAGCACCCGCAGCCGCACGCGTGCTTTATCCAGTCGGTGCAGGATGACCTGGTGAATGATGGCGGCATCATGGACCTGTGGGTGCGCGAAGCGCGTCTGTTCAAATATGGCTCCGGTACTGGCACCAACTTTAGCCATTTGCGCGGCGCAGACGAACCGCTGTCAGGCGGCGGCAAGTCAAGCGGCCTCATGGGTTTTCTCAAGATCGGTGACCGCGCTGCCGGTGCGATCAAGTCCGGCGGCACAACCCGCCGCGCGGCCAAGATGGTGATCGTAGACGCCGACCACCCGGACATTGAAGACTTCATCAACTGGAAAGTGCTCGAAGAGCAAAAGGTGGCGAGCATCGTCGCCGGCTCGAAGATGCACGAGCAGAAGCTGAACGCCATCTTTGAGGCCATCAGCACTTGGGATGGCGCGGTGGACGGCGCCTACGACCCGAGCAAAAACACTGCGCTGAAGGCAGCGGTGAAAGACGCCAAAAAGGTCGCGATCCCGGAGACATATATCAAGCGCGTGCTGGACTATGCCAAGCAGGGCCACACCAGCATCGAGTTCCCGACCTATGACACCGACTGGGACAGCGAGGCGTACAACTCGGTCTCGGGCCAAAACTCGAACAACTCGATCCGCGTGACCAACGCTTTCCTGACCGCCGTCGAAAAGGACGCCGATTGGGAGCTGACGTCTCGGGTCGACGGATCTGTGGTCAAGACCATCAAAGCCCGCGACCTGTGGGAACAGGTTGGCCATGCCGCTTGGGCCTGCGCCGATCCGGGCATTCAGTACCACGACACCGTCAACGACTGGCACACCTGCCCCGAAGATGGCGAGATCCGCGGGTCCAACCCGTGCTCGGAATACATGTTCCTTGATGACACGGCCTGTAACCTGGCGTCGATGAACCTGCTGACCTTCCTCAAGGATGGGCAGTTCCAGGTCGAGGATTACATGCACGCGGCGCGGTTGTGGACTGTGACGCTGGAAATCTCGGTCATGATGGCGCAGTTCCCGTCCAAGGAAATCGCGCAGCGGTCCTATGACTTCCGCACGCTGGGCCTGGGCTATGCCAATATCGGCGGTCTGCTGATGAATATGGGCTTTGGCTATGACAGCGATGAGGGGCGCAGCTTGTGTGGTGCGCTGACCGCCATCATGACCGGGGTGAGCTATGCCACGTCGGCCGAGATGGCGGGTGAGCTGGGACCGTTCCCGGGCTATGCCAAGAACGCCGATCACATGTTGCGGGTGATGCGCAATCACCGGACTGCTGCGTATGGCGCTGTTGAAGGCTATGAAAAGCTCGCGGTTAAGCCGGTGCCATTGGATCACGCAAACTGCCCTGATCCGCAGCTAATCGACGTGGCCATGGCGGTCTGGGACGAGGCGCTCAAGCTCGGTGAAGAGCACGGCTATCGCAATGCGCAGTCGACCGTGATCGCGCCCACCGGCACCATCGGTCTGGTCATGGACTGTGACACCACCGGGATCGAGCCCGACTTTGCCCTGGTGAAGTTCAAAAAGCTGGCCGGAGGTGGCTACTTCAAGATCATCAATCGGTCGGTGCCTGCAGCGCTTGAGAACCTCGGCTACGGCTCCGCCCAGATCGAAGAGATCGTTAGCTATGCTGTGGGCCACAGCTCCATCGGCAACGCGCCGGCGATCAATCACACCACGCTGATGGGTCACGGTTTTGGCGAAAATGAGTTGGCCAAATTGGATGCATCACTGGAAAGTGCGTTCGACATCCGCTTTGTGTTCAACCAGTGGACGCTGGGCGAAGAGTTCTGCACACAAGTGCTGGGCATCCCCACCGACAAGCTGAACGATCCGACCTTTGATCTGCTGCGGCACCTTGGCTTTTCCAAGGCGGACATCGATGCGGCCAACGACCATGTTTGCGGCACAATGACCCTCGAAGGGGCGCCGCACCTCAAGGAAGCGCATTACCACATCTTCGACTGCGCAAACCCGTGCGGCAAGAAGGGCAAGCGGTTCCTGAGCGTGGACAGCCACATCACCATGATGGCCGCGGCACAGTCGTTTATCTCGGGCGCGATCTCGAAGACGATCAACATGCCCAACGATGCGACCATCGAAGACTGCCAGCGCGCCTACGAATTGTCGTGGTCGCTGGGAGTGAAGGCCAACGCGCTCTATCGCGACGGCTCAAAACTGTCGCAGCCGCTGGCCGCCGCATTGGTCGAGGATGACGACGAAGCAGCCGAAGTGCTGGAAACCGGGTCGGTCCAGGAAAAGGCCGCCGTGCTGGCCGAGAAGGTGGTCGAGAAGGTCATCGTCAAAGAGATCGTCCGCAGTCACCGCGAGAAGATGCCGCAACGGCGCAAGGGCTACACGCAGAAGGCCATCGTTGGTGGGCACAAGGTTTACCTGCGCACCGGCGAATACCAAGACGGCAACCTGGGCGAGATCTTCATCGACATGCACAAGGAAGGCGCAGGCTTCCGGGCGATGATGAACAACTTCGCCATCGCAGTGTCGGTGGGTCTGCAATACGGTGTGCCGTTGGAGGAGTTTGTGGACGCCTTTACGTTCACCAAATTTGAACCTGCCGGCATGGTGCAGGGCAACGACAGTATCAAGAACGCGACCTCGATCCTCGACTACGTGTTCCGGGAACTGGCGGTGTCCTATCTCGATCGCACAGACCTTGCACATGTGAAGCCGGAAGGCGCCACATTCGACGATCTGGGCCGCGGCGAGGAAGAGGGGGTGAGCAACGTCTCAGAACTCTCGGAAACGGCTGCGACCAAATCGCTTGAGGTGCTCAAACAGATCAGCTCAACCGGGTATTTGCGCAAACGCGTGCCCCAAGACCTGGTGGTTTTGCAGGGAGGCGCCGAGGTTCCGTTGGGAAAGCCTCAGACCCTGGTGCCTGAAACAACACGCGCCGCGGTGGCAGTTGCCGCTCCGGCACAGGCACTGGGGTCTGTTGAGACTGCAGCTGTGGCCACCGCGGCCGTCGCTGCGCCCGTCATGCAAATCGACGCCCGCACAAAGGCCAAGATGCAGGGCTACGAAGGTGAGGCTTGCGGCGAATGCGGCAACTACACGCTCGTGCGCAACGGCACCTGCATGAAGTGCAACACCTGCGGCGCGACCAGCGGGTGTAGCTGAGAAATTGAGAGTTGGTGGGGAGCGGTGTTGGCGCACCACCCCCCGGCTCTTCCGGCAAACGCCAAGCACGCTGCCGGAGAAACCAATTCGGCCCTTACGGGTCGACATAGAAAGGGGAAACATAGCCCGAATTGGGGATCAATAGCGTGCTGAGATCCGTCCACGAAAAAGGATAACTCCTGTGAGTCTGCCTGTGGATAATTTGTGAAAGGAAAAAGTTATGGCCAAGAATACTGGGGATAACTATCGCAAAGGAGCGGTTACAGCTCGCACTCAATTCCAGATGTCAGATGGCAAATGGATGAAGAGAGATGAACGGACAGGTCAATTTCTTGATAAAAAGAAATCCGATGGTCCCTTCAAAGGTGTCGCAAAAGAGCCAGATGGGCGCGACACTCCCAATTCATGACCGTAGATGCGCCTCCCACCGGCGGCGCGACGGAGCTTGGCTGTGGTTTGGCTCCCAACGAGACGGGTGGGGCGGACGTTTTGCTCCTCCCACCTTGACACGGAGCGGGTGCGCTCGCTCTGGACGACGTACAGGCCGCAGGCAGAAAAGTACCGGGCGGTTAACATATGGAGCCTGTACGGCGAAACTCACGGGGGGCCTTGGCCCTCCGTTTTTCTTTTACCGCCGGCCACGATTTTTCGACGAAAAATCTTGGCGCTGCGCAAAGGGCGCGTGATCCGCAGCAAAAATATTCAGTCGCTCTCCCCCAAGGCATCGCGCAGGCGCGCACGCGCACGGGCGAGCCGTGACATCACGGTTCCAACCGGCAGGCCGGTGGCACGGGCGATGGCGCCGGGTGACGTCTCGCCGGCCACAAGATGCCGCATCACCCGCCTTTGCGGGGCGGGCAGGTCGTCGATTGCGCGCAGCGTTTCGGTGCAATTGAGGTGTTGGGTCGCGTCCCCTGTGATCAGCATGTCATCCTCATAGGCTTGTGGGTCCGATTTGCCCCAATCGCGACGGGCGCGGTGGGTTAGGCTGCGCATGGCGTACGCGCGCAGATCGTCGATCTGGCCCCCGGATGACAGCCGCGCGCAAAGGTTCAGCAATGTGTCCTGTACGATGTCCTCGGCATCCACAGGGCTGCGTGCCAAGCGTCGCGCCCGACGTCGCAGCGACGGCAGCAATTGAACAAGCTGGGCGTGGGGTTTGGTTTTTTCTGGCATGCGATGAACATCGTGCCTCCGGACCCGCAGGCCAATCCCGGGGTTTTTTGCCGATTGCGGTTGGTCGCCACTTTTCGGCAGGACCTTGCCGGTTTGCCAGCACGCTTTCGGCGTGTGACTGCCCGCTCTCACAGGGCCTGGGATGCGTTGCCCACTTTGCCGCTCTAACCGCATGAAGGCGCGAAGATGCGTCTTTGCAACCGCAAAAAACAGGAGGTCACCATGACCAAATTCCTTTCCACGTTTGCTTTGTTGGCTGTGACACCGGCGCTTGCGCTGGCGCAGGCCGCGGCCGATCTCGACACAAATGCCGACGGGGTGCTCACGCTTGATGAGGTTCAGGTCGGCTACCCTGATATCACTGTGGACACGTTCACGGCGATGGATCTGAACGCGGACGGCGCGCTTGACGGTGAAGAGGTTGCCGCCGCTGAAGAGGCGGGCATCCTGCCGCCGTCGCAAGGGTAAGCAAGGCGCGCCGCGCACCCTCGATGCGGCGGCCTTGCATCGGGTCCGGTCTTGCCCCAAGGGCTGGACCCGAATTTATTGAAACGGTTTCAAATGGATGTTGAAACGGTCGCGGATCGCCAGATCGATCTCCGGCGGCAGGGCCGCAGCGGGCGGCGTGCTGAGGATCTCGTGTTTGCGGGCCGTCGCCTTTTCAATCAGATTGGGTTTGTCGCGTTCGGCCCATTCTTTGGGCGAGGTTCGATCGCCCAAGGCGGGGTAGACACAGTCGCTTTGCATCCGTGACAGGGTCTGTGCTGTGCCCAGATAATGACCCGGTCCGCCCATGCACACCTCGGCGATCTGGTCGAGCGCGAGGGTTTCGTCCGTCACCTCAATCCCGCGCACGCAGCGCAGCGCTTGCCCGATCATGTCGTCCCCAAGGATCAGGCTTTCATGACAGAACCCGAGCAGCGAGGCATGCATGCCCGCCGCCTCATAGACCATGTTCAGACCAGAGAGGCCTGCCATCACCAGACTGTTCATCTGTTCCCAACCGGCCTGCATGTCTGGCAGTTTCGAATCTGATGCCCCGGCCGCGGCGCCGCCGGGCAGGTCGTAGAACCGGTGCATCTGTGCGCAGCCCGCGCTGAGCAGCGCCTGTTCGCCCGATCCGATGGACATCGCACCCGTGCGCAAATCAAGCCCAAATGGCCATGTGCCAAAGATTGCCGGCGCGCCGGGTTTCACTGCGTTGACATAAACCAGGCCGGCCAGGCATTCGGCCACCGCTTGAACGATGGCGCCAGCGATGGTGGACGGCGCCGTCGCCCCGGACATGCCCGCAGATAACAGCAGCACCGGCATTCCCGCCTTGATGCACGCCTCCATCACTTCGCAGCTTTCGGGGGCAAACTTCATCGGTGGGACAACAAAGCAGTTGGAGTTCGACACAAACGGCCGCGCCCGCCAGGCGTCTTCGCCGCCCGCCACCATGTGCAGCATTTCAATCGCAGGCGGGACGCAGGATGGATCGCTGAACGAGGTGCCAACATGTTTTGTGGTACCGGAAACGCAGGCAAAGACCGAATTATACTCCATCTCCACCGTGTCCGGCACATCGCGGCAGATCATCGGGCGCTGGCAGAAATGGATGTTGTCCAGCACATCGCAGATGCGCGCGGCGTCATGCAAATCTTGCACGGTGCTTTCGGCATAGTCGCGACCATTGGCGTCCACCAAATGCACCGCAGCCCCTGCAGTGCCAAAATGCACACGGGTCCCCGCAAGCGCGAGATCGTGTGCAGGATCGCGCGCGCACAAGGTGATGGTGCGGTTTGCGTTGGCCAGAGTGTCCTCGACCAGCGCGCGGGGAAACCGGATGCGGCCGTCCTCACCCTGGATCGCGCCTGCGCCGGTCAGGTATGCCACACCGCTGGGCGGTGCATCGGCGAGACCGATGGTTTCGAGCGCATCGAGAGCCGCGTTGTGTATGCGCTGTACTTCGGCCTCAGTGAGGGGCGCATAGGTGCCACCTTCAAGGCCGGCGCGCACGGGGCGCAGGTGCGTGGCGAGCGGTGCGGCGCGGGCCGCACGGCGCGCCGCGCGACCGCCGGACCGGGTTACGGTGCGGTTTGGGGATTCGTCATTCATGGGCAAGGTCCTGATCAGCGTGGCATTTAAGGGGTGCGCTGTGGATCAGGGGCGGCCGCGCGCGGCCCGACCGCGGGTGGCGCCAATAGTCCGGCAGACCAGTTCGATTTTGCTCATCGGCTCTTGCAAGACTGCCTCCCGCAGTAGTGCTGGGGTCAGCGTGCATTGTCTCTGCGCGACAGTCTGTTCTGATTGCGACCTGCATTTTGGCGGGAATTTGCCGCGGGTTTGGCGCCAATCAGCCGCTTTCAGCCGAACCGACGCAGGTCACAAAACCTTGTACTACAAGGACATGCTTTACGCTCCTAAGTGAACACCACCATCCAATTAAGACGAAGGAGCAGAGACATGAAAACGATGATGACAGCGGTGAGCGTGCTTGGCCTGACCGGCGGTTTTGCTGTCGCAGGCAGCCCGGATCCGGTCGGATCGTTGCCCGAGGCACCTGTCGCCCAAGCCGCGCCACCGGTGCAAAGCCTCGGCGGTGACTGGACCGGTCCTTATGTCGGTTTGCAGCTGGGCTATATCGACGTGGACGGCAGCGGCGCGGCCGATGGCGACGACGTGCTGTTTGGCGTGCATGCCGGGTATCAGTATGACTTTGGCACCTTTGTTCTGGGCGGTGAGGTCGATTACGACGGCACGGATGTGGACCTTGCCGGGGCGGCCACTGTCGATGACGTCTCTCGGCTCAAGCTGCGGGCGGGGTATGATTTTGGGCCAGTGTTGGGCTATTTGACCGCCGGCGTGGCCGAAGTGGACACCTCGCTCGGCAGCGAAGGCGGAGATTTCTTCGGCATCGGCTTTGCGTATCAAATCACCGATCAGTACGTGATCGGCGCAGAACTGCTTGAGCATTCGTTTGACAACATCAGCGGCACCGGTGTGGACGCGGATGCGACCACATTCACGCTGCGCGGGTCGTTCCGGTTCTGATGTCTGTTATGCGCCTTGCCACCGGGCAGGGCGCATAGCCTACCACCGGCCGGACGCGCCGCCGCCACCCGACCGCCCGCCGCCAAATCCGCCGGATGATTTGCTGAAAGCGGCGCGTTTGCGCGGCAAGCGGATCGTGGTCACATCGCGGTAGTTGCATTGCGTGCAGGTCACGATGCGCTCCTGCCGGCCGGGGGTGTCCGCCGTGGCGTGGTAGAGCGTATGGCGGGTGACCCGCAGCGTGCCCTTGGCGCCGCATTGTGGACAGGTTCGCCGCCGCATGAACAGATCGCCAAACCAGGCCCATGGCGCAAAAAACAGCATGAGCGTGCCAATGATCACAAGCAGCGGCCAGATTGCGGGGTCGCCCGAAGTGGCCTTTGGACGTGACCCCGCGGAAAACGGCACGGCAATCTGTTCGATCACAGCGGTGGAGCCCGCCAGGATACCCGCCTGATAGTTGTCGTCGCGAAAAAACGGCAGAAAGCTGCGGTCGACGATCTGGCGCGCGATGTCATCCCAATCGCGCGCATACCCGGCGCCCAGTTCGATGCGCATGGCCCGGTCTTCGGGCAGTACCAGCACCATGATGCCGTCGTTGCGTTGTGCATTCCCGACGCCCCAGTGGTTAAAAAGCCCGGTGGCAAATGCCTCCAGCGTCGCATCGGGCGCATAGGGGTCTTGGCTGGGGAGGGTGACGACAGTCATCTCGATCCCGCTGTCCTGACGCAGTTGCACCAGCTGGTCGTGCAGTGTGGCGCGCAGATCGGCGTCTGTGATCAGGCCCGCAAAGTCGTTGATATAGGGTGTGTCATAGTCCGGATAGGTTTGTGCGACCGCGGCCAGCGGCAGCAAAAGACACAGCGCACACCACGTGAAAATGCGAAACATGAGACCCCGACATTATACCGATGCCGCCAGCCTAGCGTGTCATCTGCGCTTCGGCAAAGTGTACCAGCGTGCGCAGCGCATCACCAAAGGCGTCGTCTGCGATGGTCATCGCCACCCGAACGTGGCCTGAGGCAGCCCGGCCAAAGCTTTCGCCCGGCATAACGGCGATTTGGTGCCGGTCGAGCAGGGCGTGCGCAAAATCCTCTCCGCTGAGCCCGGTTGGTCGAATGTCGAGCATGAGATACATCGCGCCCTGCGCCGGGACCAAACCGACGAGATTTTGATCGGCCAGAATGCGCTGCGCCAGTGCGCGGCGGCGCAGGAAAGGGGCGCTGATTTCAGCTTCGAAGGCGTGGCCAAGGCTCAGCGCAAACCCGGCCGCATCCTGTACAAATCCCGGGACGCCATAGGTTGTGTGCGTGGCCAGGTTGATCAGATGCGAAATGGCTGCCTCGGGGCCGATCACCCAACCGCAGCGCGATCCGGTCATGGCATGGCTTTTGGACATGGATCCCACGACCAGCGTGCGGGCGGCCATGCCTGGCAGCGCACGCGGTGACAGATGCGCGCCATCCCACACTTGGGTGTCGTAAACCTCGTCCGAGATCAGCCACAGGTCGTGTTTCACGCACGCCTCGGCAACGCTTGTCAGCGTTTTCTCGGCATAGACAACGCCGGTGGGATTGTTCGGCGTGTTGATCAAAAGCGATTTTGCGCCCTGTGCGGCCGCCGCAATGTCTGCGCCGCGGGGTTGAAATCCGTCTTTGGCCTGCGCGGCAACGGCGCGGGGAATTGCGCTGACCCCGCGGATCGTGCCGGGATACGTGGCATAGTAGGGATCGATATAGAGCGCGACATCGCCCGGATCGCACGCGGCCGCATGCGCGGCAAAAAGCGCCGATTGACCGCCCGGAGTGATCAGGACATTGGCGCGGGTGGTTGGCACGCCGGTGCGCGCCTGCGTGCGCGCCGCCACCATGTCGCGCAGATCATCCGTACCGGGCACCATGGCATAGCCGGTGTGACCGCCAAGCGCGCTTTTGTGCATCTCTTGCAAGATCGGGGCGGCCGTGCGGATGTCATGTTCGCCGATAGTGAGTTCGGTGACCTGTATCCCGTCAGTAATCATCTGACGGGCTTTGTAAAACACGTCCCACCCGTCTGCACCGTCGCCGGTGAGCGTTGTGATCCGGTGTGAAAGGTGCATGCGCCGCGCTCCGCTGAGATGCGGTGCAATCCGACAGAGGCGGGCGGCGATGTCAATGTGGGCGGATCAGTCGGGCGTGGGCCACGGGGCAAGCGCGGCCTGCGCCTTTTTCGTCAAGCTGGCGCGGATCAATCCGTATGACGTGTGAATGCGGTCGCGCACTTCGTCGATGTCTGTGTCAGCAAATGTCACGCGCACCCACGAGCGGTGAAAGTACTTGGCCCGTTGCGCGGCACCGATATCGATCAGAAAAGTGGCGGTGTCCACGCTGTCTGTCTTGACCGAAATGCCGTCGTCGCTGTGGCCAAAGCAGGCAAACATCTTGCCGCCCACTTTCCATGCATCGAGGCCGCCCTCGGCGTGGCTCAGATAAGCAGCACCTGGCAGCGCGGCGCAGATTGTGTCAGCCTCATCGCGTGTCATGGCCGGACTGTGACCCAAGTCGCGCGGCACGATCAAGGCTTGACCGCTTTGCGGCGCGCCTGCTACGTCGGCACTATGACCGGTCGTGTTTGCATCCCCTGCATCATTACCTGCTGATTTCTTCAGCGGGCCGGTTCTTTGTTTGCATGACAGATCAGAGTTGCTAGGCCCGCGCCAACCTGTGACGCGAGACGTGCCATGACGATCCAGCTTTACAACACCGCGACCCGTCGGAAAGAGGCGTTTGAACCGCTCGATCCGGACAATGTGCGGATGTATGTCTGTGGACCCACCGTCTATGACCGCGCCCATATCGGTAACGCCCGCCCGGTGATTGTGTTTGACGTGCTGTTTCGCCTGCTGCGCCGGACATACGGGCCGGATCACGTGAAATACGTGCGGAACTTCACCGATGTGGATGACAAGATCAACGCGCGCGCGGCCGAAAGCGGGCGGCCGATCTCGGACATTACAGCAGAAACAACGCAGTGGTTTCTTGACGATATGGCGGCTGTAGGTGCGCTTGAACCCAATGAGATGCCACGCGCGACCGCGTTCATTCCGCACATGGTGTCGATGATCGAGGGTTTGATCACAGACGGTTATGCCTATGAGGCTGACGGTCACGTGCTCTTTTGGGTGCGCAAATATGCCGAATACGGGGCGCTGTCGGGTCGGTCGGTGGACGACATGATCGCAGGGGCACGGGTTGAGGTGGCACCCTACAAAGAAGATCCGATGGACTTTGTGCTGTGGAAACCGTCGTCGGAGGATTTGCCCGGCTGGGAAAGCCCGTGGGGTCGGGGGCGACCGGGGTGGCACATCGAATGCTCGGCCATGGCCTTTGAGCTTTTGGGCCCGCAATTTGACATCCACGGCGGCGGCAATGACCTGGCCTTTCCGCACCACGAAAATGAGATCGCGCAAAGCCGGTGCAGTGGGCATGGCTTTGCCAATGTGTGGATGCACAATGAGATGCTGCAGGTCGAGGGCAAGAAGATGTCCAAGTCTCTTGGCAACTTCTTTACCGTGCGGGATTTGTTGGATCAGGGTGTGCCGGGCGAGGTGATCCGATTTGTGTTTTTGTCGACGCACTATCGCAAGCCGATGGACTGGACCGAAACGAAGCGGCAGCAGGCGGAAAAGACGCTGAAAAAGTGGTACGCGCAAGCGATGCAGGGCGTTGGTCGCGGTGATCCGCATGTTGCCGTTGTGAAAGCGCTTTCTGATGATCTGAATACGGCCGGGGCGATTGCCGAATTGCACCAGTTGTCACTGGCGGACGACGTGGCCACACTGCGTCACAGCCTGCAATTTCTCGGATTGATGGGCGATGAGGCACCGGAATGGGCCGTTCCCAAAGCGTTCGATTTCATCGAATATGTTGAGCTTCTCAGAACGGCGCGGGAAACGGCGATGGCGACCAAGGATTTTTCAGAAGTCGACCGACTGAAAGCATCGCTGGTTGCCGCGGGCGTTGAAGTCCGAATGAGCAAAGACGGCATCGATCTGGTGCCAGGGGCGGATTTTGACCCGGTAAAACTGGAATCTCTGGCATGAGCTTCGCATCAATTTCACCGTGGGCTGCCCCTGCGCAGACGGACCCCGGGCGCGGGACATCACGTGGTGATGTGATCTATGAGCAAAAGGCAAATGCGGGGTTTGACTGCGTCCTTCCACATGGGTGTTTGTTGCCGTGCCCTGGAAGGTTGAGGCGCGCCAGCGCCCGCTGCTGGGGTGGCAAATGAGCCGCGAGCGCCTCTACCTGTTCGACACGACCCTGCGCGACGGGCAGCAGACCCAAGGCGTGCAGTTTTCCACCGATGAAAAGCACGCGATTGCGCAGGCGCTCGACGCCTTGGGCATCGACTATATCGAAGGGGGATGGCCCGGGGCGAACCCGACCGACAGCGCGTTTTTCGATGCAGCGCCCAAGACGCGCGCGCGCATGACAGCGTTTGGCATGACCAAGCGCGCTGGCATCAGTGCGGAAAATGACGACGTGTTGGCGGCGGTGATGAACGCGGGCACCGACACTGTGTGTCTGGTGGGCAAGGCGCATGACTTCCATGTCGACACTGCGCTGGGCATCACCCTCGCCGAAAACACGGGCAACATCGTTCACAGTTTCGCCCACGTGGTTGCGCGCGGTTGTGAAGCCATCTTTGACGCCGAGCACTTCTTTGACGGGTTCAAAAGCAACCCGGAATACGCCTTGGAGACGGTGCACGCGGCCCACAAAGCAGGCGCGCGGTGGATTGTTTTGTGCGACACCAATGGCGGAACGCTGCCGCATGAGGTGCACAAGATCACACGCGCCGTCGTAGAAAGCGGTCTTCCCGGTGATCATCTGGGCATCCATACGCATAATGACACAGAAAACGCTGTCGCCAATACATTGGCGGCGATTGATGCGGGCGCGCGTCAGGTGCAGGGCACGCTGAACGGGCTTGGTGAGCGCTGCGGCAACGCCAACCTCACCACCCTGATCCCGATACTCAAGCTCAAGGAACCCTACGCCAGCCGCTTTGACATCGGTGTGAGCGATGACGCGCTCGCCGGTTTGACGCGCACAAGCCGCATGCTCGATGACATTCTAAACCGGGTGCCCTGGAAACAGGCGGCATTTGTCGGCGCATCGGCTTTTGCGCACAAGGCGGGGCTGCACGCGTCTGCGATCCTCAAGGACCCGACGACGTACGAACATGTCGACCCCGTCACAGTCGGCAACACACGCATCGTCCCGATGTCAAACCAGGCCGGACAGTCGAACCTGCGCAAACGGTTAGCCGATATGGGTCTGGACGTCGAAAAGGGGCACCCGGCCCTGGCGCGCATCCTCGACCGGATCAAGGCGCGCGAGGACGAAGGCTACAGCTACGACACCGCGCAAGCGTCTTTCGAGATCCTGGCGCGCGAGGAATTGGGCCTGCTGCCTGCGTTTTTTGAGGTCAAGCGCTACCGGGTCTCCATCGAACGGCGCAAGAACAAGCGCGACCAAATGGTGTCGCTGTCCGAGGCGGTTGTGGTTTTGAAAGTCGATGGCAAGAAAAAGCTGTCGGTGAGCGAAAGCATGGATGCCGAAGGCATCGACCGCGGCCCGGTACACGCGCTGTCGCGTGCGCTGGCAAAAGACCTTGGGCGCTATCAAACCAATGTTGAAGATATCCGGTTGGTCGATTTCAAGGTGCGCATCACCCAAGGCGGCACTGAGGCGGTCACACGGGTCATCGTCGACAGTGAGGACGGGCAGGGGCGCCGCTGGTCGACTGTGGGTGTATCGGCCAATATCGTCGATGCGTCATTTGAGGCGCTGCTGGACGCGGTGCGCTGGAAGTTGGTGCGGGACGGGCTGTCGTGACCCCAGCGCAGCAAGAGGCGTTTTTCACCGTGCACCGCGATTTGCCGCGGGAAGGGCCGGGGACGCCGGCGGATGTGCTGTGGGCGCTGGATCTGGCAGCGATATCAGGGGATGTCCGCGTGTTGGACGCCGCCTGTGGACCCGGCGCTGATCTGGTGTCGCTGGCTGAGGCTTTGCCACGGGCGCAGATCGAAGGGATTGACCAGGTTCCGCATTTCATTGCTGCAGCGGCGGCGCGTGTGGCCCATTTTGGCGCGCGGGTTCAGGCGCGCCTGGGTGATATTGGCGAGCTGTCTGGAACCTATGATCTGATCTGGTGTGCCGGCGCGCTATACTTTTTGGGCGTGACCGAAGGCTTGCGCACCTGGCGCGCTGCCCTGACGCCCGGCGGACAGGTGGCGTTTTCTGAACCTGTCCTGTTGTCCACGCCGCCCGATGCCACTGTGGCCGCATTTTGGCATGACTATCCCGCCATCACCGATCTGGCGGGGATCGAGGCGCGGGTCCGCGCCGCCGGCTACCGCGTGCTGGGCCATCGGATCATTGTCGGTGCGCCTTGGCAGGCCTATTATGACCCGATGCAAGCGCGTCTTGATCATCTGCGGGCAGGCGCACCGGATGCCGCACTGGCCGATGCGATCAGCGAACACCAGACCGAGGTCGATCATTGGCGCGCGGCGCGCAAGGACATTGCCTATGCGTTGCTGGTGGTTGCGCCGGAATGAGCTTGGACAGCATTTTCGCCGCCTGCGCGCGGATCGTGGAAAGGGCTGATCCGTTACGCTTTCGCACCGTCATGGCGGCGCCGGTTTCGGTGCGCGGCACGCTGTTTGCGCTTTATGCGTTCAACGTGGAAGTGGCCCGCGCGCCGTGGGTCACCGCAGAGCCGATGATTGCCGAAATGCGACTGCAGTGGTGGCGGGATGCATTGGAAGAAATTGCACAGGGTGGCGATGTGCGCGCCCATGAAGTGACCACGCCGTTGTCCCAGATCCTTGGGACTGAGCAGACCGCGCCGCTTGATCAATTGGTCGCCGCGCGACGCTGGGACATCTATCGCGATCCGTTTGAGGATCAGGCGCATTTTGACCGCTACATTGACGCCACGGCGGGGTCGTTGATGTGGACGGCGGCGCTGGCTTTGGGTGCTCCGGCCAAGGCCGAGCAGCGCGTGCGGGCGCTGGCATATGGCTCTGGGGTTGCCGCGTTTTTGCGCGCGGTGCCCGCGCTCGAGGCGGCGGGGCGGGTGCCGTTGTTGGACGACCATCGCAAGGTGGTTTCCAGTCTGGCCCGACGTGCATTGCGCCAATTGTCTGTGCCGCGGGTGCCACGCGCCGCTCGGCCTGCGCTGTGGCCTGCGATTGGGACGCGCGCCACATTGCATCGCGCGGTGCGGGATCCTTTGGTGGTTGGCGAAGGACGCTTGCCCGCAGGCGTACCGAACTGGCGTCTCAGCGCCTCAGCTCTGAGCGGCCGCCTCTGGCTTTGACCGCAGGCTGAGCCAGATCAGCGATGCACCCGCAAGCGTCAGGAATGGGATCATCGCGATGTTGACGGCTGTCCAGCCCTCAACCGCGTCGCCGCCCGAACAATTCATCAACCCGCCCGACGCCAGTGACGCCACGGTTACGCCGCCAAAGACCAGCAGATCGTTCAGCCCCTGCATGCGCCCACGCTCTTCGACGGTGTGTGCGCCGGCGAGCATGGTGGTCGCACCGATAAAGCCGAAATTCCAGCCAAGGCCCAGTAGGATCAGCGCCACAAAGAAATGCGTTAGCGTGACATCCAAAAGCGCCACCACACCGGCCGCGCCCAAAATCGCGATGCCCAGGCCGACGATCCGCTCGACCCCAAAGCGCGCGATCAGATGACCGGTGAAAAATGACGGCGCAAACATCGCCAGAACGTGACCCGTCACCACGTCGGCGGCGTTGTTCTGACTGAACCCGCAGCCCACGACAGCCAGTGGGGTGGAGGTCATCACCAGGTTCATCAGCGCATAGCTGACCATGGCACAAATGACCGCAACGGCGATGCGCGGCGTGGTCAACAGCTCCCATCGTGTGCGACCGCGGGGCGCATCCGCGCTGCGGGCGGGTGGTTTGGGAATGTCGATGAACAAAAACAGCAGCGCGCCCACGACGTTGAGGCCGATCACGGCCAGATAGGTGCCCAGAAACGGGATGACATACGCATCGGTGGTCAGTTTGACCAGTTGCGGACCCAAGATTGCCGACACGAGACCCCCTGCCATCACGTAGGAAATCGCCTTGGGTCGGAATGCGTCTGATGCCGTGTCGGCTGCGGCAAAGCGGTAAAAGCCCTGGGCCGACATGTAGATGCCGGTCAGAAAGCTGCCCACCAGAAAGATCGGGAACGACGCAACATACAGCCCATAAGCGCCAACCGCGCCGCCAAGCGCACCGCCGAGCGCGCCGGCAAAAAATCCAGCGCGGCGCCCAAAGCGCTGCATCAGCGCCGATAACGGCGTCGCCGACACCATCGAGCCCAAGACAATCAACGAAATCGGCAGGGTCGCAAAACAGATGTTGGACGCCAGCGATTGCCCCGCGAGGCCACCGATCACAAAAATCATCGGCATCTGCGCGCCCAGAAAAGCCTGCGCTGCGACCAGCACGGCCACATTGCGCATGGCCCGAATGTCTTGGTTGGGTGTCATGTTAGATGCCTAACGCTGCAGGTCCCGGGCGGCAAGGCGCCTTGTGGCGCGGCTCGCACGCATCGTCCGGCGCGCGGGTGCTTGCGCCTGCCTGACCCGCGCGTAGTGTGACGCCATGGTACGCATCCTGATCTTGGGCAGCTCTGCGCGCGCCGCCGATGCCGCGCACGCTTTGATGCAAAGCAACGCGAAGGTGCGGATCTATTGGTCGCGCGCAGTGGCGGCCGATGATGTGTCTTGCGTGGCCAGCATGCGCGACGGGCTCGACTGGGCAGATGCAGTGGTTGATATGACCCACGCCTTTGACAGCGACCTGCGGGATATGGCGCGCGCTATCGCGCCGGACCTGCCGTCCCTGCGCTATGCGCGCCCCCTGTGGACCGCGCAGCAGGGCGACACTTGGGCAACGGTGCAGTCACTTGGACAGGCGGTTGGTCTGCTGCCCGCCGGTGCGCGGGTCTTTGCAGCGACGGGGCGTGAAAGCGCGGAAATCCTTGCCCACCACGACGCGCCGGTATTTTTGCGTCAGCTACAACATCATGACGATGCGACGTCGGGACAGGTCCAATACGTGTTCGGCGCGGGTCCGTTTGATGTGCCCGCAGAAGTGGCTCTTTTCCAAAGGCTTAAGATCGATATCTTGCTCGCCCGCAATGTCGGTGGTGCGGGCAGCTATCCCAAGATTACAGCAGCACGTCAGATCGGCCTGCCCGTGGTCATGGTCCAGCCGGACCTGAGCGCGGTAAAAGAGACGACAACGGACATCGCAACGGTGCTGTCCTGGGCAGAGGGTATCGCGTGCGGCTGATCACCTGTTTGGACGACGTTGCGGAAGGTGCAGCATGGCTGCGCGCCCGCGATCCGGCGCTCGCGCGGGCTTTGGAGGAGGTTGGCCCGCTGCCTTTGCGCCTGCGTCCAGACGGGTTTGGCCCCCTACTGCACGCCATCGTGTCACAGCAGGTATCGGTGGCGTCGGCCACTGCCATATGGGCGCGGCTGGAGGCGGCGGGATGCGCAACACCCGCGGGTGTTCTGACTGCCGGGCCTGACGGCTTGCGCCAAGCCGGGCTGAGCCGGCAAAAGATCAGCTATGCCATCGCGCTGGCCGAGGCTGGCATCGACTTTGACGCGCTGCGGCAGGCCCCGGACGCCGACGTCATCGCGACGCTCACCGCCGTCAAAGGCATCGGGGTCTGGACCGCAGAGATCTACGCGATGTTTTCATTGGGTCGCCCAGATGTCTTTGCGCCGGGCGATCTGGCCTTGCAGGAAGCGGCGCGCATGATCTTTGATTTGCCCACGCGACCGGTGCCGCGCGCACTGCGACACATGGCCGAGGACTGGAGCCCATGGCGCGCAGTTGCCGCGCGGCTTTTCTTCACATACTACCGCAAGGCAAAAGGGCGCGAGGGGGTCACATGACGCGGGTTTTACAAGCAGAGAAAATCCAGCCCGTTTCGGGTGACACGCGGTCGGTTGTGGTGTTTGTGCATGGCTACGGGGCCAACGGCGCCGACTTGCTTGGGCTTGCCGAACCATTGGGCGAACACCTGCCCGACACCCTGTTTGTCGCGCCAAACGCGCCCGAAGCGATCCCGATGATGCCCAATGGCTATCAGTGGTTTCCGATCCCTTGGATTGACGGCTCAAGCGAGGAGGAAGCCGAACGCGGTCTGCTGGCAGCGGCGGAGGATTTCACCGCCTTCCTTGATGCGCTGATGGTGGACGAAGATGTGCTGCCCGAGCAGGTCGTTCTGTTTGGCTTTTCCCAAGGCACAATGATGTCGCTGCACGTCGCGCCGCGTCGCGAGGATCCGGTGGCCGGCATTGTCGCCTTTTCCGGGAGGCTGTTGCGGCCCGAGTTGCTGGTTGACGAGGTGGTCAGCCGTCCACCGGTGTTGCTGATCCACGGGGATCAGGACGACGTTGTGCCGCCAGAATCCCTGCCGCAAGCCGCAGAAGCACTGCAAGAAGCAGGCTGGCAGGACGTCTATGCGCACATCATGAAAGGGACCGCGCACGGGATCGCGCCCGATGGGCTCAGCGTGGCGATGGCCTTTATGCGCGACAAACTGGGGCTGTAAGCCGATGAACGCCAAGGCGCTTTTGGCGGCGGTGTGTGCCGCTATGGCCGTGCTTTCAGGCGGTGTCTGGCTGATGCAGAGCAGGCCGGATGGCACGCAGCCGCCCGTGGTCAACGCCGCGGTCACGCAAAGCGACGAAGCAGACGACGTACCAAACCTGCCGCCGCCGCCAGCGCCTGACGCGCGTGCAGTGCCGTTGGAAGAGGTCCTGGGCCGCCCCATCGTGATGTATGCCGAAGGCACGCTGGGGCAGGGGTTTTTTGAAACGCTGCGCGCGCTGGATGCCGATACGCGTGCGTTTGACTATGGGACACAGCCCACATCGCTGGCGGACGTCGACGTGTATTTGCTCAAATTACAGACCTGGGACGCGATGCGGGCGCGCACGGACCACGTGCTGCACAGCAATATCGTGGCAAATCTCGACGGATTGGCGGAAACGACCTCTTTCAGCTGGTTTCGGGTCCGTCTGGGGCGACAAAACGACAGCACTCTGCGCGGCGTGCTGGTCATTCTGGCAAATGATCAGGGTTTGCAAAACCTGTCACAGTTCTGCACCGTACTGTCGATATACGACCTGCTGCGCTATGCGCACGACGGTGCCGCGTTGACAGACACAACCGGTCCGCCGGTGCTGCGCACAGATCAATGTCGCAATGACGGGTGGCAAAGCGTGGCCGATTTGCCCTAAACGCATTGATCGGGTTTTGAAACGCTCACGAAACCGTCAGTTTTTGCGATAAAGCGCACTGCGACATGTCGTGGCTGGGTCGAGACTTGTCAGAGCGTTTCCACAATATATAGTCCAACTCATATTGATCAGAGCGGCTGGTCCGCTCTGGTGCCATAACGGGCAGACAGGGCGAAGGCGAACTCTCTTATGGAAGGCGATTTTCGAACAGAATTTGTGCGCAGCCCGTCTGCGTTAAAACAGCACCCGGCACTGGTGCTGAATGCAGACTACCGGCCGCTCAGTTACTACCCCTTGTCGCTTTGGCCATGGCAAGAGGCGGTTAAGGCGGCCTGGCTCGACCGGGTCGATATCGTGGCCGAATATGACGAGGTCGTCCGATCCCCAAGCACCGAGATCCGAATACCGTCGGTGGTGGTTCTCAAAGACTATGTCAAACCGCAAAAGCGCGTGGCCTTCACGCGCTTTAATTTGTTTTTGCGGGATGAATTCCGCTGCCAGTATTGCGGCGCCAAGGGCGATTTGACCTTTGATCACGTTGTGCCCCGCTCCAGCGGCGGTGTGACCAGTTGGCAAAACGTGGTGGCGGCCTGCAGCCCGTGCAATCTGCGCAAAGGATCAAAGCCGCTGCACCGCACGGGGCTGTCGCTGCGCAAGCCCCCGCGCCAACCGGGGGCTGAGGAGTTGCGCAATATGGGCCGCAAGTTCCCGCCCAACCACTTGCATGAAAGCTGGCTCGACTTTCTCTATTGGGACGCCGAACTGCAGGCTTGATCGGCGCGAGTTCAGTTCAAAACCCGGGGCCAGTTGGCATCGCCACTTGCGATACGGCCGGGAATGTCACGCTCCCACCGGCGTTGAATGCGGCGGCTGAAATTCAGGTACAGCTTGTCATCCACGATCTTCCACGCGTCCGGCACGGTGCTGGCGGTGTAGCCCTCGCTCACCGCGTAGGCGCAATAGCCACCGTATTGCGGCGCGTAACGCGCGGGATCGGCGGCAAAGGCATCACGATGTTCGACGCTGGCAAATTGCCACGTGGCGCCGTTCCAGGTGTGGGTGATGGCGGGGTTCCCTGGCTGTGGTGCGCCATCTACAAAGTAAGACATGACATCGGTGCCATCGATGGCTATGCCATTTTCGGCATATATCTCAGGCGTTTGGGCATAGGCGGGCAGGGCATAGGCAACAGGCAACAGCGTGCCCAACATCAGTGCGCGGCGTCGGTTTATCATGGGACACCTCCTTTCACGCCTTGAGTATGGTGCTGCGCAGCGGTCGCCACCAGCGCCCCAACGCAGCTGTGATGAAAATGTCAGGCAGCGAGATCAACCCAAACCGGCACGTGATCGGATGGCTTTTCTTCGCCGCGCACGGCTTTGTCGATCTGACAGTCGCGCATCAGGTCGGCGCTTTGCGGGCAGAGCAGAAAGTGGTCGATGCGGATTCCATCGTCGCGGTTCCATGCGCCGGCTTGATAGTCCCAGAATGAGTAGTGTTCCGGTCCGTGCACGCGCGCGCGAAACGCTTCGGTCAGGCCAAGCGCGATGAGGCGGCGAAAGGCCGTTCGGCTTTCTGGCCGGAACAACGCATCGTCGCGCCACGCATCGGGTCGGCGCGCATCTTCGGCTTGCGGGATGATGTTGTAGTCACCCGCCATCAAAAACGGTGTCTCCTCGGCCAAAAGGGCACGCGCGCGGTCACGCAGGCGGTCCATCCAGGCCAGCTTGTAGTCGTATTTCGGCCCGGGGCTGGGATTTCCGTTTGGCAGATACAGACCGCAAAGACGCAGCGCCGTAGTTTCCCCAACAACGGTGGCCTCGATGTAGCGTGCCTGTTCGTCGCTCTCGTCGCCGGGCAGACCGCGGGTCACATCCTCAAGCGGGAGTTTGGACAATATGGCCACCCCATTGAACGATTTCTGCCCGTGCGTTTCGACATTGTAGCCGCGGTCCTCAAAGATTTGGCGCGGGAAGGCCTCATCCACCGATTTGATTTCCTGCAGCAGCGCCACGTCGGGATTGGCCTGATCCAGCCATCGCGGCAGCGCATCGGCACGCGCTTTGATCCCGTTGATATTAAATGTCGCAATTTTCATGGGCGCCTCCTTGCCTGCACATTTGGCGTAATTGGGGGGTCAGGACAAGCGCGCAGGGCAAATAGTTAACGACCTGTTAATAACTGCGTGCGGTCAATTAAGGATTTATTAATAAAATGATTCGTGTTACGGAATAACAATCCGCGGCATTCTTGCAAAAAACCGTGCAATTTCAGTCCTGTGGATAAGTTTTTTTCACTGACTTTATTTCCGATCAATTCGGCAAAAAATCATCCGGCTGCGAATTAAATCTAATGTGGATAAGTCGCGCTATCTTGGGTCATCACTAAAATTTCTCTTCTCTAAATCTCCTTTAGCGAGCATCAAAAATGGTGTTTGCAACTAAGGGGTGAGTAGGCCCCAATCGATAGGAGAGTACCCATGGCTGCTGCCAAAAAATTTGTTTCCGCTTTCACCACCACCGCTGACGAAACTGCATTTGATGCAATGCTCACCGGCGAAGGCGTCGAGATGTTCACCTCGGCTGCCACCCCGCTTGGCGACGGTGTGCACATGTTCACTTCGGCGGCGACGCCGTCTGGGCATTTGATCGCAAGCGGCGAAGGGATCGAGATGTTTACCTCGGCTGCGGATCCGGTGCGTGGCGCCGCTGATGAGGGGGCACAGACTGGTCTGTTTACCTCAGCAGCCACACCCAACAGCCGCGGCGACGTGGTCAGCTTGCTCGGATCCGAGTGATAAGCCTGATGGTGCGGCACCGGTTGAGAGGGGGAAACCACACATGACCAACGTCATAACACTGAACACGGCGCCGCGCCGCATGCCTGTACGTGAAACCCTGCCAGCGATGGTGGCAGGGTTCGCCCATCACCGTCGGGTCCGCGAGGATGTGTTCTGGCTCAAGGAAAACGCAGAACTGCTTGGCATATTAAACGCGACGAGCGCGTCCGTTTCAGCGGATATTCTCGCGGCTCACCAGGCCTTCTATGACGAGTTGGAAGAGCGGTTTACCTTTTATCCGCAATACTATCGCTTCTTGTTGTCTATTGGTCTCGACCTTGAGGATTTGGGCCTGTTCGGGTGCAAGATGGAACGGCTATGCGCGAAAGCTGCGCGTCACGGACTGGTCGACGCCGAGCTCAGCGATCTGCAACGTGCCGAGGCGCGCCGACTTCTGGCCCGGCGCGGCGTGCGGCTTGGGTCCTCGATGTCGGGTCTCGATGATCGGCTGCGCAATTTCATCTCGCGCTCCAGCACCTTCGCGCTGCCCAACAAAAAGGCGGCCTATGAGCTGACCCATATCGTGTTTTATCTGTCTGAATATGGCGCGCGCGACCCTGATCTGCCATTTGCCGCGGTGCTGAGCTTGGAATACGCGGGGCTCGTTGCCTTTCTTGAACAGAATATCGATCTTTTGGCCGAGATCTGCATCGCTTTGCGACAGGCAGGGTTTACGCCAAACGAGATCTGGGAAGATGCGGTGCGCGAATATGTCAGCAGCACGCATATCGACACGTCGTCGAGCGCCAGCTTGAGCGACAGCTATCACACCTATCTGGTGGCGGCTTGGGCGGTGTCGATCATGGGCGGGCAGGAAAGTGGCCCGGCAATTCCGACCGGCCGCTGTACCTTTCAGCCGGGGCGCACGGCGCCCAGTGCGCTGCGGTCACTGTCGGCGACATTGCTGACGCTGGCCCGGGCGCGGCAGTCCGATTGGTCAAAGATGCGCGATGTCGTGCTTGAGGCTTTGCCGCCGCAGGATGCCAATCTGATCCAATTGGCCGAACATTCATCGCCCGCCTTCAGCAGATTTTTCGGGATTTTCGCCCGGGCCTCATAGCGGTCAATAGAAATTACATCGAAAACGACGTGCCGCAGCCGCACGAACTGGTGGCGTTCGGGTTCTCGATGGTGAACCGGGCGCCGATCAATTCTTCGGTGAAATCGATCACGGCACCAGCCAAAAAGGGCAGGCTGATTGCATCTACCACAACCTGTTCACCCGACCCTTCGAGGATCAGGTCGTCAGCCTTTGGCGCGTCAAGTGCGATCTCATACTGAAAGCCCGAGCATCCACCGCCTTCGACCGCGACGCGAAGGGCCTGACCGGATGCGGCGGCACCAATCTCGGACAGCCGTTCAAATGCGCGCGAGGTGACAGACGGGGGCATGTTCATGGGATCGAGCGTCCGCTTTTCATATCTTACCAGGTCCAATATATGCGCAAGCGAAACAGGCGACAAGGATCAGCCGCATGCATGCGCCTTATGCCAGCGACCCCGGCCGCGCGCGGGGCCGCCGCTTTGCCGAAGAAGAAAGCGCGTTTCGCTCGGCGTTTCAGCGCGACCGCGACCGGATCATCCATTCATCAGCCTTTCGGCGGCTCAAGCACAAGACGCAAGTATTTGTCGAACACGAGGGCGATTATTACCGCACGCGGCTGACCCATTCCATCGAAGTGGGGCAGGTGGCACGCACCATTGCCGGATCGCTTGGCCTGAATGTCGAGCTGACCGAAGCCGTGGCGTTGGCCCACGACTTGGGCCACCCGCCATTTGGTCACACCGGCGAAGACGCGCTGCACGATCTGATGGCGCCCTATGGCGGGTTCGATCACAACGCCCAAGCGATCAAGATCGTGACCCAGCTTGAACGCCATTACGCCGATTTTGACGGGTTGAACCTGACCTGGGAATGCCTGGAAGGGATTGCCAAGCATAACGGACCGGTCACCGGTGCTCTGCCCGCAGCGCTGGCTGACTACACCGCCGTGCACGACCTCGAGCTTGCCACACACGCCAGTGCCGAAGCGCAGGTTGCGGCGCTTTCGGATGACATCGCCTACAACAATCACGACATGCATGACGGCCTGCGCGCCGGGTTAATCGACGAAGATGCGATGTGTGATTTGCCCATTGTGCGCGATGCCTTTGCCGAGGTCGATCAGCTCTACCCGGGTCTCGAACAGATGCGGCGGCGGCACGAGGGGTTGCGGCGGGTTTTTGGCGCGATGGTCAGCGACGTGGTTGTCACGTCGCAGCAATTGTTGGCGGATGCGCAGGCTGATGACGTGGCGCAACTTCGGGCTTTGGGTCGACCCGTCATTCGGTTTTCAGATGCGCTTTGGTCCGATCTGCAACAGATCCGCCATTTTTTGTTCGTCAACATGTATCGCGCGCCGCAAGTGATGGACAAACGCGCCGAGGTTACCGCCATCGTGCATGACCTTTTTCCGCTGTATCTGCAGCAACCGCAGCACTTGCCGCGTGAATGGCAGCGCGATGTCACGGCGGCTGCCGGGGACACATCGGCGCTGGCGCGGATCGTGTGCGACTATGTCTCTGGCATGACGGACCGCTTTGCCATTCAGGAACACGCCCGGCTGATCGGCGGTGCTTGACGCGCCCCAGAGCCATGGTACATGGCCCTCACCTCTAGCTGGACCGGACCGATGAATCTTTTCGCTGACATTCGTGCCCTCGTGCTTGATGCGCTGCGCTCTCTTGAAGCGGCGGGAACCCTGCCTGCGGGTCTGGCCACCGACAATGTCACGGTCGAGCCGCCGCGCGACCCGGCGCATGGAGATATGGCCACCAATGCCGCCATGGTGCTGGCCAAACCGGCAGGCAAAAAACCGCGCGACATTGCCGAGGCGTTGGCAACCGAATTGGCGCAAGATGACCGGATCACCAGTGCCGATGTGGCGGGGCCGGGGTTTTTGAACCTGCGGCTGGCGCCGGTGGTTTGGCAACAGGTCGTGGCGGCGATCCTGGCTCAAGGCGTTGATTTCGGGCGCTCGACCATGGGGCAGGGGCTGCGGGTCAATGTGGAATACGTGTCCGCCAACCCCACCGGGCCGCTGCATGTCGGCCATACCCGCGGCGCCGTGTTTGGGGATGCGCTTGCGTCGCTGCTGGCCTTTGCGGGCTATGACGTCACACGCGAATACTACATCAACGACGGTGGCGCGCAGGTCGATGTCCTCGCCCGGTCCGTGTACCTGCGCTACCTCGAAGCGCATGGGCAGCAGGTCGCCTTCGAAGACGGCACATACCCTGGCGATTATCTGATCGCCGTGGGCCAATCGCTCAAGGACAAGGTCGGCGATGCCTTTGTCGACAAGGGCGAACAGTTCTGGCTGGCCGAGATCCGCGAATTTGCCACCGCCGCGATGATGGACCTGATCCGCGAAGATCTCGCCGCTTTGGGCGTCGAGATGGACGTGTTCTTTTCCGAAAAGTCGCTTTACGGGACCGGGCGGATTGAGGCCGCGCTTGAGGATCTGCAGGGCAAGGGCCTGATCTACGAAGGTGTGCTGGAACCGCCCAAGGGCAAGAAGCCCGAAGATTGGGAACCGCGCGAACAGACTTTGTTCAAATCCACCGAACACGGCGATGACGTGGACCGCCCGGTGATGAAATCGGACGGCAGCTGGACCTATTTTGCGCCCGACATCGCCTATCACTATGACAAAGTGACCCGCGAGTTCGACGCGCTGATCGACGTCTTTGGCGCCGATCACGGCGGCTATGTCAAACGGATGAAGGCCGCGGTCAGCGCGCTGTCGGGGGGCACCGTGCCGCTCGACATCAAACTCACGCAATTGGTCAAGCTGTTCAAGAACGGCGAACCGTTCAAGATGTCAAAGCGGGCGGGGACCTTTGTCACTCTGCGCGACGTGGTTGATCAGGTCGGCGCGGACGTCACCCGCTTTCACATGCTGACGCGCAAGAATGACGCGCCGCTCGACTTTGATTTTGACAAGGTGCTGGAACAAAGCCGCGAAAACCCGGTGTTCTACGTGCAATACGCGCACGCGCGCGGCGCGTCGGTGCTGCGCAAAGCCGAAGAGGCCGGAATTGCGGCCGATGAGGCAACGCTGCAAGGCGCGGACCTGTCTTTGATTGCGCATGAGGCGGAGCTGGCACTGGCCGCCAAGCTGGCTGAATGGCCGCGCCTCGTTGAAACAGCCGCACGCAGCAATGAACCGCATCGGGTGGCCTTCTACCTCTATGATCTGGCCAGCGCGTTCCACAGCTTGTGGAACCGGGGCAACGACGTTCCCGAGCTGCGCTTTATCCAAGACGACGCCGCCACCGCGCAAGCAAAAATCGGCCTCGCGCGGGCCACGATGCTTGTTATTGCCGCTGGCCTTGGTATCTTGGGTGTAACCCCGGCCAACGAGCTGCGGTAAGACCCCTAAAACCGGGGCTTTCAGGCGAAGCATAAATGACCTTTGTGGGCACGTATCCGCAGGGGCGATGAGGCAAACATGGCACAGATGCATTATACCCACGACGTGGGATATGTTGGGACGACGCATGATGCGCCGGACCCAGCACCGCAAGGCAACCAATTGAAACAACTGACTAATCTGGCCGGCGCGTGCGCGTCACTGGCGTTGATCGCAGGTGTTGCGGTGTGGTCCTACAACCTGATTATGCGCGATGTCTCTGGCATCCCCGTGGTGCAAGCCGCCAGCGGAGAAATGCGCGTGCGCCCCGACGATCCGGGCGGTCAGTTGGCACAAAACACTGGCCTTTCCGTAAACGAGGTTGCCGCAGGCGCGGCCGCCTCCGCCCCGACGGAGCGGCTGCTGCTGGCGCCGGCACCGCTTGATCTGGCGCAAGAGGATGATCCGGCCGCGGCAGATAGGGTTGCGCCCGTGCAACAACCCGCGCCTTTGGACGTCGCGGCCAGCCTTGACGCGGGCAATAGCACACAGGCCGCTGAAATTGACGCGCTGGTCAGCCGTCTGATCGAAGGCGCAGAACCGATCGAAGTTGTGACCGAGGCTGCTGCCGTTCCGGTGGTGGCCACCGTCGCCACGCCAGAGCCCAAGCCGGCAACGGTGCAAGCTGTGATTTCGGGCCCGGGACCAAAAGTGTCGCTGCGCCCTGCATTGCGTCCGCGCACCGCGCCTGCGCAGGTGATCCCTGCCAGCGTGAGTGCAACGCGCAAGGTGCGCGATATCGACCCCGCAACCCTGCCTGCTGGCACCCGGCTGGTGCAGCTTGGCGCCTTTGACAGCGCTGATCTTGCGCGCCAACAGTGGGACGCGATGCGCGCCCGCTTCGACGATTATCTGACCGGCAAGGATCGCGTCATCCAAGAGGCGCAAAGCGGTGGGCGTACCTTCTACCGACTGCGCGCGCACGGTTTTGCCGATCTGAGCGACGCGCGCCGCTTTTGCTCTGCTCTGGTTGCAGAAGGGGCCGACTGCATCCCTGTTGTGACCAGATGAACTTTGGCGCCACCATCCTAGACGCCGACGGGCTGCGCCTGTCCAAGGATGAAAAGGCATTTTTTCGCGAGGCGGACCCGTTCGGGTTCATCCTGTTTGCGCGCAACATCGATACGCCCGATCAGGTCTACGGCTTGTGTTCCGAGATGCGCGACGCCGTGGGCCGCGACGCCCCGATCACAATTGACCAAGAGGGCGGGCGCGTGCAGCGTCTGACAGGTCCGGTCTGGCGCGACTGGGCGCCGCCTTTGGACTTTGTCGAGGCCGCAGGCGATGATGCACCGCGCGCTATGTACATCCGCTATCGCCTGATTGCACAGGAACTGGCCGCGCTGACCATCGACAGCAACTGCGCGCCGATGGTCGATGTCATGACCGACGCCACCCATCCGTTCCTGCGCAATCGGTGCTACGGTTCTGATCCGGCAGCAGTTGCCGAAATTGGCCGTGCGGTCGCGGACGCGCACCTTGCGGGCGGCGTGCTGCCGGTGCTCAAACATATGCCCGGTCACGGGCGCGCCACCGCAGACAGCCACTACGATCTGCCGCATGTGCCGCACGAAGTGGATGAGTTATCCGCCACCGATTTCGCGCCCTTCCGCGCGCTCAACGATCTAACGATGGGCATGACCGCGCATTTGCAATTCAGCGCCATCGACGATGATCCCGCGACCCTGTCGCGCGATGTTATGGACCTGATCCGAAAGGATGTCGGATTTGACGGGCTGATCATGACCGACGATATCGGGATGAAGGCTCTATCCGGCACACCCGCCCAAAGCGCCACCCGCGCGTTAGAGGCCGGCTGTGACGTGATCCTTTATTGCAACGCCCCGCTGGCCGACCGCATCGCGGTGGCCAATGCGGCGGGTCAGATGACCGACGCTGCGCAAACCCGAGCCGAGGCCGCGCTGAATGCGCGCCGGACGCCTGATGACATTGACATTGCCGAGCTCAACGCCGAACTTGAGGCGCTTTTGGGTGATCGGCTGCATGGCTAACGACGACTTCGAAGAAGACACGCTGTCTGTGACCGAACGCCTTGCCGCCGAGGCGCTGATCGTTGACGTCGACGGTTATGAGGGTCCGCTGGACCTGCTTCTGACCCTGTCGCGCACGCAAAAGGTCGATCTACGGCAAATCTCGATCTTGCAGCTGGCACACCAATATCTCGCCTTTGTTGAGAAAGCCAAGGCGCTGCGCCTTGAACTGGCGGCTGACTATCTGGTGATGGCGGCTTGGCTTGCCTTCCTGAAATCCCGATTGCTGCTGCCCCCCGACCCCGAAGAAGAGGGGCCCACCGGCGAAGAACTGGCCGCACATCTCGCCTTTCAGCTTGAACGCCTGCAAGCCATGCGCGATGTCGCCGCCAAACTGATGGCGCGGGACCAACTGGGGCGCGATTTCTTTGGCCGTGGCCAGACCCAAGAAGTGACGCGCGTGCGGCGCGTGACCTATTCGGCAACGTTGCTGGATCTAATGCAGGGCTATGCGCGCATTCGCACCAAGGATGAATTTCGTCCCTTTACCATGGACCGCGACGCAGTCTTCACCATGGAACAAGCACTCGAACGGATGCGCGGTCTGATTGGCTTTGCCGGCGCGTGGACCGACATCCTCAGCTATCTGCCCGAAGGCTGGGACACCGATCCCGCGCGGCGCCGCTCGGCCACTGCGGCCACCTTTGCGGCCAGTCTCGAACTGGTGAAAGAGGGGCATCTGACCATCCGCCAAACCGACACGTTCGCCCCAATCGAGGTGCGCAAGAAAGATGTCCCACGTGACAGAACGCCCTGAAGAACAAGAAGAAAGCCTGTTCGAAGCCCCACCCATGGCCGAGCAGGAACGCATGGTCGAAGCGGTGCTGTTTGCCACAACAGACCCGATAACCGTGCGCGAGCTTGCCGGTCGCATGCCCCATGGCTGCGACCCGGCCGAGGCGTTGGTGCATCTGCGCAAACGCTACGAAGGGCGCGGCGTTCAAGTGATGAAGATCGGCGATGCCTGGGCCATGCGCACTGCCGCCGACCTCGGGTTTCTGATGCAAAAGGAAACGGTGGAGACCCGCAAGCTGAGCCGCGCGGCCATCGAAACGCTGGCGATCGTTGCATATCACCAGCCTGTCACCCGCGCCGAAATCGAAGAGATCCGCGGCGTTAGCGTCAGCCGCGGCACGGTCGATCAATTGCTGGAACTGGAATGGATTCGCTTTGGCCGCCGCCGCATGACGCCCGGCCGTCCGGTCACATTTGTTGTCACGCAAAGCTTTCTGGATCACTTTGGCCTGGAAAGCGCCCGCGACCTTCCGGGGCTCAAGGAACTGCGTGCCGCGGGGCTTTTGGAAAATCGTCCTCCGCCGGGAACGGCGTCTGACACAGAGGCCGACGAGGCCGCAGATGATCAAACCGAGCTTTTTGAAGACGATTAACCCGGTCAAGACCTGAAAAACGCCGCAATCTGCGCTATTCTACAGTAAAGGCAACGGGCGGAGCAGTCCAATGAACGTAAATCAGATCATCAACATGATCCTGCGCATTGTTATGCGCAAAGCCATCAGCGGCGGCATTGATGCGGGGATGAAACGCATGGGCGGTCGGCGCAAGCACGCGCGGCAGATGCCACCACCGCAACCGCAGCACCCGCCACACCAAGGCGATGGCCGCACACAAGCCGAGGTGCGCGCCGAACGTCGCGCGCGCCGCGCCGCCCGCGAAGCCGCACAGGCCGAAGCGCAGCGCAAGGGCTAACAACCCAACCATTGCGGGAACTCTCTGATCGCGCTAGGCTTTCCCAATTTGGGGGAAGTCCGTTATGCCCGATACCGCATTGAAAAAGTCATCGAATTTCCTGCTCGGATCGATGGTGGTCCTGCTTTACATCGTATTTGTGTTTGCCGTCGCCTTCGGATTTGGCAGCTACATGTACCGTTCCACTTGGGAAAGTGAACCGGTCATGCGCACCGTGGCGGATGACAGCGGCGAAACCGTGCTGCAAGAGCAGTCCATCGACAACATGATCTTTATCCTGCGTCGGGAACGCACGCTTGAGGCGCTACAGGACAAGTTGAACGAAGAAATCCGGGTGCTGCGCGAAGATGAGGCCAACAAAACGGCCGAGATCAAACTGTCTTACGGTCCCATCGCTCGCAGCAAGGAACAGGCACGCATTGCCGCGCGTCAGGTCGAAACGGATTTGGCCGCGTTCAAACCGATGCTCGCCTCTCTCGATCTCAAGAAATACGAAGATATCCGCAGCGACGCCGAACTGGGGCCGCACGGTCGCGTCACGGCGCTGTTTTCCCTGATCGAAGGTGGATTGTCGCGCCAGAAAGTGGATTCGGAGGTTTTGACCAGTTTCGAAACCATCCGCGCCGACACCGGTGCCAAGATGGAAACGCTGCTGGAACAAACCGACGCCGCCAATCTCGCCTCGCATCGGATCCAATCCGAACGCGAAGTGATCCGTACCAAGATCAAGGAACGGCTGGATCGACAGGGGGAACATGACACGCAAATCTTTGCGCTTGAGGCGGTGTTGCCCATCGATTCCGCGACGCGCGCGCGGCTTGCGTCGCTTGAGTTAAACGTTTGGCTGCTGCCCAACGATCTGGTGCAGCGGCTGGTGAGTTTTCCAACGATCTTTTTGACGCTGATCGTCACCATTGCTGCAGGCGGCTTGGGCACGGTGGTGGCGTTTTCGCGGCGCTATTATCATGAGAAAGACAACAAGCTGACCGCCTCGCGCCTGTTTGTGAACGTGGGCGAGGGGATCGCGGCGGCAATCGCGATCTTTCTGTTTTCGGGCGCGGGCATGCTTGCGCTGACACAAGGCGGTGGGGCCACAAGTGACGTGGAACTCAGCCCCTACACGGTTGCCTTTGTCGCGTTCCTGTCCGGGTTTATGGCCGAAGATGCCTTTGCATCGATCCAGCAGGCGGGTAAGAACATCTTCAAGACCGGCGATGATCAGAATGGCGCCAAACCTGACCCGGAAGACGGTGACGGCAAAGAGGACACCGACGCCGGTGACCCAGCGGGAGGGTCGGCTAGAATTTGAAGTGCTTGCTCAGCTTCAAGCCCTGGCCCTGATAGTTCGACGCGATGTCTGCGCCGTAAAGCTGCGCGGGTCGGGCCGCCATCTTTTCGTAGATCAAGCGGCCCACAACTTGCCCGTGCTCCAGCACAAACGGCGCCTCGTGGCAGCGGACCTCGAGCACGCCGCGTGAGCCAGTCCCGCCAGCGGCGTGATGGCCAAAACCGGGGTCGAAAAACCCTGCGTAATGTACCCGAAATTCCCCCACCATAGCCAGGTAGGGCGCCATTTCGGCGGCATAGTCGGGCGGTATATGCACGGCCTCGCGACTGACCAGGATGTAGAAGGCACCGGGATCCAAGATGATGTGGCCGTCGGTGCTGTGCACCTCTTCCCAAAATTCCTTGGGGTCATAGTGCCCGATCCGGTCCAGATCGATCACGCCGGTATGCGGTTTGGCGCGGTATCCCACGAGGCTGGTGTCCGGCAAATTAAGGTCGACCGAAAAACCCAACCCGTCATCGATCACCGCCGTTCCATCGACCAGCGGGCTCGCCGCGTGCAGCGCGGACAGATCGGCGTCGCTCAACACCGATTGGCCGGCACGAAAGCGGATCTGGTTCAGGCGCATGCCCGGCCGCACCAAAACAGAGAACGACCGCGGGCAAATCTCGGCAAAAAGCGGGCCGTTATAGCCTTGGGGGATGCGGTCAAATTCGATGCCACCGTCGGTGATGGTGCGCGTCAGCAGGTCCAGCCGCCCGGTAGAGCTTTTGGCATTTGCGACGGCCTGCACATCATCAGACAGCGCCAGACGCTCCATGAGAGGCACAACATAAACGCACCCCTTTTCCAGCACTGCGCCATCGGTCAGATCGACCCGGTGCATCTCGAACTCGTCCAACCGTTGTGCCACGCTGCGGCCGTGACCGGCCAGAAACGACGCGCGCACGCGGTAGGCCACCTGGCCAAGCCGCAGGTCCAAGCTGGCCGGTTGCACCTGTTCGGGCAAGATCGGCGCCCGCGCAGACAGCGCGCCAGACGCGATCAAATCATTGATTTCTGTGTCGGAAAGTACCCCTGTCATGGACCGCACCATGGCTGCCTCGCGAATTGCGGCGCCTCGGCGTAGGGGCGAGGCGGGGTGATGTTGGTCGGGCTAGCAGGACTCGAACCTGCGACCTTCCGTCCCCCAGACGGACGCGCTACCAGGCTGCGCCATAGCCCGACTTGAACCGCGTGATACCCGAATTTCCGGTAAGGGCAAGAGAGAATTGCGGCCATTCCCTGAATGCACTCAGCGGCTGGCCTGTCCCGCGCTGTGCATGCGGTCGCGCAGTGCTGTGAGCCGCTCCAGCAGCGGGGCGATGCCAGCTTTTTGCATGTCGCTCAAGGATTTGGCGTCGACCGCCAAGCTCAACGCGCGGGGAGAGGCGGGGAGATCGGCGGGATTGGGATCAGCCGGCACATCAACAATCGCCGGTTTGCGCGGCGTGTCTGTGGCTTTTTCCTCTGATGCCGGTAGATCTTCCTCGCGCGGCTCTTGCGCTCTTTGGGCTGACATAAAGCGCGGCAGGTCGGCGCTTGGTTCCGATGCTTCAGCCTCAACGGTCGCTTCTGGCGCCGCATCCACGGGCGGTTCCGGCGCGTCATCGGCCATTTGCGCGGCGCCGCTGCGCATGAAACCGGGCAGGCTGGTCGCCTCATCGGCATCATCGTGCACCGGTGGCTCGTCAACCGGCTCCTCTACCGCAGAAACGCCGACGTCCGCATCCTCCGGCGGAGACGGTGCGGGGTCATCAGAAGCTGTGTCCGAGAACAGATCAGCAGTCGCGGCAACCGGATCGACCTCTGTCTCCGCCGTATTGGTCTCTGCTGGTGTAGGCTCTGGCGCTACTGCAGATGGCTCTGGCGTCGGAGTTGCCTCGGGTGATGCAACGGGTTCCGCTGCGGGTTCCGGGGTCTGCGGCATCGGGTCTGCTTCGGGTGCTGCCGCCTCGGGCACAGTCTCCACCGGGGGCGCGATCTCAGCCTCGGCTGCTTCGGCGCCGTCGCCCACATCCCCATCCACCTGTGCTGCGGTGACTTCGTCGAGCGGGGGTGACATGTCGGCGACATGCGCCATGCCTTCCTCGCGCAGGATTTTTTGCACGCCCTTGATGGTCATGCCATCCTCGTGCAGCAGTTTGCGAATACCGCCGAGCAACAGCATGTCGGCCGGCCGGTAATAGCGCCGCCCGCCGGCCCGTTTGACCGGTTTGACCTGGCTGAACTTGCTTTCCCAAAATCGCAGCACGTGGGTTTGCACGCCGAGCCATTCGGCCACTTCAGAGATCGTGCGGAAGGCTTCGGATGATTTGTTTGTCATCTGGTTGGGCGATGGGTCAGTGCTTGTTTCCTGCAGCCACCCGATCTTTCATCAGGTGGGACGGGCGAAAAGACAGCACCCGCCGCGGGTTGATTGGCACCTCTTGGCCGGTCTTGGGATTGCGTCCGATGCGGGCAGACTTGTCGCGCACCGAAAAGGTTCCAAAGGACGAAATCTTGACCTGTTCGCCCCGCACCAGCGCATCGGACATGTGATCAAGGACGCTTTCCACCAGCTGCGCGCTTTCGTTTCGCGATAGACCCACTTCGCGAAACACGGCTTCGCTCAGGTCCATGCGGGTCAAAGTCTTGTCGGTCATCGGATCCCCCGGCAATTTTCTGCAAACATAGGTTGCGCGGAAATTCCGAGTCAATATCAACCGCTTGCCCGACGGGTTTGAGAGCGTGAATTTGCAACTGCGTGGGAAAAATGCGCCTGCACGTCGGCGTTTACCAGCGCAAAACCACGGCCCCCCAGGCAAGGCCGCCGCCAATTGCCTCGGTCACCAGCAGATGACCCTCTTTGATCTGGCCGCGTTTTTTGCCCACCGACAGGGCCAGGGGAATCGACGCGGCCGAGGTATTGCCGTGATCCTGAACCGTCACAACGACCCGGTCCATCGGCACGTGCATCTTTTTGGCGGTGCCCTGGATGATCCGGATATTGGCCTGATGCGGGACAATCCAGTCGACGTCGCCCGCCGTCACATCCGCCCGCGCCATCGCCGTTTGCGCCGTGGCGGCCAGCTTTTCCACCGCGTGGCGGAACACCTGATTGCCTTGCATCCGCAGATAGCCGGTTGTGCCGGTGCTGACCCCGCCATCGACATACAGCAGTTCGCGATGCGTGCCGTCCGAGTTCAGATCGCTCGACAAAATGCCCCGATCCGCCGGGGTGCCCGTGGCCTCTTGTGCCTCCAGCACCAAGGCGCCCGCGCCGTCGCCAAAGAGCACGCAGGTGCCACGGTCGGTCCAGTCCATGATCCGCGAAAAGGTTTCCGCGCCGATCACCAGCACGCGTTTGGCTTGCCCCGACAGGATCAGCGCGTTGGCGTTTGCCAGGGCAAAGACAAAGCCCGCGCACACCGCCTGCACGTCAAAGGCAAAACCACCCGTCATGCCCAATTGCGCCTGGACCATGGTTGCGGCCGAGGGAAATGTCAGGTCGGCGGTCGACGTCGCAAGAACAATGGCGTCAATGTCCTGCGCGCTCAGTCCAGCGTCGGCCAAGGCGGCTTGCGCCGCAGCGGTGGCCATGGTTGAGGTGCTGTCTTCTTTGCCCGCAAAATGCCGCCTCTCAATCCCCGAGCGTGAGCGGATCCATTCGTCGGTGGTGTCCAGCGTCGCCTCGAATTCCGCGTTCTCGACAATCCTTTCGGGTAGGAAATGGCCGACGCCGCGGACCACCGCTCTGGTCATCATCGCTCGACCTCCTCGACCAGTTTTGTCGCGCCTGCGATGCGGGCGGCCAACTTGTCGTTAAAGCCTTGTTCGGCCAATTGCGCGGCCAGTTTGATCGCGGCGGATACGCCCGTTGCATCTGCGCTGCCGTGCGATTTCACGACCGTCCCGTTTAGCCCGAGGAATACGCCACCATTGACCCGACGCGGATCGATCCGCTTTTTCAATCGACGCAGGGACGTGATGGCCAGCAACGAGGCGAGCCGCGACAGCGGTGTAAAACGGAAAGCCTCGCGCAGCAGTTCACCGATCAGGCTTGCCGTGCCTTCGCCGGTTTTGATCGCGACATTGCCGGTAAAGCCATCCGTGACAATCACGTCAGCCACATCGCCGGAGATATCGCCGCCTTCGACAAAGCCGACAAAGTCAAAGCCCGCGGCCCCGGCTTGGTCGGTGATCAGATCGTAGGCTTCTTTTAACTCGGTCCGGCCCTTGTGCTCTTCGGTGCCGACATTCAGCAGTCCGACGCGCGGGCGGGGCATTTCCATGCCGTTGCGAGCATAAGACGCGCCCATCAAGGCAAAGCGCAGCAGGTCATGGGCATCGGCGCGTATGTCGGCGCCGACGTCCAGCAGTACGTTGAACCCTTGCGCGTTGCGGCTGGGATAAAGCACCGCGATGGCCGGTCGGTGCACGCCCGGCAGCTTGCGCAAGCGGATCATCGACAAGGCCATCAGCGCACCGGTGTTGCCGCAACTCACGGCGACAGTCGCTTCGCCAGAGCGGACGCAATCAATCGCCGACCACATCGAACTGCCCTTGCCGGTGCGCACCACCTGGCTGGGCTTGTCATCCATGGTCACCACGCCTTGGGCGTCTCGGATTGTCACCCGACCGGCGAGCATTTTGCGCCGCGCGACCAGCCGCGACAGTTGGTCGGCGGGACCGTGCAGTATAAAGCCGATGCTTTGGTTTTTCTTTGCCGATTTGGCGCAACCGGCCACCACAGCGGCCGGGCCTGAATCGCCGCCCATTGCGTCAACTGACAGTGTGATGGGAAAGGCAGTGGCAATCGCGGCGCTATCGTCCCTCTCGGAGCTTTGGTCCGTCATGGGCGATCGCTGCCTTCCTCAGGTGGCTCCGCGGCCGGGTTAGGCCGCGTCGTCTTCGAGTTCGACCTCTTGGGTCATGGCGACGATCTCTTCGTCTCCGTAGTGACCGCAAGCAGCGCACACGTGATGCGGACGCTTCAGTTCGCCACAATTCGGGCACTCGTTCGGGTTTGCGGCGACCAAGCTGTCGTGCATGCGGCGGTTGTTGCGACGCGCGTTTGACACTCTGTTCTGTTGCACAGCCATGCGTTAGGGCCTTCGAGGTTCGGGCAGAGCCGCGCGCCGGGCGCGGAGTGCGTGTTTCGTACCGCCCGGCAATCGGGCGCAGGTCAAATAATCCCGTGTGTGGGCGTGACGTGCGTTTAGGCAATGCCCGCAGCGCTGTCCAACCCAAAATTCCGTGGAGGCGGCAAAATACGTATCTTTTTCATCCGCGCAAGTCGATTCGCAGGCGCTTTGCTCAGCCGTTAGTTGTTTGGGTCATCGCCAAGCTGCGCTTTCAATGCGGCAAGACCCGCAAAAGGCTTTAGGTCCGCGTCACGCAGCGGTGCCTTGCCCGCTTCGGTCAAGACTGTTTCGCCAAGTGTGGCACCCTCTGCTCGCGGGTATTCCGGGATCGCGAGGCTCAGCGCCTCTAGCATCACAGCGTGCGGGTCAATCCACATGCCCAACGGCTCGATCGTGTCATCTTCGGGCATTTCCGCTTCGGGACTGTCGGGATCGGTGTAGTCGCTGACATAAAGCCGGGTGACGGGCACATCGACGCGCGTGGTCACCGGCGCCAGCGTCACGGCGCACGGCTGCACAAGTGTGGCGCCAAGCGTGGCGGTTAACTGCCAGTCGGTTTTGCCGTGCGTGGCCACCTCACCGGCAAAGCGCAACTTGCGCAGCGCGTCGAGCCCAAGTGCCTGTGCGATCTGATCCATCTCCTGTGTTTTGGGCGCCAGCTCAAAGCTGCGGCTGCCGCGCGTGGGCAAGTCGGGGACGCGCAGGGCAAATGGGGACGGGGCAGGGCCGGACATGTGCAGGTGCTTTCGTTTCTTGAATGAGAGCGCAGTCTTGAGTAAGTCGAGATAAAAGCACGATGCCCGTCGGGCAAGAGGCGACGGAACAAACGAGGGTGCGATGCGGCCTATTTTGATGAGCTTAGCTTTTGGCGCGGTCCTCGCTGCGACCGCCTGCGCGCCGCAATTCCGTGACCACGGCTATATCCCCCCTGAACAGGACCTGCAGGAACTTGTTGTCGGCATCGACACCCGCGCCACCGTGGAAGATCTGGTGGGTACGCCCTCGTCCGGTGGTGTGCTTGAAGGCGGTGATTTCTACTACGTTTCTTCAACCACGCGGACCATCGGGCCGCGCCGGCCGCAGGTGATTGAACGTCAGGTGCTTGCCATGTCCTTTGATGGCGAAGGGGTGCTGCAAAACATCGAACGCTTCGGACTGGAAGACGGCAATGTCGTGGTGCTCGACCGCCGTGTCACAAGCACGGGTGTGACCGACACGCCATTCTTGCGCCAGCTTTTGGGCGCCTTTGGTCGTGTGCTACCTGGCGCTGGCTCTTTTGGCAGCTGATCTTTCGCGCTCTATCTTTAGCCGCGCATGCGTTGACCCGGGGCCTCTCTGGCCACGCCGGATCTGGCATGTGCTGCGCTGCCGGAAGGGCCCGTGACGATGACACTTGTGACCAAGGGGCGCTACAGCGCTGCGATTGCCGACACCGAGGCCGCTGTGCTCGCCGCGCAAGCGCTGCGTGCGCGGTGCTTTGAACTTGATGCGGACATCGACGCGGATGCGTTTGATCCCGATCGCACACATGTGTTGATCCGACGTATCGGCGATGGTCGGCTGGTGGGTTGTTTTCGTCTTCTACCACTGACAGGCGCCGAGATTTCACGCAGCTATTCGGCGCAATATTACGAGCTGAGCGCGCTTGCCGGTTTTGGCGGGCGCATGATGGAACTGGGCCGTTTTTGCGTCGATCCAGACATCAAAGACCCCGACATCTTGCGCGTCGCCTGGGGCGCGATGACGGCTTATGTCGATGCGCATGGCGTCGAGTTGCTGTTTGGTTGCTCGTCTTTTGCGGGAACCGAAACGGCCGAATATCTCGACACGTTTGCCATGCTCAAAGCCCGGCACCTCGCGCCGAAACGCTGGCTGCCACGGGTAAAGGCGCCCAATGTGTTCCGTTTCACGGCGCGACTGCGTCGGCAGCCGGACGCAAAACAGGCACTGTTGCGCATGCCGCCGTTGCTGCGGACCTATCTGATGATGGGTGGATGGGTCAGTGATCACGCCGTTGTGGACGAAGGCATGAACACGCTGCACGTGTTTACCGGGCTCGAGATTGGTGCGATCCCGCCCGCGCGTAAACGTCTGTTGCGCGCTGTCGCACGCTGAGCGCACCGTGCTGCGGTGGAGGGGGCCAGCCCCCGCGCCTGCGGCGCCCCCCGGGATTTTTCTAAAACAGAGAAGGGGACAGGGCCGCACCTGGTTGGTGATTGACGCGCGCGCGGCAGTTGCGTAGCCCGCGTGTCATGGCGCGCGCTCCCCTGCTTCAGATGTCTGATATCTCGCTGACTTTCGGCGGCAATCCGGTATTCTCCGACCTGTCGCTGGTGTTGCAGCCCGGTGATCGCGTCGCACTTGTTGGGCGTAACGGCTCGGGAAAATCCACGCTTATGAAGGTGATTGCGGGCCTGGTTGAAGTTGATTCGGGTGATGTCGTTGCCGGGCCAGGTGTCTCGATTGGCTACATGGAGCAAGACCCGGACATGAGCGGGTTTGCCACGCTGGGCGATTTTGCGGTCAACGGACTGGATCCATCGGAGCTTTATAAGATCGAGCGCGCCGGTCAGGGCCTGAAGTTCGACCCCGCACGCGCTGTCGCGACAGCCTCGGGTGGGGAGCGGCGGCGCGCTGCGCTGGCGCGTGTGATGGCGGAGGAGCCGGCGCTCATGTTGCTGGACGAACCGACCAACCATCTGGACATCGAAGCGATTGCCTGGCTCGAAGCCGAATTGACAGCGACCCGCGCGGCCTTTGCGCTGATCAGTCACGACCGCGCCTTTCTACGTCAGCTGGCGCGCGCAACCCTCTGGATTGACAGGGGAATCGTGCGCAGACGTGACAAGGGATTTGCCGATTTCGAGGCCTGGCGTGACAAAGTGTGGGAGGAGGAAGATACCAGCCGCCACAAGCTCAATCGCAAGATCAAGGCCGAGGCGCGATGGGCTGTCGAGGGGATCAGCGGCCGGCGCAAACGCAACATGGGTCGGGTCCGCGCATTGCAGGAATTGCGGGCCGAGCGTGCCGCGCAGATCAAGCGACAGGGCACCGCTGCTATGGCGCTGGATGGCGGGCCAAAGTCGGGCCGCAAAGTGATCGAAGCAAAAGCGATTTCAAAGTCTTATGGCGACAAAGTTATCTTTCGACCTTTTGACTTGCGTGTGCAACGCGGCGACCGCATCGCCTTTGTTGGCCCAAACGGGGTTGGCAAGACGACCCTGATCAAAACCTTGATCGGTCAAGAGGCACCAGACACGGGCATCGTCACTCTTGGCACCGGGCTCGAGATCGCTGTGTTCGACCAAACCCGCGCGCAGCTTGACCCCGACGCCAGCCTTTGGGACAGCCTGACCCAAGACCCCGATATGCGCATCAGCGGGAAAGCCGATCAGGTCATGGTCCGTGGTGCTCCGCGTCACGTGGTCGGCTATCTCAAGGACTTTCTGTTTGACGAGGCGCAGGCCCGCGCGCCGGTGCGGGCCTTGTCCGGTGGTGAAAAGGCGCGCTTGCTGTTGGCCCGGATCATGGCGCGTCAAAGCAATCTGCTGGTTTTGGATGAGCCGACCAACGATCTGGATGTGGAAACGCTTGATCTGTTGCAGGACCTGCTTGGGCAGTATGATGGCACGGTGCTGTTGGTCAGCCATGACCGCGATTTTCTCGACCGGGTGGCAGTGACCACCGTCGCGATGGAGGGTGACGGGCGTGCCACGGTTTATGCGGGCGGCTGGAGCGACTATCAGGCGCAAAAGCCATCCGCGCAACAGGCCACACCGGCACCCAAATCGACGCCCGCAGCGGTGAAAGAAGACCGCCCACGCGGCGCCAAGGCCGGGCTCAGTTTTACCGAAAAGCACCGATTGGCTGAACTGCCGGACGTGATATCCCGTCTTGAGGCGGAGATTGGCAAGCTGTCGGACCTGTTGGCTGACCCCGACCTCTATTCCCGCGCACCCGCAAAATTCGCCAAAGCGACCCAGGCGCTGACCGAACGGCAAACCAAGCTTGCAGCGGCCGAGGAAGAGTGGCTGACCCTCGCCGAAAAAGCCGAAGCTTAGCGCTCGTTAATTCGAAATGCGCAGCAGTTTAGCCGCGGTGGATCCAGCCGCCACCAAAAATGCGGGTGCCCTCACGATCATAAAACACGCAGGCCTGTCCCGGCGAGACACCGGTTTCCGCTGCCACCAGCTCGACCACCGCCTCATTTGGGCCGACGGGACGAATCACCGCATCGGTTGGCGGGCGCGTCGACCGCACTTTGACGGCCAGATCCCAGGTTGCGCGGCTGTCAAAGGGCGCGTCGCCCAGCCAGTTGATCTCACGCACCGGCACCGAACGCGTCGCCAACATCTCACGCGGGCCCACCACAACTTGACTGTTTTCGGCGTCCAGCTTGACCACGTATAGCGGCTCGCTTAACCCGCCGATGCCCAGGCCACGGCGCTGCCCGATTGTGTAATTGATCACTCCGTCATGCATGCCCAGTAAGCGCCCGTCTGCATGTACGATCTCGCCGGGGGCTGCCGCTTCGGGACGCAACTTGCGAATAATCGACGCATAATCGCCGTCTGGCACAAAGCAGATGTCCTGGCTGTCCGGCTTGTCGGCCACCGCCAGTCCGTATTTCGACGCCAGCGCCCGCGTGTCATCCTTTGATGCGAGGTGGCCCAAGGGAAAGCGCAGGAAATCGAGCTGCTCTTGCGTTGTCGAGAACAGAAAATAGCTCTGATCGCGCGCCCGATCCGCAGCGCAATGCAATTGCGCACCCTGCGTGCCGCCCATGCGCTGGATATAGTGGCCCGTGGCCATGCAATCGGCGTCCAGATCGCGCGCGGTGTGCAGCAGATCCTTGAATTTCACACGTTCGTTGCAGCGAATGCAGGGCACAGGTGTTGCGCCGCTCAAATAGCTGTCGGCGAACTCGTCAATGACGGCGTCTTTGAAGATGTTTTCGTAGTCCAGCACGTAATGTGGAAAGCCCATGTCTTCGGCCACGCGGCGCGCGTCATGGATGTCACGACCGGCGCAGCACGCCCCTTTTTTGGCCAAAGCGGCGCCGTGATCATAGAGCTGCAAGGTCACACCGACCACGTCAAACCCCTGCGCCTTCAGTTCCGCGGCCACCACTGAACTGTCGACGCCACCAGACATCGCCACAACCACGCGGGTGTCTTGCGGCGCCTTGGCAAAACCAAGCGCATTTATGGGACCGGTGTGGTCAAGCATGTGCGGCTCCGACGTGAGGTGGCGACAGATATAGGAAAATACGAACTAGTCTCAAGACCCAGCTTAACCTGCCTTTAAATGGCCAAGGCGCATGTTCCGCACGAACAGTGCAAGAGCAATGCCATGTACCTTAAAAAAGTTGATGGACAGCGTGCGGTCACCTTGCCCGATGGGACGGTGCTCACTCAGGCAGATTTGCCGCCATCCAATACCCGACGATGGGTCGCCTCGCGCAAGGCTGCGGTGGTGCGGGGTGTTCTCTACGGTTTGATTTCGCAGGATGCGGCCCTGGACCGTTATGCCATTAGCGGGGAGGAATTCACCGAATGGGTGCGTGCGGTCTCCGAACACGGCGAAGATGCTCTAAAGGCCACGAGTGTACAAAAATATAGACAACTTTAAGTTGTTTTGCTAATAACTCAACCAAGGGTAACGCCCCGTTAACCATTTACCGTCACGGTGCGTTCATACCGAGTTTACCCTGAGCCGCGGAGATCCAGTAGAATGCGTGTCCTGCTTGTCGAAGACGATCCTACGACCTCGAAAAGCATCGAACTGATGCTGACCCATGCGAACCTAAATGTGTATGCGACCGACCTGGGTGAGGAGGGGATCGACCTAGCCAAGCTCTATGATTACGATCTGATCCTTCTCGATCTGGATCTGCCGGACATGAATGGGCACGATGTGCTGCGCCAGTTGCGCCTGTCGCGGGTCGAAACGCCGATCCTCATCCTGTCCGGGGCTGATGACACCGAAAACAAGATCAAAGGGTTTGGCTTTGGTGCCGACGACTACCTGACCAAACCGTTCCATCGCGAGGAATTGGTGGCGCGCATTCATGCGATCATCCGCCGCTCCAAAGGGCACTCGCAATCCGTGATCAACACCGGGCAAATTGCCGTCAATCTCGACGCCAAAACTGTGAGCGTTGAGGGAAAGACCGTGCACCTGACCGGCAAAGAGTATCAGATGCTCGAGCTGCTCAGCCTCCGCAAAGGCACCACTCTGACCAAAGAGATGTTTTTGAACCACCTCTACGGCGGCATGGACGAGCCCGAGTTGAAAATTATCGACGTGTTCATTTGCAAGCTGCGCAAGAAGCTGAGCACAGCAACCGGCGGCGAAAATTACATCGAAACGGTCTGGGGGCGGGGCTACGTATTGCGCGATCCGGAGCCGGTGCAACTCGACGACGACGAACGGCTTGCTGTCGGCGCCTGAGCGTCCCCAAAAACCACTCACGATCAAGGTCCGCGGCATCCAAAATGCAGCGGACCTTTGCCGGAAAAACTGTTGGCCGCCCGGGCTGGACGCATGAGGCCCGCGCCTCTACTTGTTGCGCAAGACCCAGCCTGAGAGCTCGAAGTGACCGCGCAGACAGACGTTCAAGACCTAACAGAGGCGCAAGCACGCGACGAACTGGCCCGGCTTGCTGCACTGCTGACCGCCGCCAATAGCGCCTACCATCTGCGCGACGCGCCGGAAATGTCGGATGCCGAATATGACCGGCTCAAGCTGCGCAACGCCGCGATCGAGGCGCGCTTTACCGAACTTAAACGTCCGGACAGCCCCAGCGACCAGGTCGGTGCAGCCCCTGCAGAAGGTTTCGGCAAGGTCGAACATGCAGTGGCCATGCTGTCACTTGGCAATGCTTTTGACGCCGATGATGTGATCGAATTTGACGGTCGTGTGCGCAAATACCTCGGCCTCGAAACCACGCCGGCCTACACAGCCGAACCCAAGATTGACGGCTTGTCACTCTCCTTGCGCTACGAAAACGGCGCACTTGTTCAGGCCGCCACGCGCGGTGACGGTGCCATTGGTGAAAACGTCACGGCAAATGCGCGCACAATTGGCGATATCCCGCACCATTTGGATGGCGCGCCAGACATCCTCGAAGTGCGCGGCGAGGTTTACATGTCGCACGCCGATTTTGAGGCGCTCAACGCGCGACAGTCCGACACCGGTCAAAAGACATTTGCCAATCCGCGCAACGCCGCCGCTGGGTCGCTGCGCCAGTTGGATGCCTCTATCACCCGCGCGCGCCCGCTCCGCTTTTTCGCCTATGCCTGGGGCGCTGTGTCCGAGCCTTTGGCCGCCACCCAAAGCGGCGCCATCGAGCGCCTCGCAGCCTTGGGCTTTCAAACCAACCCGCTGACCGCGATTTGCGACAGTACCGAGGCCTTGATTGCGCACTACGGCAAGATCGAAACTCAGCGCGCTACGCTCGGCTATGACATCGACGGCGTCGTTTATAAAGTTGACGATCTGGCTTTGCAGGCCCGGCTTGGGTTCCGCTCAACCACGCCGCGCTGGGCCATCGCGCACAAGTTTCCCGCCGAATTGGCATGGACTCGGCTCGAGGCGATCGACATTCAGGTCGGGCGCACCGGCGCGCTGTCGCCCGTTGCGCGCTTGCATCCAGTCACTGTTGGCGGCGTCGTCGTCTCAAACGCCACGCTGCACAACGAAGACTACATTGCTGGCCGCGACAACAAGGGCGAAACCATCCGCGATGGCAAAGACATACGCGCCGGCGACTGGGTTCAGGTCTACCGCGCCGGTGATGTGATCCCCAAGGTTGCCGATGTTGACCTGTCCAAACGCCCAGACGGGTCATCCCAATACCAGATGCCCGAGACATGCCCCGAATGCGACAGCGCCGCGATTCGCGAACCCGGCGACGCCGTGCGCCGCTGCACCGGTGGCCTGATCTGCCCGGCCCAAGCCGTCGAAAAGCTGAAACACTTTGTCGGACGCGCAGCGTTTGACATCGAAGGGCTCGGCGCCAAACAGGTGGAACAGTTCTACGCAGACGGCTGGATCAGCGAACCGGCCGATATCTTTACCCTCCGCGACCGCTACGGCAGCGGCCTGCAACAGCTCAAAAACCGCGAAGGCTGGGGAGAAAAATCGGCTGCCAACCTGTTTGACGCCATCGATACCGCGCGCAAAGTGGCGCTTGGGCGCGTGATCTTTGCGCTGGGCATTCGCCATGTCGGCGAAGCGGCGGCCAACCTGCTGGCCATGCACTATGGCACCTGGGACGCATTCCGCACCGCGATGGCCGATGCGTCACCGGGCAGCCCGGCCTGGGATGATTTGACCGCTATCGACGGGGTCGGCGCGGTCATGGCAGGTTCATTGCAAGCGGCTTTTGGTCAGGACAGCGAACGCGCCAGCATCGACCGCTTGGCGGCACATCTGCGCATCGAAACCGCCAGCCGCCCGGTCACCGACGGCAGTCCCGTCGCTGGAAAGACCGTGGTCTTTACCGGCACGCTGGAAAAAATGACCCGCGCCGAGGCCAAGGCCCGCGCCGAAGCGCTGGGCGCCAAGGTGTCCGGATCGGTCAGCGCCAAAACCGATCTGCTGGTCGCCGGTCCCGGCGCCGGATCCAAGGCGAAAAAGGCGGCGGAGCTTGGCATCGACACGCTGGATGAGGACGGCTGGCTGGACCTGATCGGCGCGCAATGACCCGGCCCGAGGTCCTTTTTCCGCTGTTTGCCGATCTGGAAACGCTGGACGGTGTCGGGCCCAAAACCGCGCGCCATTTCGACGGGCTCGGCGTGGCGGCGCCGCGGGATCTGTTGTTCACGTTGCCGCATTCCGGAACGGACCGACGTTTGCGCGACACGGTGCAAGGCGCGCCCGTGCCCACAACGCTGACCGTCAAGGTGCAGGTTGGCGCCCACATGCCCGCCCGCAATCGCGGCGGCGCCTACCGGATCAATGTCGAGGACGCGCAGGCCAGTTTTCAGCTCGTGTTCTTTCACGGCCGCAGCGATTATCTGCAAAAGGTCTTGCCCACCGGCGCCACGCGCATCGTGTCCGGCAAGGTCGAGCTGTTTGACGGCATCGCCAACATGGTGCACCCCGAACACATCCTGCCCGAAAGTGAGGTGGGCGATATTCCCGCCTTTGAACCGGTTTATCCGCTGACGTCGGGCATCACGCAAAAAACGATGTGGAAGGCGTCGCGCAGCGCGTTGGCGCGCATGCCCGATCTGGCCGAATGGATCGATCCAGGCCAGATGAAACGCGAAAAATGGGTGCCCTTTGCGGCGGCCATGGCGCAAGCGCACAGCCCTGCGGGGCAAGGCGACATCGATCCAAACAGCCCGGCCCGGACGCGCTTGGCCTATGATGAATTGATGGCGCATCAGCTAACCCTCGCCCTGGCGCGCGCATCAGAGCGTCGGGCCCGGGGTATGGTATCGCGGGGTGACGGCCACCTGCAGGCACGGGTGCGCGCGGCACTGCCCTATGCGCTCACCGGCGCGCAAGACCGCGCGATTGCCGAAATAGCGACCGATATGTCGCAGCCAATCCGTATGAACCGTCTGCTGCAGGGCGATGTCGGCGCGGGCAAGACGTTGGTCGCGTTCATGGCGCTGCTCAACGCGGTCGAGGCGGGCGGGCAGGGCGTGATGATGGCGCCGACCGAGATCCTCGCCCGCCAGCACCTCGAAGGGTTGCGCCCGCTCGCCGAAGAGGCGGGCGTAGTGCTCGAATTGCTCACCGGACGCGACAAGGGGGCAGAGCGCCGCGCCAAGCTCGCGGCCTTGGCCAGGGGGGATATCCACGTGCTTGTGGGAACCCACGCGGTGTTCCAGCCCGATGTCGCCTTTGCCGATCTGCGGTTGGCCATCGTGGACGAGCAGCACAGGTTTGGCGTGCGTCAACGGCTTGCACTGGGTGAAAAGGGCGGGGCGGCCGACGTGCTTGTGATGACCGCCACGCCGATACCGCGCAGCCTTGCCTTGGCGCAATATGGCGACATGGAAGTTTCGATCCTCGACGAGAAACCGCCCGGGCGAAAACCGATCAAAACCGCGCTGGTCAGCACCGGCCGGCTGGACGAGGTGATCGCCCGCCTACGTGCGGCGATGCAGGAGGGCCGGCAATGCTACTGGGTGTGCCCGCTCGTGGATGAGAGTGAGGCAGTCGATCTGACCGCCGCCGAAGAGCGGTTCAAAAGCCTGCGCGCGGCCTTGGGCGAGGGACGCGTCGGGCTGGTGCATGGCCAGATGCCCCCAGCCGACAAAGACGCCGCCATGGCCCGTTTTCAGGCGGGCGAGACGGGTGTGCTGGTTGCGACCACCGTGATCGAGGTCGGCGTGGACGTTCCCAATGCTACAATCATGGTGATCGAACGCGCCGAGACATTTGGTCTGGCCCAGCTGCACCAGTTGCGCGGCCGTGTTGGACGTGGCGCGGCGGCGTCGACCTGTTTGTTGCTCTACCAGTCGCCCCTGTCGGAGGCGGGGCAAAAACGGCTCGAAGTGCTGCGCGAGACCGAAGATGGCTTTCGCATCGCGGAAACCGACCTTGAAATGCGCGGCTATGGCGATCTGATCGGCACCGCGCAATCCGGTGTGCCGCGGTTTCGGATCGCGGATATGGAACGGCAAACCGGGTTGATGGCCGTCGCGCAAAGTGATGCGCGCGCGTTGCTGAACGACGATCCGGGTTTGCGATCCGCCCGGGGCGAAGCCGCGCGGGTGCTGTTGTGGTTAATGCGCCAGGACGAGGCGATCCGTTTGATTTCAGTGGGTTAACCTGTCTGATCCCAAAAAGTTCGCAAATGTTCTTAAAAAGTTCTTTACCTTTGCGTCGAGAAATGAGAACAAAGTGGCAACTCAAATGATGGGAGACACCGCAATGACCACCTTGCGCCAGATCAAAGACGCCGCTATCCGCGCCCCGGGCAACCTGCTTCAGGATGCACTTGGCGCCACGGCTCTGGCCGTGATGTTGGTCGTCGCGCTGCACTTGCCGTCGTTTATCTGAGTTCTGCCTGCGATCTTGCGCTGACCATGCGCCGCGCCCGTCCCATTTGGCGCTCAATTCCGGCTCTGCCTGCCCGCGATTGATTTAGGGTTCATGGTCTGTCCCACGCAAGACACGCTTTCCTTGCGCCGCCATCCAACCGGATGTGCGGCGTTTTTTTCGCAATTTCAGATATTTGATTGCGTCGATTAATGTGAAGTCGCAACGCGCTGGTCGCTCACACAGATCGCGCACACGCGGCTTGCAATGCCTGTTCCATTGCCTCAGCAGTGGCTTCGATCGACAGCAGGATGGACGCGTGCCGGTTGGTGTAATGTGCCGCCGGGGTGAGCACTTCGAACCCGTCAAAGGGGGCCGCCGGTACAGCGCCGCCCGACGTCAACATACTGCGCAATTCATCGCGGGCGCGCACCACGTCGTCCAGCGTGCAGCCTACCACTGCGCCGCCCGTTACAGCGGCCGCGGCTTGCCCCAGGGCGCATGCCTTCACATCCTGGCCAAAGCTGGAAATGCGGCCGTGGGTCACCGAGACGTCCACTGTCACGTTTGACCCGCACAGTGGCGCGCGTTTCTTGACCGTCGCCAAAGGTGCGTCGAGCCGGGCGGTATGCGGGATCTGCGTCGCGAGCGCGAGGATGCGGTCAGAATAAAGCTTGATCAGGTCTGTGTCGGCCGACATGGCGCTGGTCCTTTGACGGTGCCCGTCATACATAAGCCGCCGCAAGGCTGATGCAAAAGGGTTTTTCAGATGGCCACCACGTTCGATCCTGCGACGCTGACCTTCAATGATGCAGGGTTGCTGCCCGCGATTGCACAGGACGCCGAGAGCGGCGAAGTGCTGATGATGGCGTGGATGAATGCGGAGGCCGTGGCGCGGACGTTGGAAAGCGGGCGCGTGACCTATTGGTCGCGGTCGCGGCAAAGCTTTTGGGTCAAGGGCGCAACCAGCGGCCACACCCAAGAGCTGGTGGCGATGGCAGTGGATTGCGATCGGGATTGCCTGCTGGTGAAGGTGCGGCAGACCGGTCCGGCCTGTCACACAGGGCGGCGCACTTGTTTTTATACAGATGTGACGGATGGGGATGAGGTGGAGATGATGTCGCCCATGACCTAACAGGCCAAGCGGGCTCGTTGCCCCCTCGGCCCTAGCGCCTCACCCCAACGGGCTGTTTTGAAAAATCGAAGGCAGTTTGACCATCTCTCGGATATCGGCGGGCGTGGCGCCGTCCGCGCGGTATTTGGCGATGGCGCGCGCGTCGTCGCGTTTGGCTAGCCGTTTGCCAGCGCCATCGCGGACAAGGCTGTGATGGTGGTAGATCGGTGTTGGACACTGCAACAGGTTTT
>JBCCLL010000017.1:0-59584 GCA_039026855.1 Pseudomonadota bacterium | reverse complement strand
CAACACGTCTTTGCAGAACCCGTTTACGACAAGGGCCACGGCTTCTTCCTCGTCCATGCCGCGGCTGCGGCAGTAGAACAGCTGGTCGTCGTCTACCTTGGATGTGGTCGCTTCGTGCTCAACCCGGCTCGAGTTATTTTTGACCTCGATGTACGGCACCGTGTGGGCACCGCATTTGTCGCCGATCAGCAGGCTGTCGCACTGGGTGTAGTTGCGGCTGTCCTTGGCGCGCGGGTGCATCGACACCAGCCCGCGATAGGTGTTTTGCGCCTTGCCCGCGCTGATGCCTTTGGACACGATCCGCGATTTGGTGTTTTTGCCCAGGTGCACCATCTTGGTGCCGGTATCGGCCTGCTGGTAGTTATCGGTGATGACAGCCAGGGTGAGTTCTATTCCATCGCTATCACCAATAACTACCAACAGGCCGATACCGGCACCAAGATGGTGCACCTGGGCAAAAACACCAAATCGCGGATTGTGTCCAAAGGCATCAGCGCGGGCAAGGCGCAAAACACCTATCGCGGGCTGGTGTCTATGCACCCGCGCGCCAAGGACAGCCGCAACTACACGCAGTGCGACAGCCTGCTGATCGGCGATAAATGTGGCGCACACACGGTGCCTTACATCGAGGTCAAAAATAACTCGAGCCGGGTCGAGCACGAAGCGACCACATCCAAGGTAGACGACGACCAGTTGTTTTACTGCCGCAGCCGCGGCATGGACGAGGAAGAAGCTGTGGCACTTGTTGTCAACGGGTTCTGCAAAGACGTGCTGCAAGCGCTGCCAATGGAGTTCGCGATGGAAGCACAACAATTGGTTGCCATTTCGCTCGAAGGGTCCGTGGGCTGATGAACCCCTTTGAGGTCAATAACAATCGAAGCGCGCCTATGCGCGCTCACCCAAAGGCGGCTTTCGATCCGAACTCCGCGCACGTCGGCGCTCCGGGATCGTCTGTGCGATTTCTGCAAACGCTCTATATCGGCGCGTTTGGCGGGACGGTTGGGGCTCTTTTGGGTTCCATCTGGGGGTTTGGGTTTTTTGGCTTGGTTACGGGACTGATGCTCGCCCTCGCTGCACGGACCGCATGGGCCCTGTTTGGTCAGCCGCCAGCGCCGGATGAATATAGCAACGGCAATTCCCGGACCGATGAAGAGGTGCGGCAGGCCCTCGCCGACATCAACGCGCGCAAACCCTAATCCGCTCCACCGCCCCGAGACCGCATGACCTACGACATTCACCGCATCCGCAAACGACTTCGCATCGGTCGCCCACTGCACAGTGACCCGATGCAGTTGGTGCACACGGTCGAAGGCGATGTGCCGGTCACGTTTTGCGTCACCAACCCCGACGATGCGATCCAGAAGAAACACTGGAAGGGTGAGTTCTACGAAAAGGCCGAGCTGCGCGCGCTGGCCAATATCTTCCCCGTCGGTGGTACTCTGCTCGATATCGGCGCCAATATCGGCAATCACACGCTTTACGCCGCGTTGATCTGGAAAGCAGCCCGCGTTTTTCCCATCGAGCCAAATCCGCCCGCCTACAACCTTTTGCTGCACAACATCTCGGTCAACGGTGTGCGCGACAAAGTGGACCTGAGCCATGTGGGTGTGGGGTTGTCAGATCACGACGCTGGCGGGTTTGCGATGAAAGAGTTCCCCACCAATCTGGGCGGGGCCAAGATGCTAGCGGGTCAGGGCGATCTGACGGTGTGTCGGGGCGACGTTTTACTGGCCGGGCTTGCGCCCGACATGATCAAGATCGACGTCGAAGGCATGGAGATGGAGGCACTGCGCGGGCTGGAAGGGCTCTTTGCAGATTGCACGCCGACGCTTTTGGTCGAGGTGCGCAATACGCTGTCAGAGGCATTTTTCGCGTGGTGTGATGCCCATGGGTACAGCTGCGCCGCCACCGTCACGCGCTACAAGAACAATAAAAATCACCTGATGGTGGCCACGGCTGAACTGGCCAAGACAAAGGCCGCGCTAATTGGCACAGCACTTGAGGAAACTGTCGCGGGATGATCCGCGTCGCGCAAATGTAGGGTGCGCATTTACTGCGCACCTTCCGTCAAAAGGAAAGAAAGATGCTGGAAATCAGAGACCTGCACGTAGAACTGGAAGAAGAGGGCAAGCAGATCCTCAAGGGCGTTGATCTCACCGTGGATGCCGGCAAAGTGCACGCGATCATGGGGCCAAACGGGTCGGGCAAGTCGACCTTGTCTTATGTGTTGTCCGGGCGCGACGGCTATGAGGTTACTGACGGTAGCGCCACGCTCGACGGCGAAGACCTGCTTGAGCTCGAACCTGAAGAACGCGCCGCCGCGGGCCTGTTTTTGGCCTTCCAGTATCCGGTCGAGATCCCAGGCGTCGGCAACATGACGTTCCTGCGCACGGCGGTGAACGCGCAGCGCAAAGCGCGCGGCGAAGATGAAATGACCGCCGCCGAGTTCCTGAAAGTCATCCGCGCGCGCGCTAAATCGCTCAAGATCGATGCAGAAATGCTCAAGCGACCGGTCAATGTCGGCTTTTCCGGCGGAGAGAAAAAGCGCAATGAAATCCTTCAGATGGCCATGCTCGAGCCAAAGATGTGCATCCTCGATGAGACGGACTCGGGCCTTGACGTCGACGCGATGAAGCTTGTGGCCGATGGCGTGAACGCGCTTCGAGCCGAGGGGCGCGGGTTTCTCGTGATCACACACTACCAGCGGCTTCTCGATCACATCAAACCTGACGTTGTGCACATCATGGCCGATGGCCGCATCGTGAAAACCGGCGGGCCCGAACTGGCGCTTGAGGTCGAAAACAATGGCTATGCCGATCTGCTGACAGAGGTGGCGTGATGGCGGATGCAGCGGTTCAAACCGACGCGACCGAGGCCCGGATTGCCGCACTGACCGCGCCCGAGGGCGGATGGACCGCGCCTGCGCGCGCGTCGGCCTTGGCGCGGTTGCGAAAGATGGGTCTGCCGTCGCGGCGGGACGAATACTGGAAATACACCCGGCCGGACACGCTTGTAGCGATTGATGCGCCGGAGGCCGCCATATTCGACGGACAAGAAGAGCCGATCTTTGGCGCTGTTGAGCGGTTGCAAATTGTCTTTGTCGACGGTGTTTTTGACGCCGATGCCTCTGACGATTTGGCCATGGACGGCGTGACCATCGGCAGGCTGTCGGACAGCGCGGACATCCATTGGGCCGGTGAGCTCTACGGCGCGCTTGAGGCGGACGGACATTTTGTCGAACGTCCGCTTGCCGCGCTCAACACCGCCTTTGCCACCGACGGGGTCGTGATCCATGTCACGGGCAAAGCGCCCAAGCCAATTTGCATCACCTATCTGCATCGCAAAGCTCATTCGGATGCGATCCTGCACCACGTCATTAAGGTCGATCCGGACGCGTCGTTGACGCTGCTGGAAAATGGTCCCGCCGCTGCGCGGTTTAACAAGTGCATGGAGGTCGACGTGGCCGACGGCGCCGCCTTTCACCACGTTCGTGCGCAGGGGCGCGATCACGAAAGGCGCGCAGTGACCCATGCCTTTGCGCGGCTTGGCAAGGAAAGCACGTACAAATCGTTCACGCTCACCGTGAACGGGCGGCTCACCCGCAACGAGAGCATTTTGACCCTGACCGGTGATGACGCGGTGGCGCATGTCGCCGGTGCCTGCGTTGGTGACGGTGATTTTCATCATGATGACACGGTTTTTGTCACCCATGACGCTGTGGCATGCGAAAGCCGTCAGGTGTTCAAAAAGGTGCTGCGCAATGGCGCGGTGGGCGTGTTCCAGGGCAAAATCCTGGTCAAGGAAGGCGCGCAAAAAACCGACGGTTACCAGATCAGCCAGTCACTGCTTTTGGATGATGACAGCCAGTTTCTGGCAAAGCCCGAATTGGAGATCTACGCCGATGACGTCGCCTGTTCGCATGGCAGCACCTCTGGCGCGATAGACGAGGAAGGCCTGTTCTACCTGCGCTCGCGCGGCGTGCCCAAGGACCTGGCCACCGATCTTTTGACCCTGGCGTTTCTGGCAGAAGCGGTCGAAGAGATCGAAGACGAGGGCCTGCGCGACATCCTTGTTGAGCGGTTGTCCGGCTGGCTGGAGCGGCGGCGCAGCTAAACCATGTCGATCTCACGCAACATTGTCGCCACCTACCGTGGGCCGGGCGCCGTAATCCGGCGCCTGCTGACCATGGGCCCGCGCGAAGACCGCGCGCTGGCCTATGTGATGGGGGCATGCGCGTTGTTTTTCATCGCGGATCTGCCGCGGCTGGCCCGCGAGGCGCACCTGAGCGGGCGAGAGCTGGAAATGCTTATGGGCGGCAGCTTGATGGCGTGGATTTTTATCGCGCCGCTTCTGCTGTACGGGATCGCTCTTGTCGCACGGCTGGTGGGACGGGTTTTTGGGGGGCGAGGGTCCTCTTACGGTGCGCGGTTGGTGCTGTTTTGGGCGCTTTTGGCCGCCTCGCCTTTGGTGCTGTTGCGCGGGTTGACCGCTGGCTTTATCGGTCCCGGCCTCGAGTTGCAGATTGTCGGTCTGATCTGGTTTGTCTGTTTCATGTGGTTCTGGATCGGCGGCAGCCTCGCGATGGAGCGGGCGGCATGAAGTATTGGAGCGATCTCGCCGTGCTTTCGGTGACCAATCCGCAAGAGGCTGCCGCCAGGATCATCGGGCTTGAGCTGCCGCGATCCGAACTTTACGTCGCACTAGTGGCCGTATCGGCGTTGACCGCACTGCTTGCCAGCATCAGCGCCATGCTGGGCCCGCCCATGTCCGCCGACCAAATGGCGCAAATGCCAATTCTGACCCTGTTTGAGCGCCCGCTGGCGCTGTTTGTCCTGCTCGCGGGCGGGCTGATTGTCATGGTGCATGCCATCTATTGGACCGGCAATGCTATGGGCGGCGGTGGCGATCTTGGCGATTTGATCGCGCTGTTTTCGTGGCTCCAGGCGCTGCGGGTTGTCGCCCAACTCGGGGTGCTGGTGCTCAGCTTTGCGGTGCCGAGCGTGGCAGCACTGGCGGCGCTTTTGGTGTCTGTGCTGGCTTTCTGGCTAACGCTTAACTTTATCTCGGTCGCGTTGCGGATCAATTCGCTGCTGAAGGCGTTTGGGATCCTGATGGCGGTTGTAGCCGGGCTTTTGATAGGGCTGATGTTCTTGATCACGCTGCTTGGATTGGCAGGAGGGGCCTAATGTACGATGTGAACGCAATTCGCGCCGACTTTCCCATTTTGTCGCGCGAGGTGAATGGCAAACCGTTGGTCTATCTCGACAACGGGGCCTCTGCGCAAAAACCGCAGGTGGTGATTGATGCCATCAGCAACGCCTACGCGCATGAATACGCCAATGTGCACCGCGGTTTGCATTACCTCAGCAACCTCGCCACCGAAAAATACGAGGCCGTGCGCGGCAAGATCGCCACGTTCCTCAATGCCGACGAAGATGAGATCATCTTTAACTCGGGCACCACCGAGGGGATCAACATGGTCGCCTACGGTTGGGCCATGCCGCGGATGGAGCCGGGTGACGAGATTGTGCTGAGCGTGATGGAGCATCACGCCAACATTGTGCCCTGGCATTTTCTGCGCGAACGCCAGGGCGTGGTGCTGAAATGGGTTGATGTCGATGCCACCGGCGCCCTCGATCCGCAAAAGGTCATCGACGCGATCACACCGCGCACCAAGCTGGTGGCGGTAACGCACATGTCAAATGTGCTGGGCACCAAGGTCGACGTGAAATCCATTTGCACCGGAGCGCACGGTCTGGGCGTGCCGGTGCTGGTGGATGGCAGCCAGGCGGCGGTGCACATGCCGGTGGACGTCAAGGAACTGGGCGCTGATTTTTATGCCATCACGGGTCACAAGCTCTATGGTCCGTCCGGATCGGGCGCGATCTACGTGAACCGCGACCGGATGGCAGAAATGCAGCCATTTATCGGCGGCGGCGACATGATCAAAGAGGTGCACCGTGATCACGTGATCTATCAGGACGGTCCTATGAAGTTCGAAGCCGGTACGCCCGGCATCGTGCAGATGATTGGTTTGGGCGTCGCGCTCGATTACATGATGGGCCACGGCATGTCGGCGATTGCCGCGCATGAGGATACGTTGCGCGACTACGCTGTTGAGCGGCTGGGTGGTTTGAACTGGCTGCAAGTGCAGGGCACGACGCCCGACAAAGGAGCGATCTTTTCCTTCACCCTGGACGGCGCTGCACATGCGCATGACATATCAACCATCCTCGACAAAAAGGGGGTTGCCGTCCGCGCCGGGCAACACTGCACCGGGCCGCTGATGGACCACATGGGGCTGACTGCGACCTGCCGGGCGAGTTTCGGAATGTACAACACCAAGGCCGAGGTCGACACACTGATTGGCGCCCTCGAACTGGCGCACGATCTATTCGCCTAGGGCGCGCATGATTTACAATTGCAGCGCCCTAGCCTGACCGGTATAGCACCAGCGTGGACCGTTAGCTCAGCTGGATAGAGCGCTGCCCTCCGAAGGCAGAGGCCAGAGGTTCGAATCCTCTACGGTCCGCCATGTCACAGTTTTCATGGCTTGAGGGTGCCGGCACTGCGGGCTGCACTGCGATGGCGATCGGTCTGTTTCAGCATTCCACGGCGGTCCTGCAAAACCGGTTTGCATTCAGTGCGTGTCATACGGACGGACAGTCTGCGTCGTTGGGCGATATATCGTATGGCGCGCTAACACGCATGCTGGTGATCCGAATCCTCCCACCAAGACTACGGCGCAGGTGCTGGGTGTTGCTGTGCATGGGCGTTGACTCAACACACTTAACGGTGAACGGTCAAAGTCACCTAAAAATAGGGAATGAGGGAAAAAATGGTTAAATATTTGCGTATTAGCTGTATTTCTGCAGCCTTCGCTGCGGCGATGGCGGCAGGAACAGTATCAAACGCGCACTCCATTGGGATTGGTGATGTTGTGAGCGGGAACGCGGTTACGATTTTTATGAGTACGTATCACAACACCAATTCGGGTAATGAAGGCGGTATTTTGTTGACCGGTCCAGGTCAGGGTGTCGGCGGCATGCTCTATGCTTTTGACATCGACTATAACTCGGCAACTGCACCGACCGGGTTTACCGGTTACGATGCCGGCCCGTTTTACTCACTCGGCGTTCGCGAATGGCAGGGTGTGACAATCAGCGGGCTGACCAGCGGCAGCTACAATTACAGTTTCACAAATGCCGTCGGCAATCGTGTCAGTGCAAATTATGCGCCGTCTAGCGTTGGGTATTCTGGGTATTCGGGCTCGTTCTCGATCAGTGCGTCTGCACCGCCGGCCGTGCCACTGCCTGCTGGCTTCCCCTTGTTGGGCGCGGGCCTTGCATTGCTCGGTTTTCTTCGTCTGCGGCGCGGCTAGGGATCGGCGTGAACCGAGACTGTACACTGTCGTCGATGGGTCCTAGGGCCCATCGACACTCTACGTGATCGCTGGCTTTAAAAGCGGAGCAGCAAAATAGCCGGCCCGACGACTTGGGTAGGCTGGCAATTGTAGTGTGTAGGTCGCCTATTGTGACGGGACAGCAGCACGGCTTCAACGCACGCGGTTTGGCTACGGAGAACCGGTTGGGGTCAGAGCACGTTAGGTGCGGCCGCAAGGTTGAGACAGGATTTTACCGACCCCAAGTGCGCACCTGCCCACAGTCCATGTGAACAAAATTCGATCGCGAATACTTGCCAACGCCACCGCCACGGCATGCTTGCGCCGCACGCGCCATTTGGCCAACTGATCGCGAGGACAGGCGCAGGTCGGCGGCTTTGCCCTCGATGTGAAGGGATTTTTTGGCAACGCCGCGCCCGCGCGCGCGCAACATCGCGTTGGTTTGCGGGCTGCGATATCCCGACAGCAGCATGTAAGGCTCGTTTGCATCGAGCATATTGTGCGCTGCTGTCATGATGTCGATGGTACGCAGGTCGATGGCTTTGACTTGGTCAGTGCGCCAGTCGCGCATGAAGTAATTGATCTCTTTGACCGCGTCTTTGATGTACTTGCCCTCGAGCCAGTAGATCATGTCGATCCGTTCGCCGGTGCGGCCCGAATACATCTGAAGCCGCCGTATATCGCCTGCGCCGCGCAAAAAACCTGCTGCTTTGGTATAGGTTGGTGCCGCGGCAATCGTTGTCGCTGCAAATGCACCAAGCAATGCCCGGCGGGTTACACCCGTTGAAGTACTGTCCGTCATTTCCTGCGCCGTCCCGTACGCCTGCCCGCCCGTGATGTTACACGGGCTCATTCATCTCATCCCCAGATGCAACACGCTTATGGCATACTGCGAATCATTTACCAAGCGCTGAATCGGGATTCTTTTCCGCGCAATAGGGCTTGGCGAAAATTTGCCTTTATCGCGTGAAACGAGAAACTGTATCGCCGACGCGGTGCATAACTGCATCATGCGACACAGCAGTGGTGGCATCAGCGGTTTGTGAATGGACAGCGTTGGTGTGCGAGCACGATACCTTACATGTCTCTTTTTAATTTGAGGTTTCGCATGGCCGCCCTGCTTCGCCACCGCAGCATGTTTATCCTTTTCCTTGGCATCTACGTGTTGCTCGCGGCACCCGTCTTTGCGCAAGTCACCGCTTTCAAACAGGCCGTGGCTGAGGCGGCGGCGCGCGACGGTGACATCGCCGCGTTTTACCGGGCGCACGAATACAACAGCGTTTGGACCGGCACATCCAACAAAGAGCGTCAGCGTCGTGTTGCGCTGTTCAAGGCTCTGAATCGGGCCGAAGATCATGGACTGCCCGCAGCCCGCTATGACGTCGCGGGTTTGAAGGCGCAGATGCAAGCGGCCACCGATCCGCGTGCGCGCGGTCAGGTTGAAGTGGCGCTGAGCAAGACATTCCTCCAATTTTCGCGCGATTTGCAAACCGGCATCCTGATCCCTTCTCGCGTGGACAGCGCCATCGTCCGGCAGGTGCCATACCGCGATCGCTCCTCCTATCTGGTAAATTTTGTCAAATCCTCGCCGAATGGTTTCTTCAAAGCGCTGGCACCGAAAACCACGGAATACAATGCGTTGATGAAAGAGAAGCTGCGCCTGGAACGGCTGCTGGCCAAAGGCGGCTGGGGACCAACCGTGCCGGGCAAGGCGCTTGAACCGGGCGATGCCGGTGCGGCCGTGGTGGCATTGCGCAACCGTCTGATCGCCATGGGCTTTCTGAAACGCACGGCGACCCAGACGTTTGACAGCAAGATCCAGGCAGCCGTGCAGCAATTTCAACTGGCCCATGGCCTGGCTGCCGACGGTGTTGCAGGTGAGGCGACACTGGCCGAGATCAACCGCGACGTCAGCGCCCGGCTGCAGTCGATCATCGTCGCGATGGAGCGTGAACGTTGGGTGAACAAGGAACGCGGCAAACGCCACATCCTGGTCAACATCCCCGACTTCACCGCCAAGGTCATGGACAACGGCAAGCTCACCTTTGAGACGCGTTCAGTGGTGGGCGCCAGAACAGATGACCGGCCAACGCCCGAGTTTTCGGACGTTATGGAGTTTATGGTCATCAACCCAAGCTGGTACGTGCCCCGCTCGATCATTGCCAAAGAGTACTTGCCCGCGCTTCAGCGCAACAGCAACGCGGTGCGGCACCTTGAAATCACTGACAGCCGCGGGCGCAGGGTCAATCGCGGGAACATCAACTTTGCCGCCTATACCGGTCGGAATTTCCCGTTTGCCATGCGGCAACCACCCTCCAAGGGCAATGCGCTGGGTCTGGTGAAGTTCATGTTCCCGAACAAGCACAACATTTACTTGCACGACACGCCGGCCAAAAACCTGTTTGGGCGCGAGGTGCGCGCTTATAGCCACGGGTGCGTGCGCCTCGCAGACCCGTTCGACTTTGCCTACACGCTGCTGGCCAAGCAGGAGAGCGATCCTGAAGGGTATTTCCAAGGCGTGTTGGGCACCGGGCGCGAGACGCGTGTCGACCTGAAAAACCCCGTCCCGGTGCACATCATCTACCGCACCGCCTTTACCACTCCCAAAGGGCACACGCAGTATCGCCGCGACATTTATGGCCGTGATGCCAAGGTGTGGCGCGCTCTGTCCAATGCCGGGGTGGCCCTGCGCGCCGTTCAGGGGTAAATCCTGCTCCGACGGTAAGGAGCAGCAGATGCGCTACAGCTTGGGTGAAATCGCCGCAGCCATCGGAGCGGATGTGGTTGGCGATGAAAGCCTCGTGATCACGGGGCTTGAAGAGCCTGCGCGGGCAGGACCATCCGATCTCGCACTGGCCAGCAACCCGACTTATGCCGACAGCTTAGGGCAGGGAACGGCAAGCGCTGCTCTGCTGTGGCACGGCGCCGACTGGCAGGCGATGGGGCTCGCCGGGGCCATTTTGCCCACGCGCCCGCGTTTTGCGATGTCGGGCCTGACGCAGATGATGGATCCCGGCCACCAGTTTGGCACCGGCATTCATCCCACCGCAGTGATTGATCCAAGTGCCACCATTGGCCCGGGCGTCACCGTTGGAGTGAACGCCGTGATCGGGCCAGAGGCAAAGATTGGCGCAGGGTGCACCATTGGCCCGCAGTCATTTGTCGGGTGGCGCGCGGACATCGGTCCCGACGCATTTCTGCGCGAACAGGTCAGCATCGGCGCCCGTGTCCGCATCGGCGCACGGTTTATTGCGCAACCCGGCGCGCGCATTGGCGGCGACGGATTTTCTTATGTCACGCCAGAGAAAAGCAGCGTCGAAGAGGTGCGCGAGACGCTGGGCGCGCAAAGCAGCACTGAGGCGCAGCACTGGGCGCGCATCGCATCGCTGGGTGCCGTGGTGATCGGCGACGATGTCGAGATCGGCATCAACAGCGGCGTCGACAGCGGCACCATCCGGCCCACGCAAATCGGCAATCGTACCAAGATCGACAGCCTGTGCCACGTCGGCCACAATGTGGTCATCGGCGAGGACAATCTGATCTGCGGTCAGGTCGGCATCGCCGGCAGCGTGGTCATCGGCAACTTTTGCGTGTTCGCGGGCCAGTGCGGGATTGCGGACAATATCACAATCGCCGACCGCGTTGTGCTGGGGGCAGCATCCAAGGTGATGTCCTCGGTGCGCGAGGCCAAGGTCATGCTGGGCTACCCCGCGACTGAGATGAAAACCCACCTCAGTTCGTACAAGAACATTCGCCGTTTGCCACGGCTGTTCGACGACGTGTCAGCTCTGAAAAAATCGGTTTTCAAGAGCGGCGGCAGCGACTAAATCGGGGCCGGACGTCGAAAAGGGCTGGGGCATGAGCATCAAGGACAAGGTGATCGAGATCATCGCCGAACAGGCGGTTCTGGAGCCGTCTGATGTGACCCCCGAGAGCACGCTTGAAAGCCTGGGGATCGACAGTCTGGGTCTGGTTGAGAGCATCTTTGCCATCGAGGAAGAGTTCGACATCGAGATCCCGTTCAACGCCAACGAGCCCAAGGCCAGCGATTTTGACATTTCCAGCGTTGAAACCATCACCCACGGCATCGAGGCTCTGATTGCCGAGCAAAAGGGCTGATGCACCGTGTTGTGATCACTGGCGCGGGTACAGTGAATGCGCTGGGTCACGACGTTCCCAGCACGCTCGAAGCAATGCGCGAGGGGCGCTGCGGCATCGGCGCGCTGGCGTTCGAAGATGTCGAACGCTTGTCGATCAAAATCGGCGGGCAGGTGCGCGGGTTCGAGGCCGAAGGCCGCTACAATCGCCAGCAGATGAGCTTGTATGACCGGTTCACGCAGTACACACTGGCCGCCGCAAAAGAGGCGATTTGCCAATCAGGTCTGGTATTCACAGGCGCCACCTCGGCCAAATCGGGGGTGATCCTCGGCACTGCAGGCGGCGGGGTCAGCACTTGGGACGCCAACTACCGCTCGGTTTATGAAGAAGGCAAAAACCGGGTGCACCCGTTTGTCGTGCCCAAGTTGATGAACAATGCCGCCGCAAGCCATGTCAGCATGGAGCACAACCTCAAGGGGCCGTCATTTACGGTGTCCACCGCGTGCGCATCGTCCAACCACGCGATGGCCCAGGCGTTTTCCATGGTCCGATCCGGCATGGCGCCCGCGATGATAACAGGCGGGTCGGAATCGATGCTGTGTTTCGGTGGTGTGAAGGCGTGGGAAGGGCTGCGCGTGATGTCCAAGGACGCGTGCCGACCGTTCTCGGCCAACCGCAACGGTATGGTGCAAGGCGAAGGCGCGGGAATTTTTGTGTTCGAAGAGTATGATCACGCGCGCGCCCGCGGGGCCGAAATCCTGTGCGAGGTGATTGGCTATGCCATGTCCTCGGACGCAGCAGACATCGTGATGCCGTCCAAAAACGGTGCCGCCCGGGCGATGCAAGGCGCGCTAGAGGATGCGCGCATCGATGCATCAGATGTCAGCTACATCAACGCCCATGGCACCGGCACGGCCGCTAATGACAAGACCGAATGCGCAGCCGTTGCAGATGTGTTTGGCCCGCATGCCGACCGTCTGATGATCTCATCGACAAAATCTATGCATGGGCACCTGATCGGTGGTACCGGCGCGGTTGAGCTTTTGGCCTGCATCATGGCAGTCCGTGACGGCGTCATTGCCCCCACGATTGGCTATGAGGAACCAGACCCCGAATGCGCGCTCGACGTGGTCCCAAACGAGGCACGCGAGGCGTCGGTCAATGTTGCGATCAGCAACGCCTTTGCCTTTGGTGGCATGAATGCGGTGCTGGCGCTGCGCGCGGTCTGAACGTCTGACATTGACAACGGGCGGCACCTAACGGCCAAGTCCGCGCCATGGAACGAAAATCCGGGATAGATCTTTTTGGTGCCGTTGCACTCAGCCTGTTTTCGCTGAACCTGGCCTTCAATCAGGTGGTGATCAAAGTCACCAATGCTGGCCTAGACCCTGTGTTTCAGGCCGGGCTCCGCTCGCTCGGCGCTTGTGCGTTGTTGGGCCTTTGGATGTTGGCCCGACGTATTCCTGTGGTGCTGCCACCTGCGGCGCGTTTTGGCGGCGTTCTGGCTGGTCTGTTGTTTGCGGTTGAATTTGTGTGCCTGTTCACCGCGCTTGATCTGACCACTGTGGCGCGGACGTCGATTGTGTTTTACTCGATGCCGGTTTGGCTGGCGCTGGCGGCGCATTTTCTGCTGCCAGGGGAAAGGTTGACCGTGCCGCGATTGGCCGGACTGGTTCTGGCCATGGGCGGCGTTGTGCTGGCGCTCGCTGATGGTACAGCCTCCGACGGCCAGCTTTTGGGCGATATCTTTGCGCTGTGCGCGGCGCTTTGCTGGGCTGGGATCGCGCTGTGCGTGCGGGTCACAGCACTGAGTGCTGCGCGCGCCGAACAGCAGCTGATCTGGCAATTGATCATATCCGCACCCGTTTTGCTGGTGCTTGCGCCGCTGTTCGGCCCTATGGTGCGCGACCTGACGGCGATCCATGTGCTTGGGCTTGGCTATCAGATGATATTCATCGCCAGCTTTGGCTTTCTGTTCTGGTTTTGGCTGATGAAGATCTATCCGGCCTCGGGTGTCGCATCCTTCAGCTTTCTGTCGCCCGTCCTCGCCGTTGTGCTGGCCTGGGTGCTGCTGGGCGAAGAGATCGGCCTGCGCGTGTGGATCGCACTTGGGTGCGTGGCGGTGGGATTGGTACTGATCAATCGGCGCTAGGTGCCGCAAAAGGTGGCTGGCACAATCTCATCCTCGGTCGGTGGCCGCCGTAGGTGGTCAAATGCTGGATCAAGGGCGAGGGGATGCGCCAGCGCCGTCATCAACGTGTCAAACGGCTGCATATCGCCAGCGACGGCCGCGTCTATCATTGCCTCGACGCGGTGATTGCGCGGGATAATCTGTGGATTGGCGCGCGCCATGATGTCTGGTGCATCCGCACCGACATGGTCTGACCAGCGCGCGTGCCAGTCGTCAAAGCCCGCGCGATCCACAAACTGATCGCGCGCCGAACCGTCAGACAGACCCGCAAATGTGTTGGTGAAATCAGAACCGTGTGCCTGCATGAGGGCCAAAAGCGCCTCGATCAGCGGTTGATCTTCGGGTGTTGCGTCCGCCAGCCCAATCTTAGCCCCGAACCGCCGCAGCCACGCGGCTTGCACCTGCGCAGGCATCGCGTGAACGATGGCCGTGGCCTCCGGCACCGCAGTTTCGGGGTCGTCTGCAAGCTGGATCAGCGACGTCGCCAGTTGCGCCATGTTCCACACGGCGATGCGCGGCTGATTGGCGTAGGCATAGCGTCCGCCGCGATCGATTGACGAAAACACGCGCGCCTCGTGATAGGCGTCCATGAAGGCGCATGGGCCGTAGTCGATGGTTTCGCCGGAAATCGTGCAATTGTCGGTGTTCATCACACCGTGGATAAATCCGACGCTCATCCACGCGGCCACAAGTTCGGCCTGCGCACTGCAAACGGCTGCGAGCAGGCCCATCGGACCGTCGGCATCCGGGTAGTGTCGCGCGATGGTGTAGTCGCTGAGCGTGCGCAGGTCGTCAATTTGGCCGCGATGGGCAAACACCTGAAACGTGCCAACGCGCAAGTGGCTTTGCGCGACACGGGTGATCACGGCGCCGGGTAGGGGGCCTTGTTCGCGCAACACCGGCTCGCCAGTTGCCACGGCGGCCAGCGCGCGGGTCGTAGGAATGCCCAGAGCATGCATCGCTTCGCTGATGACATATTCTCGCAGAACCGGGCCAAGCCAAGCGCGCCCATCGCCCATGCGCGAATAGGGTGTGGGACCTGAGCCCTTGAGCTGGATGTCGCGTCGCGTGCCGGTGCGGTCGGTCACCTCGCCCAGCAAGAGCGCACGCCCGTCGCCAAGTTGCGGGTTAAAGCTGCCAAATTGGTGACCGGCATAAAGCTGGGCCAGCGGTGCGGCACCCTCAGGGACGACATTGCCGGCAAAAACCGCGCTGTCGCAGCCTGTGATCCCAAGTTCCGCAGCGAGGTCTTCATTCCACGCGAGCATGTCTGCCGCCCTGACCGGTGTCGGCGCCAACCGGGTGTAGAACCCTTCGGGCAAGGTTGCATAGCTGTTATCGAAAGGAATGTGCAGGCTCATGTGCCTGACATAGGTGCACTGAGCGTGCGTGTCATCAATTGGTAGGGCGCGCGCGGCTTGAACCCGGCGCTTTCATAGAGGCGACGGGCGGCGGTGTTGGTGCTGTCCACCTCAAGGTGCAAGGCCGTGACGCCTGCAGCCGCGAGGGCGACAGGCAGCGCGCGCAAGACCTCGCTGGCCAGGCCACGGCGGCGCACTGGCGGGCGGATGTACAATTCGTCGATAAAGCCGTCGTTGCCGCCGAACTCAATCGACCAACCGAAGCCTAAGGCGACATATCCTATTGGCGCGCGCAGCGGTCCGACGAGGTAGAGTGCTCCGTGCGGTGTCCCTTTTAGAAGCGGCAACACCCCGTCTGCGCGTGCCTCATCGGACCTGTTCAGGCCCTCTTCGGCATGAAAGGCAGATACCAGAGACAAGACAGTCTCTGCATGTTCCAGCGTTGCAAGTGTTAGCGCCACGCTCACAACCGGGCCAGACGTTCCGTTAGCAGGGTAAAGAACCCGTCGGCGTCAATCTCGCCGATGAACAGCGCATTGCGCTCCCGGTTCGTCACACCCCACCAGTCCGCCACCGTCATGCCCATCGTCAACTCTGATCTTGTCTCGATTTCGACGTTGACCCGCCGCCCGGTGAACAACTCCGGCGCCAGCACATACGCCGTCACGCACGGATCATGTAGCGGTGCGCCGGCCGAGCCGTATTTTTCCTTGTCAAACCGTTCAAAGAAGTCGGTCATTTCGGCCACAGCCGTGCCAACGGGTGTGGCCAGCGCGCGAAAGGCGTCGTTGCGGGATTTCGTGACCAGTGCCTTGTGTGTCACGTCAAGCGGCATGACGACGATGTCGATCCCTGATTTGAACACGATATCAGCAGCCTGCGGGTCAACGTAGATGTTAAATTCGGCTGCCGGCGTGATGTTGCCCACTTCGAAATAGGCGCCGCCCATTAGCACGATCTGTTGCACGCGGTCGGCAATGTCGGGTGCGTTTTGCAGCGCGGTGGCAATGTTGGTCAATGGGCCGAGCGGACACAGCGTCACCGTGCCAGGCGCTTCGCGTCGCACGGTATCAATGATAAAATCCACCGCATGATCGGGCGCCAACGGCATCGTAGGCTCCGGAAGGTCAGGGCCATCAAGTCCGGTTTTCCCATGCACATGTTCCGCTGTCACCAAGGCGCGCCCGAGCGGACGGTCACAGCCCGCAAACACTTTTATGTCTTTGCGCCCGGCCAATTCGCAAATGATGCGGGCATTGCGGGCCGTGAGCTCCAGCGGGACATTGCCCGCCACCGCCGTGATGCCCAGCACATTCACCTCATCCGGGCTGGCCAAGGCCAGCAGGATGGCGACAGCGTCATCCTGCCCCGGATCTGTATCAATGATGATTTTGCGGGCGGTCATATCAATCAAGCGCGTGACAGACCCCGTGCGTGCAAAACGCGCGGGGTTGTGAAATCACTGCTGCACAATGGCCGTTTTGTCAAAAGACGCGGTAAATCCGGTCAGCGACATGGTCAACTGCACTTGCTGGTCAGGGGCAACGGCTGGAACCAGGCTCAGAGAGGCCGAGTTGCCGCGCTTGAATGCGTCCACCTCTTCGGCGGTCAGCCCGACGCGTGCGTAGCAGCCGATCTGATTGCAAAATGAGTACGGATAGCGGCGTGCTTGGCCGCCATCGACCGCCATGGTCAACTGCTGCGGCAGGGATGTTTCAAGCGGCACGATAATTGTCGCGCCAGCCACGGCCCGCCCGCCCTCTGGCAAGCGAAAGATTGAGATTTCGGCCACCGGCGTGCCTTCGTCGTCCGACATCAACTGGTACATCTGGCACGGGTCGCTCTCGTCCTCGGTGCGGATGCAGCGCATGTCCCAGTCGCCAATTTTCTCAGAGACGTAGCTTTGCCCAACCTGGGGCGTTTCATCGGCTGGCTCACCCAATGACAATTGATCTTCGACGGACGTGGCGGGGGCAGTGTCCTCGGTGTTGGTTTCGGTATCGGTGGTTTGCGACCAGGTTGCAGTTGGCGCAGCAAGTGCCAACACAAGAGCAAACAGTGACGTACGCATGGCTTTTCCTGTATGTGTTTTGCTTTGCGCTTGGCTAGCATGGTCCGATGCGATTGTCAGGGCGAAAGAGGCGCGTTTTTGGCGCGGTATGAGACCGGTCCACGCGGCCCATGAAAAAAGGGGGCGCACTGCCCCCTTTTCCCACGTTTCTCTCTCCCCGTCGGACTGGCCGACACTTTATGCCGAAACGTTACGAAAGCGTGAGTCGCTGGTCAACCGCTAATGCCGGATCGCGGTAAATATCGGAAATGTCACAGCATGTGGCGAATATTTCACCAAAAAAAGGCCGCGCACGATGGCGCGGCCCAGTCTGACAGGGAGGAAGTGTTCCACACCAGGAGGACATGTCGGCGGGAACAAAAACAGTATGGTGCGTAAAGGTTAACTTTGTATGGTCATGCACGAACAAAGCGGTGCGAAAGACCAAAAACACATGAACGACAGGATTTTTATCGGCGGTGGCGGCGTGGACTATGCCGAAAAGCAGGGCCTGAGCCTGAAATACGCCAATCGCCACGGCCTCATTGCTGGCGCGACCGGAACCGGAAAGACGGTCACGCTTCAGATCCTTGCCGAAGGGTTTTCCAACGCGGGCGTGCCAGTCTTTCTATCAGACGTCAAAGGTGATCTGTCCGGCCTGGCGAAATCCGGCACGCCAGACCACAAACTGCATCAGCCGTTTATGGATCGGGCGGCAAAAATCGGCTTTGACGACTACGCCTATCATGCATGTCCTGTGACCTTTTGGGATCTTTTCGGGGATCAGGGTCATCCAGTGCGCACGACGGTGTCCGAGATGGGGCCGCTATTACTTGCCCGCCTGCTGGAGCTAACCGAAGCGCAAGAGGGCATCCTGAATATCGCTTTTCGTTTGGCCGACGAAGAGGGGTTGCCGCTGCTGGACCTCAAAGATCTGCAAAGTTTGTTGGTCTGGATTGGCGAAAACGCCAAATCCCTGTCGCTGCGCTATGGAAACGTATCGGCGCAATCCATCGGTGCGATCCAGCGGCGGCTGCTGGTTTTGGAAAATCAGGGCGGCGCGCGGCTGTTTGGCGAACCGGCGCTGCAGCTTGCCGATCTGATGCGCTGCGATGCGCAGGGCAAAGGCTATGTGAATATCCTTGCCGCGGATAAGCTGATGGCGGCGCCTAGGCTTTATGCCACGTTTTTGCTGTGGCTGTTGAGCGAGCTGTTCGAAGAACTGCCGGAGGTGGGCGATCCGGACAAACCCAAGCTGGTGTTCTTTTTTGACGAGGCACATCTGCTGTTCGAGGACGCGCCCAAAGCGTTGGTTGACAAGGTTGAACAGGTCGCGCGCCTGATCCGGTCCAAAGGGGTCGGCGTTTATTTCATCACCCAGAACCCTGCGGACGTGCCCGAGGATATCCTCGGACAGTTGGGCAACCGCATCCAGCACGCGCTGCGCGCCTTTACCGCCAAAGATCGCAAGGAACTGCGCCTGGCGGCGGAAACCTATCGCGAGAACCCGCGGTTTGAGACCGAAGACGCGATCCGTGAGGTTGGCGTCGGCGAGGCGGTGACCTCCATGCTGATGAAAAAGGGCGTGCCGGGCATTGTCGAGCGCACGCTGATCCGTCCGCCATCCTCGCAATTGGGGCCGATAACCACGGAAGAACGTGCTGCCCATCTGGCGGCCTCGGATATGGCTGGCAAATACGATGCAGCGCTGGATCGCAAATCCGCATTCGAGATCCTAAAGGCGCGCGCGGATAAAGCGGCCGATGACGCTGCGAATGCAGAGGAAGAGGCCGAGGAGATGACCCCCGCCATGCGAGAATTCAATGCCGCACGACGCTTTTCCGGCGCGCGGGTGTCGCGGTCCTCTGCGCGGTCGCGCCGGGCCACGCCGAGCTTTGGCGATGCCATGACCAAGATGGTGGTCAAAGAACTCACCGGCACCACAGGGCGTCGGATTGTGCGTGGGCTTCTTGGCGGTCTGTTCAAAGGGCGCTGACCGGCACTCGCGCCCGGCTGCGCAGGTGCCATTCTACAATCGCCAAATATGGCATGTAGAACGCAAAGATTTGAACCCGGTCAAACAGCCCTTCGAAATCGGGTTGCACGCCCGCCCCGCAGATATCGGGTCCGATGCTGCAGGTCGTGGCGAACCACAGCCCGTAATGCACACGGTAGAGCCACGACCCAAGGCACAGCACTATCAATCGCAGCCCCCAAGCGCGATGCTGCGCAAAGTTACGCGCCATTGCAAAGCGCCAGGTCTGCACGGCTGCGATGGCCATCAGCACGCCGTAGAGCCCAAAACCCAGGTTCATCAGCGGCCCGCCAATCGTGCCCTCGATAATGATATAGGCCAGTCCGCCGCATGCGGTGACCAACGCCAGCGGCGCCAGAATGCGCCCGCTCATCCGGTGCAGGCGCGGCGCTATTCGCCGAACCGGACCGGCCCACTGCACAACCGCGAGGCAGGTTATCACCGCGCCGGCCATCATGTGCACGTAGATGCCAAATTCGGCCAGCAGCGCGCCAACCAACCGCCCGCGCGCCTCAGCATCACCCAGATAAGCGGCAACACCCCGCTCGGCCGACGGCACAGCAAAGCCCAAGACCGCCAGCATCAGGACCGCGAGGCTCAGCCAGACCGTAACAGGGTGCCGCAGAACGCGGCGCACCTAGCGCTCCGGGATCAGGCCCCGCGGACTGAACCGCAGCACCAGTAACAAGACAAGCCCCATGGTCAGCAGCCGCATATGCGCCGCGGAATCCAGCAGGTGATCGCGCAGCCAATAACCTTCGGCCATGCCCGCCGTGACCATTTCCATCATACCGTAGCCAATCGGCTCGACCATGACCCACAGCCACCAAATCAGAAACCCGCCCAGCACCGCGCCCAGATTGCTGCCGGACCCGCCGACAACCACCATGACCCAGATCAGGAATGTCCAGCGCAGCGGCTGATAAGCTGCAGGCGCCAACAGCCCGTCGAGGGTCGTCGCCATCGCGCCGGCCATGCCGCAGATCGCCGAGCCCAGCACAAACACTTGCAGGTGGCGCGCGGTGACGTCTTTGCCCATGGCCTCTGCCGCGACCTCATTGTCGCGAATGGCACGCATCATCCGGCCCCACGGCGAATTTAACGCCTGCTGCGCCATGATCAGCAGGACAAGCAGCACAACCGAAAAGAGACCCGCGTAGACTAGTTTGTTCCAAAGGGTAGAGGCTTGTACCGGGTCGATCCCAAGTCCTGCGGCACGCGCCAGAAATGTCTCGCTCTCCTGCAGTGTGACCGGGTCGGGCGAGGGCGACGGGATGCCGTAAACCAGCTTCACCCCGCGGGCCAGCCAGTCCTCGTTCTTGAGCACTGCCACCACGATCTCAGCGATCCCCAAGGTTGCAATTGCCAAATAGTCCGACCGCAGACCCAGCGCTGTCTTACCAATCACCCAAGCGGCACCTGCGGCGATCAGGCCGCCAATGGGCCAGGCCAGGATCACCGGCAGACCGAGCCCACCCAGATATCCTTCAAGCGCCGGGTTGACCGCCTCAACGCGGCCCACTGCCGGGTCAAACACCCCGCGGTAGAGGAAAAAACCAGCGATCAGAATGGCCGTCATCGCTGCGCCGCGGAGCCAGCCCTTGGGCAGTTTTTGGTAGATAAATACAGCCGCCACAATTGTCGCGGCCCCCAGCAGCAAGGCCACAAGCACGCCCGGTCCACCAGCACGCCACGCTTCGGGCACCGGAGGCATCGACACCAGCACGGTTGCCAAACCACCCAAGGCCACAAATCCCATGATGCCCACGTTAAACAGTCCTGCGAGCCCCCATTGCAGATTTACCCCCAGCGCCATGACTGCCGAGATCAGGCCAAAGTTCAGCACAAACATGGCGCTGTCCCAGCTTTGGATCACGCCTGTGCCGATGATCAGCGCCGCGATCCCGATAAAATACACCGCATTGCGCATGCGGTCATAGCTGGCTGCGGCAACCGCTTGTCCTGTGCTGGCCATATCGCTCATACCGATTTCCCCGCAAAGAGACCCGTGGGTTTGAACAGTAGCACGATCAGCAGGATGACAAAGCTGACCGCGAATTTGTAGTCGGTCGACAAAAGCTGTGCCAGACCGTCCGGCGCCAGCGCTTCGGGCAGCGCATAGGTCGCCACTTTCTTCCAGGCATAGGTGATCATCACCTCGGAAAAGGCGATGGTGAAACCGCCTGCAATCGCGCCCAGTGGGCTTCCCAAACCGCCGACGATGGCCGAGGCGAAGATTGGCAACAACAATTGGAAATACGTGAACGGCTTAAACGTCTTGTCGAGCCCGTAAAGCGTGCCCGCAATGGTCGCCAGTGCCGCCACGATGATCCAGGTGACCATCACAACCCGCTCTGGGTTGATCCCTGACAGCAGAGCCAGATCCTCGTTGTCCGAATAGGCGCGCATCGACTTGCCCGTGCGCGTGCGGTTGAGGAAATAAAACAGTGCTGCCACCACGATGACTGCCGTGACAACCGTCAGCCCTTGGGTCGTGCGGATCGCCAGCCCTTCGTCCAGCCCGGTCATCGCCTTGAAATCCCGTACCGAGATGATAAACCGCTCCCCATCAGCAAAGCGCTGGTCATTGGGTCCGATGATAAACCGCACAAGGCCGTTCATGATGAACATGACCCCGAGGCTGACCATGACAAAGATGATCGGCTTGGCCTTTTGCCCGCGATAAAAGCGATAAACCGATCGGTCTGTGAACAGCAGCAGGCCCGCGCAGATCAGAATGCCAAAGGGCAGGGCCAGTAGTGCGGTCGGCAGCGGCCCGGCACTTATGCCAACGGCCTGAAACGCCCAAGTGATCAGGATGACGGCCATGGTGCCAAAGGCCATGGTGTCGCCATGCGCAAAATTCGAAAACCGCAGGATGCCGTAGATCAGCGTGACACCAAGCGCACCAAGTGCCAGCTGCGAGCCATAGGCGGTGGCGGGGATCAGGACGAAATTGGCAAAGACGATAAAGGCGTTGAGGAAATCCATTAGAAAAGCCCTTCGCATGGTCCGGAAAACACGCGTCGTCCTGCTATCGCATCGGTGTACTCGACATAGCGGCGGGGCACTTGGAACATAGTGGCAATTACTTCCGGGTCGCTTGCGCCCCGCACAATTCCGACTTGGACGTTCGCGTTATTAGCGATGATCATGTCCTGCCTGAAAACCATCTTATATGTACCGCTCATCGTGCGGCGGCTTTGGCCATGAGTGCCAGATGAGATCTTACGAGTGGCCAACCATACGCCGTTTACCTCTAACGCATCTTCGCGATCCCAAGCCAATGTCAGGTCATGTAATTCGCAGGCCTCTGAACCGGCGCAGTTCTCCGCCAAAATGCACTCTCCTCGCGCGTGTGCAGGTAAAGACAGGATCATCAGGCATACACAAAAGAAAAAATCACGCGCCTTAACCACCCAAAAAGCTCCTTCGCACCTCAGGATCAGCCAGCAGTTCTTTGCCCGTTCCGGTATACGCGTTGCGACCCTGCACCAGAACATAACCTTTGTCGGCAATCTCAAGAGCCTGACGTGCGTTTTGCTCCACCATGAGAATCGGGATGCCGGTGCGCGCCACCTCGATGATGCGATCAAACAGCTCGTCCATCACGATGGGCGACACGCCCGCGGTCGGCTCGTCCAGCATCAGCACTTTGGGTTGCGTCATGAGCGCGCGGCCCACAGCCACCTGCTGGCGTTGCCCGCCCGACAACTCACCGGCAGGCTGGCGGCGCTTTTCCTTGAGGATGGGAAACAAGTCATAGACCTGCGCCATCGTGCCGGAAAAATCGTCAGCACGAATGAACGCCCCCATCTCGAGGTTTTCCTCAACTGTCATCGACGTAAAGATGTTCGACGTCTGCGGCACAAATCCCATGCCGCGCGACACCCGGTCTTGCGGTGACATGCCGGTAATGTCTTCGCCATCGAGCCGCACCGCGCCCTGACGGACGTCGAGCATCCCAAACACTGCCTTCATCGCCGTCGATTTACCTGCCCCATTGGGGCCAACGATCACGGCAATCTCGCCCGGGTTCACTGCCACAGTACAATCATGTAGGATATCTGGCCCGGCCCCATAACCGCCGGTCATGCTGTCACCGATCAGGAACGCCTCGGCCGTGCTCACGGCTGTTGTGCTGCCCGGCGACGCTGTCATTGCGTCGTGCGTGCCATTGCGTTCCTGGTGGTACGCGGTGGTCATCGCACCGTCCCATGCTTCTCTGTTTCAAAAAAATCCCGGGGGTGTGGGGGCTGGCCCCCACGGACAGTTGCCGTCATGCGCCCACCTTGTCTTTGTTCTTGAGCCCGGTGCCCAGATACGCCTCGATCACTTGCTCATTGGCTTTGATCTCTGCCAGCGTGCCTTCGGCCAGCACCTTGCCCTCGGCCATGCAGATGACCGGACCGCAGATTTTGCCGATGAAATCCATGTCGTGCTCGATTACCACAAACGTGTAGTTGCGCTCGGCATTCAGCCGCAGGATTGCATCGCCGATGGTGCCAAGCAGGGTCCTGTTCACCCCAGCGCCAACTTCATCCAGAAAGACAATCTTGGCGTCGACCATCATGGTGCGGCCCAGCTCTAGCAGCTTTTTCTGCCCACCCGACACCTGACCTGCCTTGTGGTCGGCCAGGTGTTCGACCGTCAGAAATTCCAGCACCTCGTCCGCCTTCGCCCGCAACGCGCGCTCTTCGTCAGCGATGCGCTTGCGGCCGAACCAGGTGTTCCACAAGGTTTCACCGTGCTGCGCGCCGGGCACCATCATCAAGTTCTCGCGGCACGACATGGATGAAAACTCGTGCGCGATCTGGAAGGTGCGCAACAGTCCTTTGTGAAAAAGTGTATGTGGCGGCAGTCCAGTAATGTCCTCGCCCTGCATGACGACACGGCCCGATGTCGGTTGAAGAACGCCCGCGATCACGTTGAAAAGTGTTGTTTTTCCAGCACCATTCGGACCGATGAGGCCGGTGATCGACCCTTCATCGATGGTCAGGCTGGCCCCATCCACTGCGTGAAAGCCACCAAAATGCTTGTGAATGTCGTCCACGACAATCATCGTTTTCCCCGCGCCGCTTTAAGAGCGATCTTCAAGATATTGAAACAGCCCGAGGATTGCCTCGGGCTGCCCTTTGTCATTTGGCTATGTTTAACGGTATTTGGCCGTGGTGATGGCGCCGCCATCCACGACGATCTGACGGTAGTTACCTGCGCTTTCGCCAGCGCCGATCAGTTCCACCGCCGTGGCGCCGACATAGTCGATGTCGCCACCGTCGGCGAGGATCTGCAGACCCTTAGCCAACTCACCGGGGAAGATCTGTTCGCCGGGTGCGTTGGCCACGTCCATAACCTTGCCTTTGAAGTCGTCGGCGGACTTCGACCCTGCCGCCTGCATGGCAAGCATGATCAGTGCAGCCGCGTCATAGCTTTCGGGTGTGAAAGGCGAGGTGGCGTCAAACGCACCGCCCACCAGTTCGGTGAACATGGCTGCACCTTCGCTGTCCGTGCCAGGGTGCTGCCCGGTGGAGCCGTCGATTTCATCACCAAAGTTCTCTTCGAGCTTGGCGCCGATCATCCCGTCGGGGAAGTGGAACGTATCAAACGCGCCGGTGTCGAGGGCTGCGCGCACGATGCCCGAGCCACCTTGGTCGACATAACCGGCAACCACTAGACGGTCGCCACCCGCGGCCGCCAACGCGCCCACTTCGGCAGAGTAGTCTGCCTTGCCGTCTTCGTGTGCGGCGTTGATGGTCACGGTGCCACCGGCGGCCTCAAACGCAGCCTGGAAGCTGTCGGCCAGACCTTTGCCATAGTCGTTGTTGGTGTAGGTGACGGCAACCGATTTGATACCTTCTTCCATCAGCACTTCGGTCATCACTACGCCCTGGCGCGCATCCGACGGCGCGGTGCGGAAAAACAGGCCGTTGTCTTCGTTGTCATTATGGCTCAGGCCCGGTGATGTGGCCGAAGGTGAAATCATCACGACACCGTTGGCCACAGCCACATTGTTGAGGATTGCGCCGGTCACGCCCGAGCAATCGGCGCCCATGATCGCATCTACACCGTCCGAGGTGACCAGACGTTCGGCTGCCGCTGTTGCTGCGCCGGCATCGATGCAGGTGCTGTCCGCGCGCACCGCTTCGACCGCGGCACCGCCCAGCAGCAGACCGCTGTCGGTGACCTCTTTCATCGCCAGCTCAGCGCCGTCCGCCATCGACGGCGTCAGCGATTCAATCGGGCCGGTAAAGCCAAGGATCACGCCAATCTTGACCGGCGAATGCCCATCGGCCATCGCGCCCGACGCCATCACAGCGGCCGCCGTCGAAGCCATAAGAAGTTTTTTCATATCGGTACTCTCCCCGTTTTTGATTGCGAAAGGGTAGGGGGCGCTGTGACAAAAGGGAAGGCCTTTGCGCCGCGCAAAACACGCTTTTGTGGGTTGCGCTAAATGAATTCGCGACAATCTTGTAAAACAGCACGAGGAGGCGCTGATGAAGACGTTCGCAATGCTCATTCTGGCCGTTCTGCCGGTTCAGACCGCGGCTTTGACCACGCAGACGGGACAGGTGACAACAACCGTTGTCGCGTCCGGCTTGGATGAGCCGTGGGGCGTGGCCGAGCTGCCGGATGGGTCGCTGTTGGTAACGGAACGCAGTGGCGTTTTGTTGCGAATTGCAGACGGGCGCACAACCCGCGTCGATGGGGCACCGCGCGTGGCTGGCCGGGGGCAGGGCGGTCTGCTGGACATCACGCTTGCGCGTGATTTCGCTCAAACGCGCACCTTGTTTCTGACCTATTCCAAACAACAGCGCGGCGGGGCTGGCACCGCATTGGCCGCGGCTGAGCTCAGCGCTGATGGCAGCCGCCTTGAAAACCTGCGCGATCTGTTTGTGTCGGCGCGCGGGTCATCCGGTGGGCGCCACTACGGCAGCCGCGTGGTCGAGGCGCGCGATGGCACGTTATTTGTCACCACAGGCGACCGCGGCGACCGGCCGTCCGCGCAGGATCGCAGCAACCACAACGGGTCGGTGATCCGCGTCAACCGCGACGGGACCGTTCCGGGCGACAATCCGTTTATCGGGGTCGATGGGGTGCAACCGCACATCTGGTCCTACGGTCACCGCAACCCGCAGGGCGCCGGCTTGGACGCAAGCGGCCAGCTTTGGACCGCGGAACACGGCGCGCGCGGCGGCGATGAGGTGAACCGCGTTCAAAAAGGGGCCAATTTCGGCTGGCCCGTGATCTCTTATGGTGTGCACTATTCGGGTGCGCGCATCGGGGAGGGCAGCGCCAAGCCGGGGATGGAGCAACCGGCAATGTACTGGGATCCGTCCATCGCGCCGTCTGGGCTGATGGTCTATCAAGGCGACATGTTCCCCGAATGGCGCGGTGACATGTTCGTCGGCTCGCTCAAATTCAATTACATATCTCGGATCGACACGGGCGGTAGTGTGCGCGAGGTCGAACAGATCTCAGGCGATGAGACGCTGCGCGTGCGCGACATCGTCGAAGCGCCTGACGGCAGTATCTTGTTCATTTCGGTGGGGCAGGGCGCGGTCTACCGCATGACGCGTTAAACTGCGGCACGTTTCTTTGTCTGCCACAGGGACAGCACACCACCGGGCCGCGGGCACTCGTTATTCGCCCGTCGCGGATGCCCTCACGGGCGATTGGAAATTTTGAAATCTCATTCTGCGCCTTGACCAAATGCTGCACGATGTCTGCGCGTTTGGGCCATGTCAGATCGCCCGAGCTGCTCCAACCACGTTTTATGCTATCATTGAGCCTGCCTGCCTGGACAACCAGGCTGATGTGGCTTTCACCAGCCGGCCTTGCTGCATCGCTGCGGTCAAGACGCGTCCAATCTCTCCGATTGTTTCGTCGATGTTCCGGCCAACTGCTACTTTGATCAAAAAGGTACTGTGCTGTTGCCGCTGACATTTGGAAAAAAGCGTGTCGGCGTGCCATCCGATCTGGTTTTCGCCGATATCCCGCTAGCGAACGCCTTCGCGAAATTTCATCACCATGGCACGCCTTTTTCGGAAAGACCTAGTCAGATGACAGACGCGGCAGCACGCCGATTTCGTTCATCATGCGTTCAAAGGCGCTGTTGTTTTCGGGCTCAGCACGTGCTTTGATCGCGTCAAAGCGGGCGCGCAGCGCTTTCTTTTCGTCGCCTTTGCAGTCGTTCCAGGGGCGTCCTTGCAGGCCCATAACCAGCACGTAGTAGCCGATGAAATGTGGGCGTGTGCCGTGACGCAAGAGCTGTTCGTAGGCCGCATCGGGCCCTATCTCGCGCAGGGTCTCCGCATCCGGTATACCTGCCTTGGCACATGCGGCATCCATGGCCGGCCCCAGATTGCGTATCGTCGAAACAGGTGTACTCACACGCCCAGTTTAGGTGCCGCACGCTGTTCGGGAAATGCCAAATTTGAGCTATTTTCAGATGCTGGCGTAGTCCGTGAAGTAGGGGGCGGGGCGCGGCTTTTGCGCGGGTTCTGGCTTGTTCGGGGCTTGTTTTGCGTCTTGCGGCATAATTGTGCCTCCTTTTGCTCTGCGCACTGATAATCTGCGCTGCTAAAATCGCAGCACGGTGGTGTGGCGATGTCGCGACGCAAATGTGGCAATTATGAGGCGGGCAGAAAACGGTAGCGCACGCGGTAGTGATAGGATGTGTGCGGCTGCAACAGCGCGCTTGGGAAATGCGCGGTATTGACAGCGTTGGGCCAATTCTGCGGCTCGAGCGCGCAACCGGCAAAGGGTGTGATGCCGGGCAGGTTCGGCAGACCAGCGCCTGAATAGACCTGAAGGCCGGGTTGGTTCGACCAAATCTCCATCACCGCATTTTGGCCGTGCAACGTCGCCATCGGCGCATCGAGATTGCGATCACCGCTCCAGCACAGATTGTGATCGATGTTTTGGGGCAGGACGCGCGGGCGGGCAAAGTCGAAATCGGTCCCAGCAACCGCGGCGACTGCACCGGTTGGGATCAGCGCGTCATCTACTGGCAAGTACCGATCTGCGTCGCACTGCAAGATATGCGGTCCACCCAGCGCCCAATACGGGTGATGTGCCATCGCCATGGGTGTGATCTGATCGCTGGTGGCCGTGATTGTCAGGTCGAGACACTCCGCATGCAGCGCAAAAGCTGCGCTTATCTCGCGCCGGCCCGGCAGGCCGCAGGCGTTATCTGGCAGAGACACCGCAAACGTCACCGAGGCGTTGCTTTGTTCCGTGACGTGCCAGGTTCGGGTGTGCATGCCGTTTGGTCCGGAATGCAGACAATTGACGCCTTCGTTGGCGTCCATCGCAAAATGCTGTTCGCCGATCTTGACCTGTGCCGTAGCCACGCGGTTGGCAACGGGACCGACAATCACCCCGCCGTAGCTCGCGGCCCATTCGGGGTGTGTTGCAGGATCAGCATCCAGGATCAGGTTTTGCCCCTCCCGAAAACTCACATGGCACATGCGCGCACCGAGGGGGGCAAAGCGGGCGACGAGTGTCTCATTGGCAATCTCAAACATGGGCGCACCCTGACAAGTTCACCGGCCAATGGCAAAGCGATCTTGACGCCACGCATCACAGCCCGCCACATGCGGCGATGACCCCAGATCACGTGTCCACCCATTCCGCTGCCGCCGATGACCGTAATGAGCACATTCAGATTTACGTGGACGGAAAGATCCTTCCCAAGGCCGAGGCGATGGTTTCGGTCTATGACAGTGGTTTTATGCTGGGCGATGGCATTTGGGAGGGGGTGCGCGTGCATGACGGCCACATCCCGTTTTTTGACGACCACCTGGATCGGCTGTTTGAGGCCGCAGCATATACCGAGATCGACATTGGATTGGATCGCGCCGGGTTGAAACAGGCGGTGCGCGACACGCTCGCCGCCAACGGGATGACCACCGATGCGCATATTCGCCTGATGGTGACCCGCGGGCGCAAGGCCAAGCCGTTTCAGCACCCGCACCTCAGCCTATGGGGGTCAACCGTCGTCATCATCGCGGAACACTCTGTGCCGGATGAGGCGGTGCTGACCCGCGGCGTCCGCCTGCACACCGTGCCGCACCATCGTGGTTTGCCGCTGACGCAGGATGCCAAGCTGAACTCCCATTCCAAACTCAACTGCATCATTGCGCTCAACCACGCTGTACGTGCTGGCGCAGACGAAGCGCTAATGCTTGACCCAAATGGGTTTGTGAACACAACCAACGCCTGCAACTTTTTCATCGTCAAAAAGGGGGCGGTTTGGACGTCGACCGGGGATTACTGCATGAACGGGATCACCCGGCAAAAGGTGATCGATCTGTGCCGCGCACTGGATATTCCGGTGTTCGAGCGGAACTATTCGCTCGTCGATACCTATAGCGCGGACGAGGCGTTTTTGACCGGGACGTTTGGCGCACAGACACCGGTGTTTGACATTGACGGACGCCAGATCGGGACAGGCCAAGCGGGCCCGATGCTGCTGCGGCTGCGCGCTGCGTACAAGGACATGATCCACGACGACGCTAGTCCTGCCAATGCTATCGCGTGATCGTCTGCGCGATGCCGATGTCTTTGACGCTTTGATGAATTGATCCGGCCATATCGACGACCACTTAGGGGGCGGCGCTGCGACGGCTGACGCAACGGCAGCGCCTTTCTTTGTTTATGATCTTTGCTTGGATGAACTGAAACAGATCCGCGCAACTGGCGCGCCCGTTTGGTCTGACATAAGCTCCGATCAAACCGGGGGAGCGGGCTATGAACATCCTTTTTGTCATGTATGACCAGTTGCGGTTTGACTACCTCAGCTGCGCCGGGCACCCGCACCTACACACGCCGAATTTCGACCGCGTCGCTGCGATGGGCGTGCGGTTTTCCAACGCTTATGTGCAATCGCCGATTTGCGGCGCGAGCCGGATGTGTTTTTACACCGGACGTTATGTGTCGTCCCATGGCGCGGCCTGGAACAATTTTCCTCTGCGCGTGGGTGAACATACGTTGGGCGATCACCTGCGGGCGGCTGGCATGGACTGCTGGTTGATCGGCAAGACGCATATGCGTGTGGATGCGGCGGGCATGGCGCGCCTTGGTCTCAGCCCCGATAGCGAGATCGGTGCCCGGCAGGCCGAAGCGGGATTTGACGTCTGGATCCGCGATGATGGGTTGTGGGCGCAAGGGCCCGACGGTTTTTATGACGAAAAAAGATCGCCTTACAACGAGTATCTAAAGCAAAACGGCTATGCGGCGGAGAACCCGTGGGCCAGTTTTGCCAATGCTGGCGTCGATGAACACGGCGATATCGCAAGTGGTTGGATGTTCGACAACGCCGATAAACCGGCCAATATTGACGCCCAGCACAGCGAGACACCGTGGCTGACACAACGCGCCATTGATTTCATCGACCAGGCCCAAGGGTCATGGTGCGCCCATGTCAGCTATATCAAGCCGCACTGGCCCTACATCGTGCCGGCACCCTATCACAACATGTTTGGCGCCAACCATGTGTCCGCCGCGATGCGCCACGCCGTTGAACGCGAACACCCGCAGCCCGTTTTTGGCGCCTACATGAACAACCGCATTGCACAGGCGTTCCAGACTGACGAGGTGCGCAACAAAGTCATTCCCGCCTATATGGGCCTGATCAAACAGTGCGATGACCAGTTGGGCGTATTGTTCGACCATCTTGAGGCGACGGGTCAACTGGATCAGACAATGATCGTTCTCACCTCAGACCACGGCGATTATCTGGGCGACCATTGGCTGGGCGAGAAGGATCTGTTTCACGACCCATCCGTGAAGGTGCCAATGATCATCTATGATCCACGCCGCGAAGCCGACAGCACCCGTGGCACGGTGTGCGATGCGCTGGTCGAAGCGATTGATTTGGTGCCAACCTTTATCGAAGTCGCCGGTGGTACACCGCCGGACCACATCGTCGAAGGGCGGTCGCTGATCCCCTGGCTACACGGAGATCAGCCGCTGTGGCGCAATTACGTGATCTCGGAATTTGATTACTCGGCGACGGCGCAAGGCGTAAAGCTAGGCCTTGATCCCAAAGACTGTCGTCTGTTCATGGTGTTCGATGGTCGTTTCAAACTGACCCATGCCGAGGGCGGCTTGCGCCCGATGCTGTTTGATCTTGCGAGCGATCCGGAGGAATTTTACGACCTGGCAAAAACGTCAGAGCACGGCGACACGCTTGCGCGGCTTTATGGATACCTTGCCCAGTGGGGCCGCCGCTGCAACCAACGGGTCACGATTTCTGACGACGACATTCGTGCCAAGCGCGGCAAGTCACTGCGAAAGGGCATCCTCCCATTCCTAAAAGACGGCAGCGAAGTGCCTGAGGAGCTTGTTGCGGCCTATCGCGGTCCCGCGCCAAAACGCCCCAGGTGACACCGGCGGCGGCGGCACTTTTGCTCTGGGACAGCCCGCGCCCCGCTGCTATCTCAGGCACAAACGCAAAGACGAGGTCAGTTTATGGCAACCACCGATCACAAGGGGCTTCCGTTTTCTTGGGAAGATCCGTTCCTTTTGGACGATCAATTGACCGAAGAAGAGCGGATGATCCGCGATGCCGCGCGTGCGTTTGCGACAGACAAATTGCTGCCGCGGGTCGAAGCCGCCTATTTGAATGAAGAAACCGATCCCGAGATCTTTCGCGAAATGGGCGCAAACGGCCTGCTTGGCGTAACGGTGCCCGAAGACTATGGCTGCGCTGGTGCCGGCTACGTGTCCTACGGCCTTGTTGCGCGCGAAGTGGAGCGCATCGATAGCGGCTATCGGTCGATGATGTCGGTGCAGTCGTCTCTGGTGATGTTTCCGATCCAGGCCTACGGCACCGAAGAGCAGCGGCAAAAATATCTGCCCAAGCTGGGCCGCGGCGAATGGATTGGCTGTTTTGGCCTCACCGAACCCGACGCAGGTTCAGACCCCGGCGGCATGAAAACCCGCGCGCAGCAAATCGACGGCGGCTATTTGCTCAACGGTGCTAAGATGTGGATTTCCAACAGCCCGATTGCCGATGTGTTTGTTGTTTGGGCAAAATCTGATGCCCACGGTGGCGCGGTGCGTGGCTTTATCCTTGAAAAAGGGATGAAGGGGCTGTCCGCGCCGAAAATTGGCGGAAAACTGTCGTTGCGCGCCTCCATCACCGGCGAGATCGTGATGGAAAACGTCGAGGTTGGCGAAGACGCACTGCTGCCCGGCATTCAGGGCATGGGCGGTCCGTTTGGGTGTTTGAACCGTGCGCGCTATGGCATCTCATGGGGTGTCATGGGGGCGGCCGAAGACTGTATGACCCGCGCGCGGCAATACGGGCTAGATCGGCACCAGTTCAAGCGCCCGCTTGCTGCAACGCAACTCTATCAAAAGAAGCTGGCAGATATGCAGTCTGAAGTGGCACTTGGTCTGCAGGCCTCACTGCGTGTCGGCCGGTTGTTCGACGAGGGCCGCTTTGCGCCAGAGATGATCTCAATTGTCAAACGCAACAATTGCGGCAAGGCGTTGGACATTGCGCGCATGGCCCGCGACATGCATGGCGGAAACGGTATTCAGGCTGGCTACCACGTGATGCGACACGCGCAGAACCTGGAGACCGTAAACACCTACGAGGGCACGCATGATGTGCATGCGCTGATCCTCGGCCGCGCTATCACGGGTATTCAGGCATTCGCGTGAGAATTTGGACGTCGCCAATCGCACTCTAAGATGCGTTGCGATATTTGCGATTTACGGTGCCCGATTAAGCCTGCGTTCACGCACGCTTCCTAAATCTATGTCACGCGTGTGGCGTTTCTTGCCTTTGCAAGTGCGCGCGTCGCGGTGTTCGGGGTTGCAAGGCCGTGTGAATGACAGGCGAACAAGAAATAATCCAGCCGGTTCGGATCGTCATCGTCGACGACTCCCAAACCATGCGCGCGCTGTTGCGCGCGATCATGAAGCAAGATCCTGATTTGGTTGTGGTCGGTGCTGCCGGATCGGCCCAAGAAGCGCGCGCTGTGATAAAGCAGACAAATCCCGATGCGCTCATTCTCGATCTCGACATGCCGGGAGTTCATGGCCTCGAATTCCTCGGCCATGTGATGCGGCTGCGCCCAATGCCTGTGGTCGTTTTCTCTGGTATGCTGACGATCCGACCGGACATGGCACAGCAGGCGATGGATATGGGCGCCTATGCCGTTGTGTCCAAAGGCGAGCGCTTCGACGACGTCGAATTCGATCAATTGCGTGCCAAGGTAAAACAAGCGGGGCTCGCGTTTCAAAAGACCGGCACAAAGTCGGAGCCAAACCCGGACGGGCTCATCATTTTGATCGGAGCCTCAACTGGCGGTGTCGGGGCAATTGAGATGGTGCTGAAAGATCTGGATGGACGGTGTCCGCCCATTGTGATCGCGCAACACATGCCGCAACGCTTCTTGCTAAGTTTTTGCGGCCGACTGGGTCAAAACATCAGATTGCGAACGTCGATGGCGCAAGAGGGGCAGGCCTTGCAGTCAGGTGCAGTATACATCGCTCCTGCTGACCGGTTGCAAACCTGTGTCCGCTTTTTCGAAGGTGTGTGGCGTACTGAGCTTGTTGCCCAAGATCCTACGACGACGCATTGTCCGTCGGTTGACCAGCTTTTTCTCTCGGCTGTTCCCTGGGCACGCCAGGTTGGCGCCTTGCTGCTGACAGGGCTCGGCGATGATGGTGCGCAAGGCATGAAGGAACTGCGATTGAAGGGGGCGCGGACCCTTGTTCAAACAACCGATTCCTGCGTGGTGGCGGGCATGCCGAGCGCCGCAATGCAAATCAACGCGGCCGAAAAGAGCGTTCATCCACGCGATGCCAGCTACGATTTGCTTCGAATGATGGGGTATACTGTATGACCGAAAGCAAAATTCACATCACACAAGGTCAGCACGCCATCGGAGACACTGAAAATACGGTGATTTCAACTTTGCTGGGGTCATGTGTGGCGTGCTGTTTGTGGGACGAGGAAGCACGGGTTGGTGGGATGAACCACATGCTGCTCGTCGACAGCACAAACGGGACAAAATTTGATAGCCTCGCGCAGATAAACGATATCGAATTGTTGATCAACGCGATGAGTAAAAAGGGCGCCCGCAGGGACCGGTTAAAAGCCAAGGCGTTTGGTGGCGCGTCTATGGTGACAGGGTTGTCCGACATTGGGCCGCGCAATGCGGAATATACGTTGAACTTTCTCGCCAATGAGGGAATTCCACTGATCACCCATTCTTTTGGGGGCACTTCAGCGCGCAATATCCGTTTTTGGCCAGCGACCGGAAGAGCGTTGCAGCGATTGTCTGCTGCGCCAGTGGCGCCAGAGAGTGTGGAAGTCTCTCCGCCATCCAAGGGCAATGGTCTCGAGCTTTTTTGACGTAAGGAAGACGCAACTTGCTTTAAGTTGCTTAGTTGTAACATTCCCCCGCGATTAGAGCTGGGATGATCGAGAGTCTTCCGGTTGGCTATGAGTGTAAAGCGACAGCTCGCATACCATAAAAGTCTCAAGCGCCGACACAGTGGTTTTTATTAGGAATTCCATTAGGGATAAGTACCCGCGCGCGGAATGTGAGCGCTCAATGCGTTGATCAATACATTTAGAGAAAAAGGCTTTCTGCCTTTTCAGAACAGGTCGAGTTCACCGGACTTTTGATTGTTGCGCTTTGGCAGGTCCGATATAATTCGACGCGTTTCTTCGAGGTGAAGGCGTTCGTCTAGCGGCGCACCTTGCGGCAGTTCGTTACCAAGATGTTCGAAAACTGTCGCAAGATCGGCTAGGCGCTGCTGCACGTGATCGAAACTTTGGGTTCCACGTATTTCTTCAGCTGCCATAGGTCTGTTTATCTGAGAGTGAAGTTGCCCAAACGTTAGTTCCAGCTGACTCACATCATGCAGGACAGATCGCAGCTGACCCGAAATACGCCTATAGGTTTCGCTATTCATCATTTGCGACGGGGTATCATGTTAAAGTGGGCCAACAACGGATTCAATGCATTTGCGCAAATCCGCTGCTTCGAATGGCTTTTTGAGGTAATTATTCATACCCAACTTTTTTCCGTAGTCAATAATCTCCTGTTCGGCACGTCCGGTAATCAGAATGAAACCAACGCCTTTAGTTTTGGCACCGCTCCGCAAATGGTGAAGCAATTTTAGCCCATCCATATTTGGCATGTTATAGTCAGAAATCACAAGGTGTACTGGCGCGCGGGCGAGCGTATTCAAAGCATCAGCGCCATCATCTGCCGTCGACACGTGGCGAACGCCGAGTCCGTCCAATGCTTGAGTGATCAGACCACGACTCGTTGACATGTCGTCCACCACCATGATCCGTATTTGGTCTCTGAGTGCCATTTTTAACTCCAATAGCTAATGCGTTGCAGCCAACGCGCGGTACGTGGTCTTGCCGATCGTGCTCAACCCAAAGTCTTCAGGTGTTGCGATCCTTTCAGAATGCCCAAGAAAAAGGATGCCCCCTGGTGCCAGAGCATTTAAGAAACGCGGCCACAGCGTTTCTTGTGTTTTCAAGTCAAAATAAATCACTACGTTCCGGCAAAAAACCGCATCAAACCCGTGTTTCATGGGCCATGGGCGCAATAGGTTGAGCTCGTTGAACGCAATCAATTCGGAAATGTCTGGTTTCACAACGTATTCCGCGCCATCATCGTTTCTTTGCAAAAATTGTTTTGCGAGCGCCTCGGGTATAGAATGTACTTCATGTTCTTTGTACCGACCCTCTCGAGCTGTGGCCAAAACCTGTGGATCAATATCTGTGGCGAGAATTCGAAAGTCAGCTGATTTTAACTGCGGAAAGTTGCTTAACATATGCATAGCAATGGAGTATGGCTCTTGGCCTGTGGAACAGCCTGCCGACCAAACTCTTATACGTTCGCGCCGTGAAATTTTATCCCTGAGACTACGTCCTAACTCACTCGTCAAAAATGTAAAATGATGATCTTCGCGAAAAAAATGTGATACGTTCGTAGTGAGTGCTGAAATCATCATACGCCGCTCTGCGCTGCCAGCATCCGACTGAACGAAAGCAACATATGAGCGGAAACTGTCTATGTTTGTTTCGCGAAGGCGCTTTTTGAGTCGTGATTGAACCATCATCCGCTTTTCCTCGCCCAGCTGCAGTCCGCTTTCATTTTTGGCGAGATTTGCAATCTGTGCGAAAATCTCGTTCGTCAGACGGACGCTATCCTGCTCGAGTTGCATCAAGCGGCATCTTCATGAAATTTTGTCACTAGGTGAGATAGTTCCAAAGCGCGTATCATTCGGTCGTCAATCAACGTGATTGACTTAACAACGCCAGCTTGCGAACCGACCGCCGCGTCTGGAGGCGGTTTCATGTCGTCGTCTTCGAGTGCGATGATGTCAGAGACTGCATCGACCAGAAGGCCAGCAAGTGTATCATCGTGCTTCACAACGATAATCACATTGCGATCTGATTGCTCCGTCACCGGCAAGCCGAGACGCTGCGCAAGGTCGATTACGGGCAGCACAGTGCCTCGCAGGTTGATGACGCCTTTCATGTATGATGGTGCATGCGGTAGAGGGGTGGCTTGGGTCCAACCACGAATTTCCCGCACACACATTATATCAAGTGAGTATTCCTGCTGACCCAATTTGAATGTTAGCAATTCAACTGACTTCGGTTTTTCGACCAACTCTGTCATATCAAGCCTCCAGTCGCGACTGCGGGGGTTGTGCGCTGCGTCGGCTTGGCGCTTGCGCAATTATATCTGAAGGATCTACGATGAGAGCGATTTGCCCATCGCCTAAAATCGTGGCAGCGGCGATTCCAGGCGCGCGAAACAGAGAGTCATCTAAACCTTTGATTACCACTTGGCGTTGGTCTTGAATTTGATCAACAACAAAGGCAGCTCGCGTGCCATCTTCTTGCGCTATAAGAAGCGCAACGGATCCATCCAAATTGTCTGTGCTTGGGCGATATCCGAGCTCAATTCCGAGATCCATAAGCGGAACAAAACCGCCGCGCACACGCACAACTCTTGTCGTGGGATCGATATCATCCACGATGTCTTCCCGGATTGTAAGTGTTTCGGCGACGACACTCAGTGGGATGACTAGCGTTTCGTCGGCCACATGCACAACCATACCGTCCAATACAGCTAGAGTAAGTGGCAGAGAGATGGAAAATGTTGTTCCGGTTCCGGGCGCCGAAGAAATGGAAATTCGACCACCGAGTGCTTGGATCGATGTCTTCACGACATCCATGCCGACACCGCGGCCGGACAGATCTGAAACGCTCGTTGCGGTCGAAAATCCGGGCAGAAACAAAAGGTTGTCAATCTCGCTGTCGCTCAGCGGTGTGTCAGCAGGGATTAGACCCTTGTCGATCGCAATCTGTTGGACTTTGGGCCGATTAATCCCGCCCCCGTCGTCAGCCACTTCGATCACCACGCGACCGGAACGATGCGCCGCTTTAAGCGTAACTATACCCTCGGAGGATTTGCCGGCGGAAACTCGGTCATCCGGAGACTCCAGGCCGTGATCAACTGCATTGCGGATCATGTGTGTTAGGGGGTCAGCCAGCCGTTCAATGACCGTTTTGTCAACTTCGGTTGTTTCACCCTCTGTGACCAAACGCACTTCTTTTCCAACTGCCGAAGACGCCTCTCTGACAATGCGTGACATCCGTTGAAACAGAGGCTTTACCGGTTGAGCGCGGATCATCATGACGCTGTCTTGGATGTCACGGGTCAACCGCTGGAACTCTTCGAGACCGTTCATCGCGTCGGAATGGGGTGACAGTCCTGAGCTTTCGAGACTTTGCGCCAGCATAGCCTGATTGATGACCAGTTCGCCGACCAAGTTCACCAAACGTTCGATACGGTCAATGTCAACGCGAACAACGTTTTTGGCCGTGTTGGCGGGTGATGAACTTGTTTTTTTTGCAGGCGTTGGAGCGGGGTCGTCTTTAGGTTTTGTGTTTTCGACCTTGGTTGGCGGTTCTTGCGCCGGAGCCGGTAAGACCTCCGCTTCGACCAAATCAGGTTCAGTAACTATTGGAGCCGCATCAATTTCGGTCTCGACTCGAGCAACTTCCAATTCGCAAAGCCCATCAACAAATTCGAATGCAGAACGGATCTCAGCTTCGTCAACATCGGTCTTGAGGGATATCGTCCAGCCCAGATATGCGCTGTCGGGGGAAAGTTCGGACAGCGGCGGCAGCCGAGATACATCGCATGTGATCTCAGCCTCACCCAGCTCTGCAATGTTGCGCAGGATTGGGAATGCTTCATTTCCGCTCTCATACATTGCTGCGTCGGGCGTGAATTTGATCTGCCAACACGGCTTGATGTCATCAATTTCAAGCGGAGGCAGTCCGAGGTCAAGATCGAGGCTGAGAGCGGCCGGTTGAAAGTCGATCTCCTGTTCTTCTGGTTCAGCTTCCTCGCCAATATAGGACGACAGCTTTTCTAGGATGCGCGCACCTTCGGCGTCGGGTGCGTCGTCGCCGTCGCGACAGCACCGCACTAAATCGAAAAGGTGATCACCCGCTGAAAAGAACAGTTTCAACAAATCGCCATCGACGGACAGCTTACCCGAGCGCACGTCATCGAGAACAGTTTCGAAGCGATGCGCAAAGCGCACCATCGCTTCAAGCCCGAAAGCACCCGCCCCGCCTTTGATCGAATGAACCGCCCGGAAGACAACGTTGATCGTTTCTGAGTCTTCGTCGCCACCCTCAAGCTCTTGCAGGCCGTCCTGCATAGCCTCTAGCAACTCTTCACACTCAATAAAAAACGAGGCCCGGATTTCGGCCATTGGATCATCGGAAGACATCGAGCTCTCCTTAGCCAGAAACCATGCGCAGGGCTTTGATCAGCTTAACCGGATCAAAAGGTTTAACGATCCACCCAGTGGCGCCCGCATCTCTGGCGCGCGATTTCAGTTCAGCGCCGCTTTCTGTGGTCAGCACCAAGATGGGCGTAGATTTATGGCGACCGGTTTGGCGCACAGCGTCAATAAAGCCAAATCCGTCCATGCGTGGCATGTTGATGTCGGTTATGATTACGTCTGGCGCGATACCTGCCAGCACCTCGGTGCCATGCACGCCGTCATCCGCGGTGTGCACGGTAAAGCCCTCTGGTTCTAATGCTAGGCGGATCATCGAGCGCATGGTCCGGCTATCATCGACCGCAAGCACTTCAAGCGTCATGAAACACCTCCATCAAATTCGAGCAATCAATACCCATGGCCGCAACTTGCGAGGCGGCACGTTCCGGAAGATTAACGCAGGTAATAGAGCCGTTGTTGTCGCGATACGTTTTGGCAGCGCTCAACATCACTTGCAGCGTGAGGGCACCAAAATGCTTCACTTCACTGCCATCCAACACGACTGATCCGTCTGTGGGCAGTTTCGACAATGCCTCTGACAACTCAACAGCGGCCGCGCCGTCGAGCCGTTCTTGCAACGCGATTGTTTCACTCATACCGCACCGCGCCCGGATTTCGTGGACTGCTCATGTCTCCGCCTCCGTCTTTGGATCAACCTTGCGGAGCAGATACCGGACGGTGCGTTAATACAGCGTTACTGATTGGAAGAATGATGCTTCCTGGAAGAGGTTCACGGAGACTACGACGCCCATTTGTCGGGACATTGGCAACGCAAGAACTTGAGTCGCAAAAAACGTCGTGCTACGTGCGTATTCGACGCTCAATCCTTTGAAAACGGGTGAATTTACGCGCGTCGCCGCCGTCCACCTGCACGACCGCCGCGGCTTCGGCCGGCCGTGTCGCCAGCCGCTGCAGGACGGTTGAACGCGATCCATGCGCCGCCGCCATCGTCATTGTCAGTCAAAAAGTTGGCCGCGCGAATGGCCTCCATCTCTTTGCCTGCGCGTGGTTTTGTGGACCCCATGCCGAACATCTGGACAAAGGTTTCGTCGTCCATGGCGTCGGGCAGTATGATCCCCGCTGCTTCGACGGTGGCACGTTTCTCGGCAATCTTGCTCGGGCCGACAGGCAGGGCCACGGGGTTCATGATTGCAGATGTCATCCCGGCGCCCATGGCCATTGGCAGGAACGCATTGTTGATGCCGTGCCGGTTTGGCAAGCCAAACGAAATATTCGAAGCGCCGCATGTGGTGTTCACGCCCAATTCCTCGCGCAGACGGCGCACCAGGGTGAAGACCTGCAAACCCGCTGTTGCCATCGCGCCGATTGGCATCACCAGTGGGTCAACGACGATGTCATGCGCAGGAATGCCGAAATCTGCGGCGCGTTCCACGATTTTCTTGGCGACAGCAAAGCGCACGTCAGGGTCTTCGGAAATACCAGTGTCATCATTCGAAATCGCCACCACCGGCACGTTGTATTTCTTGACCAATGGCAGAACCATCTCAAGGCGGTCTTCCTCGCCGGTCACCGAATTCAGCAGCGGGCGCCCTTCGGCTGCGGCCAGCCCGTTTTCCAACGCACCGGGCACAGAACTGTCAATGCACAGGGGACAGTCTGTCACCTCTTGCACCATTTCAACGAGTTGTTTCATCAACATCGGCTCGACAAAGTTGTTGTCGGCGTAGCGCGGATCTTCGGCCATCTTGTTTGAGAACACGGCACCTGAATTGATATCGAGCACCGTCGCACCAGCGGCCACTTGAGCCAGCGCATCAGACTGCACACGCGAAAAATCACCGCGCTCCAATTCTTCGTTCAACACTTTGCGGCCCGTGGGATTGATCCGCTCACCGATCACGCAAAACGGCTGATCAAAGCCGATGAGAGCGGTTTTGGTTTTTGATTCGATGACGGTGCGGGTCATGTCGGTGCTTTCCTGAATGGGCCGGTGGCCGAGTGATCAAGTATTTGCAAGCGTTGAGCGCGGCGCAAAACGACACGTCGCGATTTGGAAAAGACACCTAGGACGTTCAGCGCAAAAGAGCGAGGGAAGGTGAGTTGAATTGTTTGCACGAAGGTTATGAGCGTGCCCGCAAGGTGCTGCTGTGCTTGGTGGTTCAGGCGGACATAGCAACAGGAGTTGCTGCCGCGCCGCCGTGCTCAATGGCCCAAGTGGCGTTTGTTTTTATGCCGCCGAGGGGAAAGAAGTGCACCTGTTCGATATTGCTTTCAGGGTTAGCAGCCTTGTGGGCGGCAAGGCTGCTGAGAACTTCCGTCGGTTCAAACGGCAAAAGCAGTTTGGTCACGTCTTTGGCGCGACGCTGCAGCACGCGCAAAGATGGACCAACGCCGCACGCAATGGCGAACTTGATCATGGTTTGCAGCTTTGCCGGCCCTGCGATGCCGATGTGGATGGGCAGGGTGATGCCCGCTGCTTTTAGACTGTTAGCCCAGGCAACGATGGGGTCCGCCTCAAACGCAAACTGTGTGGCGATGGCCATCTCCGCATCCGAGGTTTCCGAGAATTTCTGCTTCCACGTCAAGGCATCCTCGACATTCTGCATGCCGCCATCGGGGTCGATGTCTTTGTTGCCTTCGGGGTGGCCTGCAACGTGCAAGCGCTTGAACCCAGCACGTCCAAACGCATCGCTTTCTAAAAGCTGCATAGACGAGTGAAACTCACCGTGCGGCACGTCAACTCCGCCCGCCAAAAGCAGGGCCTGATCGACCCCAGCCTCACCCTGATAGCGCGCGATCCAATCGCTGAGCGTCGCGTGATCTTTGATGATACGGGCCGGGAAATGCGGCATCACCGCAAACCCCTCGTCGGCAATGCGCTTGGCTGTGGCAACCATATCCTCGATGGGCGTTCCCTCGATATGAGCGATGTAGACGCGCGTACCAGCCGGAAGCAGCGCGCGGAAATCCTCAACCTTTGCGGCAGTGCGCGGCATCACTTCGATGGAATATCCATTCAGAAAGGCTTCAACGTCAGCTGAAATCGTCCCAGGCGTTGGGGTTTCGGCTTTCTTTTTGAACTGCAACAGGGCCATCGCGGCATCTCCTAACCTGTCAAGCGCTTTGAACATCGGCTGTTCAGGCGCGGCCTTCGTTGTCGATCAACGCCTTGAGGCGTGCCGTATCGTATTCCGTTTCCAGCTTTGTGGCCCATGTTTCGGCCAGTTCCGCAGCCTCACCTTCGGCGACAAACGGTTCAGCCTTGCGCCATTCCGCCAGGTAGGCGTCAGCATCGCGTGCGCCTACTTTCATGGCAGCCCGATCAATCGCTTGCTCAAACCGCTCCTGCAGCTGACGTTTTACGCCGCGCCGCCCCTTGCCCACGATGACTTGGGCCGGGATATCGCGCCAATAAACGATTGTAACGTCAGGCATGTGATTCCTCCGCTTAATTGCCGGTGTAAGGCAGCATCTAGGCATATGGGGCGTCAATTTCGACACCAGAATTGACGCAAACGACCCTTGCGCGCAGCCGGACACGCTCGTATCGTTTCAATAACTCGAATTGAAAGGCGCAGAAGATGGCGCCACAGCGTCCCCAGGGTGCGGGCGCAATGTATAAAAAGGGGCCGCGGCAGGTCCCTCGACCCGTGCCACGTGCCGCAGGATCGCCGGACTTGTACGCCGCGCTGGATCTGGGCACCAACAGTTGTCGCATGTTGATCGCCGAGCCGCGCGGCCCGGGCTTTCACGTTGTGGACAGCTTTTCAAAATCGGTGCAGCTCGGCACGGGTTTAGAGGCGTCCGGCCGGCTGTCTCGCGGATCGATGTCGCGCACCATCCAAGCGCTTCGGATTTGCCAGCAAAAGCTCAAGCGCAACAAAGTTCGGCGCATGCGACTTGTCGCGACCGAAGCGTGCCGTCGTGCTGCAAACGCACAGGATTTTATCAAACGGGTTCATCATGAAACCGGGCTGACCCTCGATATCATCGCACCAGAAGAAGAAGCGCGGCTTGCCGTCATTTCATGTGCGCCATTGGTCAGTCGCAAAACGGAAAACCTGCTTGTGGTAGACATTGGCGGCGGCTCGACCGAGCTTGTCTGGCTCGATTTGTCAAAGGTCAAAAAACGCGACAGACCGCAGGCCATCATGCGCCTGCGCGAAGGGTTGCACCGCGGTGATGCTCCCACCACCGAGGCGCGCGTGGTCGATTGGATCAGCGTGCCTTTGGGTGTTGCCACTTTGCGCGAACAGTTCAGTGATGTCGAAGATGATGCTGCCCGATTTGCTCTGATGAGCTGGTTTTTCGAGGAAAACCTTTCGGATTTTGCGCCGTATCACGCGACTGAGCCGACGGAACGGTTTCAGATCGTGGGCACATCGGGCACGGTCACCACCGTTGCCGCATCGCATTTGGGGCTCAAACGCTATGATCGGACCAAGGTGGACGGGTTGCGCATGACGTCGGACGAGATCGACACCGTGATCCGATCCTACCTGCACATGGGGCCGGGCGGGCGCCGCGCTGATCCGCGCATCGGGTCGGACCGGCACGCTTTGATCATGTCGGGGGCCGCGATATTGCAGGCGCTGATGCGATGCTGGCCCACAGACAGGCTGTCAGTTGCCGACCGCGGCCTGCGCGAGGGGTTGTTATACGCCCAAATGAGCGCGGATGGCGTGCTGGACACAGCGCGTCTTTAGCGCGCAGCTTGAACCGACGCAGCGCAGCGGCTAAACGCCAAGCCTGTCAACTTAGGTGACCGCCGTGGCCAAGACCCCAACAGGAAAGAACACGTCCGGGCGCGGGCAACGGGCGCTTAAGGTCAAGGTGAAATCCGCCCGCGGGCGCAAGCTGAGCTCGACCCGCTGGTTGGAACGTCAGCTGAATGACCCTTATGTCGCCCGCGCACGGGCCGAAGGGTACCGTGGGCGCGCCGCGTTCAAGATCATGGAGCTTGACGACAAATACCGGTTTTTGCAGCCGGGCGCGCGGGTGGTCGACCTAGGTGCGGCGCCCGGTGGTTGGTGTCAGGTCGCGGTCAAGCGCGTGAATGCGTTGGCAGATACATCTGGCAAAGCCGTTGGCACAATCCTCGGTATCGATCTGCAAGAGATGGAGCCAATTGCTGGATGCACCTTGCAGCAATTGGATTTCATGGCCGACGATGCAGACGAAACAGTTAAAGATTGGCTTGGCGGCAAAGCGGATGTGGTGATGTCAGACATGGCCGCCGCGTCCTCGGGCCACAAGCAGACCGATCACCTGCGTATCATCGCGTTGTGCGAAGCGGCTGCATATTTTGCATTTGATGTATTGGACGAGGGCGGGACATTTGTGGCCAAAGTGCTCGCCGGTGGGGCCGAGGGAGAGCTGCAAAAGCTGTTAAAACAACGCTTTGCCAAGGTTGCAAATGTCAAACCGCCCGCGTCACGTGCCGACAGTTCCGAAAAGTTCGTGGTCGCAACCGGGTTCCGAGGCGCGCTGTAACGCCCCGTTAATTTCGGCGGCGTAGCTGTGCGGCATCTTCAGTGACAACCGGGAAGGTTATGAACATGAAACGTGTACTTTTGGCATGTGGTCTGATGCTCAGCGCGCACGCCGCCGCTGCGTCGAATACCGCGGGTGCTGCCGCCGCCTATGCGATGGAGCAGGCGGCCGAATGGCTCAATACACCTGTGGTGCTCAGCGCAATCACAGCGCAGAACGTCGAACATGCTGGCATGGACCAGGCTTCAATCGATTCGATGGACACCAAATGGCGGGCTGAGGTTGGCACGTCCTCAACGCCATTGATTTCATCGGTCATGGATACCGATGCGTCCGCTCATCTGGTTGATCACGTCGAACAGTCAGGCGGCGTGATCCGCGAAGTCTTTGTGATGGACGCGGTTGGTCTGAATGTGGCCAGCAGCGCGGTGACCTCGGACTACTGGCAAGGTGACGAGGCGAAATTCACCGAGACTTTCATGGTCGGCCCGGACGCGGTCCATGTCTCCGAGGTTGAATTTGATGAAAGCACACAAAGCTATTTGGTGCAGGTGTCGATGCCCATCAGCGATCCCGCAAGCGGCGCCGTCATTGGGGCTGTAACCTTTGGACTGGACGCACAGCAGTTCTTTTAAACGATTTCAAACGTGGCGCGGTCGCATATCAGCGCACCGCGCCATGTCCTAAACCGATAAACGCGCCGCATGACTGCCGCGCTCGCGATAAGGCGTCGTGTCATAATGCGCGCGGTAGCACTTTGAAAAATGCGAAGGCGAGGCGAAGCCGCACGCAAGGGCCACGTTGATGACGCTCATATCGGTTTGCATCAGCAGATTGCGGGCCTTTTGCAACCGTAACTCCATGTAGTAGCGCTTTGGCGACCGGTTCAAATATCGCCGAAACAGTCGCTCCAACTGGCGCGTAGACATCGCGACATCGCGCGCCAGGATCGAAGGGCTAATTGGCTCTTCGATGTTTTGCTCCATGATTTGAATGACTTGGCTGAGCTTTGGGTGGCGCACACCGATGCGGGTTGGCACGCTCAGCCGCTGGGTGTCCTGATCGGTGCGGATCGATGAGTAAATCAATTGGTCGGCGACCGCGTTGGCCAACTCTTCGCCGTGATCATCGGCAATCAGCTTGAGCATCAGATCGATGGAAGACGTACCGCCCGCCGTTGTCAGCCGTTTGTCATCGATCACAAACACCGATTTGGTCAGTTCAACGTCCTGAAACTCTTCGCAGAAACTGTCCTGGTTTTCCCAATGAATTGTCGCCCTTTTGCCGTCAAGCAATCCAGCGCGAGCCAGCGTATAAGCGGCGGTGCACAGCCCCGCGGTCACCAACCCCTTGCGGGCTTCGCGCCGCAACCAGCTGAGCAACCGCTTGGTCGTCGCTGCTTGCACATCGATGCCGCCGCACAGCATCACAATGTCGTCGCGGGCCAACTCTTCTAGATCAGCGTCCAATTTGAACGCCGTCCCAGCAGAGCACAGGGCGACATCACCGCCTTCGCCGACAATCTGCCACTCGTATAGAGTTTTTCCGGCCATGCGATTTGCAATCCGCAGGCTTTCCAGTGCAGCGGAGAAACACAGGAGCGTAAAATTGTCGAGCAAAACAAAGACAAAACGCTTGGTGAACGCGGCCTCTTTTGGGGCCTCTGAAATGGCTCGGATCATGGGCGAGATGCCTTTTCCACTGGCGACTGCGCAGGTTTTTCCCACGTCGATAGGTCAGCCTGATCACGGGGTGCCCATCGCGTCAAGAGGCGCAATTACCTTATGGTCACCGCGCATTGGCTTTTGTATACACAGCGCCGATCACCCGTGATCGCAAACACTAGTGGAGTGAACGAGATGAGCGATTGGACCAAGTCTGACTGGCGCAAACTGCCCCGGGTTCAGATGCCCGACTATACCGACGCGGATGCGCTGCGTTCGGTCGAGGCGCAGTTGTCCAAGTATCCACCTCTGGTGTTTGCCGGCGAAGCGCGTCGGCTCAAGGCGCAACTGGCGCAAGCGTCGCGCGGTGAGGCGTTCCTGTTGCAAGGCGGCGATTGCGCCGAAGCGTTTGACCAGTTCAGCGCCGACAGCATCCGCGACACATTCAAGGTTATGCTTCAGATGGCAATGGTGCTTACCTACGGTGCCAAAGTGCCGGTGATCAAACTCGGTCGCATGGCCGGGCAGTTTGCCAAACCGCGCAGTGCGCCAACCGAAATGGTGGATGGCGTAGAACTGCCCAGTTACCGCGGTGATATCATCAACGAACTGGATTTCACGCCCGCGGCGCGCATCCCAAATCCAAACAAGATGCTGCAAGCCTATACGCAAGCCGCTGCGACGCTGAACTTGCTGCGCGCGTTCTCGACCGGTGGTTTTGCCGATATGCATCGGGTGCATTCATGGACGCTCGGCTTTGCCGAAGGGCCAGAGGCTGAGAAGTACCGTGAGATCGCCAGCCGCATTCAAGATACCATTGATTTCATGTCCGCCGCCGGCATTACGGCGGACACAACCCATGAATTCAGCACGGTTGAGTTTTACACCAGCCATGAGTCGCTGCTGTTAGAGTACGAAGAAGCGCTGACGCGCGTCGATTCGACGTCTGGCAAGTGGCTGGCGGGATCAGGTCACATGATCTGGATCGGTGACCGCACGCGGCAGCCAGACGGGGCGCATGTGGAGTTTGCGCGCGGGGTGCAAAATCCCATTGGGCTCAAATGCGGCCCGACCATGACATCCGAAGACCTCAAGCTGCTGATGGCCAAGCTCAACCCCGACAATGAAGCCGGGCGTTTGACGCTGATTGCGCGTTTTGGTGCAGGCAACGTGTCCGAGCACCTGCCGCGTTTGATCAACACGGTGCGACAGGAGGGTGCCAACGTCGTTTGGGTCTGTGATCCGATGCATGGAAACACCATTAAATCATCGACCGGGTATAAGACACGGCCCTTTGAAGCGGTGTTGCGCGAAGTGCGGGAATTCTTTTCGGTGCATGCGGGCGAGGGGACAATCCCGGGTGGTGTACATTTTGAAATGACGGGTCAGGACGTGACGGAATGCACCGGCGGCGTCCGCGCTGTGACTGAAGAAGATCTGAGCGACCGCTACCACACCGCATGTGACCCGCGGCTCAATGCGTCTCAATCGCTGGAGTTGGCGTTTTTGGTTGCTGAAGAGTTGTCAGCGTTGCGCGCAGGCCGTGCGGGCAGCCGCGCGACCGGTTAGCGCGACGCTCATCGGCCTATGCAGGCGTCTTCGCGACGTCGGTGATCGCGAAGGGCCGTTGCAGCGTTCGCGCTCAACCCTGGGCGGTGGGCCGGGAATTAGTCGTCGTTCTTGACCAATCTAAGGTATGGAACATCGGGCCGCGGCGCGTGTGCTTCGAATGGCACTTTGGCCTCGGCAAACCCCTGGCGCGCGGGCTCAATCCGTTCGGGTTGAACAGGCTTTTCCGCCGGCGCTGAAAGTGGCGCAGTTATCGGGCGTATCTTGGCGCCCACCACGTCGAAACGGCGCGGGCTGAGGCCGATATCGCCTTGCGCGACCAAACATCCAAGGATGCGGCTCACATCGCCCAAGTCGCTTTTCAGCGGCAAAAGCAACAAACGGGCATCCATGTGCGGGCGCCCAACGCCTTGTTCAGTAGCGAGGCGCAGTTCGCATACAGCCGGACGCTGGAACACCTCTTCGAGCGCGTCAGAAATCTGCCTGCGGCACGGGGGAGTGATCAGCGAGGTCAACGGCATGCCGCGCACCTCCATCCCCATCAGGTCGCTCAGATGGCTTCCAGCGATACGGATCCGCGCCATGCCAGGTGCAATGCGTTCCAGGACAAAGGTGTTCTCCAACGCGCTTTCGATCCCGCGCGGATCGATTTCAGAGCGTTTTGGCATCATCCGCATGCCACGCAGCCCTTCCCAATAGGCCTCGACCTGGGAAATTGCTGAATAGCCAACTTCTGCACGGAACTCTGTCATTACGGTTATATTGTGGTGCCTTTGGTCGTCCTTGTCCATGACTCGATCACCCATCCTTCTTCCCACGGTCCCCCCGTAGGCCCCTGTCACTGCGCGCATTTTGTAGCGCATTTGATTGAAACTTAGGGAAGAAACCTAATGATTGGTTAATTCCGCTTCTCAGCAGTACCGTTCGGGAGGGCCTTGTCTGGTTTCGGCAAAGCCCCTAAAGCAAAGTGCATGACGACAAAGGCTTCCCCGACAACGTTGCGCTCGATGACCGGATTTGCCACGCAAAGCGCGTCATTTGAGGCGTACCGTTGGACCTGGGATATGCGCGCGGTGAACGGCAAAGGGTTGGATTTGCGGCTGCGTTTGCCCGACTGGATCGACGGCCTCGAGGCAGCGGTCCGCCCCATCGTAAGTGCCGTGGCCAAGCGCGGCAACATCACCCTATCTTTGCGCGTGAGCCGGGATGAGGCGGCAGCGTCGATTGGAGTGAACTCAGAGCAAGCCTGCGCGGTGATAGATGCGATGCGCGCAATCGAAGCCGCAGCGGCATCGCAAGGGCTGGATTTGCGCCCGCCAACTGCGGGAGATATCGCAGCGGTCCGCGGCGTTCTCGAACAGACCTCGGTGGAGGCCGATCCAGCCCCTTTGCGGATCGCCTTGCTGGCCGATCTTTCGGATCTCGTTGCGTCCTTTGACCGGATACGTGAAACCGAAGGCGCAGCGCTCGCGGCTATTCTGACCGGTCAGCTTGACGAGGTCGAAACCCTCGTCGGGCAAGCGGCTGATTGTGCCGAAGAGCGGCGCGATGAGGCCGCCGCCACATTGCGGCGCAATCTGGCGCGCGTGCTTGACAACGCGGATGGCGTCGACGCCGACCGGGTCGCGCAGGAAATGGCGCTGATTGCCGTCAAATCGGACGTGACCGAAGAGATCGACCGCCTGCGCACGCATATCACCGCGGCACGCGACCATCTCGCAGCCGGTGGCCCTGTGGGGCGCAAGCTCGATTTTCTGATGCAGGAGTTCAACCGAGAGGCCAACACACTGTGCTCCAAAGCGCAATTTGTTCAGCTCACCAGCATCGGCTTGGCGCTCAAGGCGCTGATCGACCAGATGCGCGAACAAGTTCAGAATGTTGAGTGAGCGATGCAGCGTCGTGGTCTCCTGATCATCCTCTCCTCGCCCTCGGGCGCTGGCAAAAGCACTTTGGCCCGCCGCTTGCGCGCGTGGGATCCGATGCTGCGTTTCTCCATCTCTGCCACAACGCGTGCGCCGCGCCCTGGCGAGGTGGACGGCGATCACTATCACTTTGTCAGCCACGAGGCATTTAAAACGCAGGTCAGTCAGGGGGGGATGCTCGAGCACGCGCATGTCTTTGGCAATTTCTATGGTTCGCCACACGCGCCCGTGGCCGCCGCCATCGAAGAAGGCTGCGATGTGCTCTTTGACATCGATTGGCAGGGCGCTCAGCAGATCCGAAATTCGGCGTTGGGCCAGCACACGCTGTCCATTTTCCTGCTGCCGCCGTCGATCCCGGAACTCCGCCGCCGCTTGGAAAACCGCGCGCAAGACGACGCAGACACTATCTCGCGTCGCATGCATAAGAGCTGGGACGAAATCAGCCACTGGGACAGTTACGATTACGTTCTGGTCAATGACAATCTGGACCGGACCGAAGCGCAACTGCGCACTATCATTGAGGCCACGCGCCTGCGCCGCCTGCAACAACCGCATCTGACCGACCACGTGCGCACGTTGCAAGCTGAGTTCGAGGATCTGCCATGACGCTCTATGCTTTGGGAGAGTTTCGTCCCCGTATTGCCGATGACACGTGGATCGCGCCCGACGCCAATTTGATTGGGGATATCGTGGTCGAGGCCGGCGCAAGCATCTGGTTTTGCGCCACACTGCGCGGCGATAACGAGACAATCCACATCGGGGCGGGTACAAATATTCAGGAAAACTGCGTGTTGCACACGGACATGGGATTTCCGCTCAGCATCGGGGAAAATTGTACAGTTGGGCACAAGGTAATGCTGCACGGCTGTACGATTGGGAACAATTCGCTGATCGGGATGGGCGCCACGGTGCTGAATGGGGCCAAGATCGGCGACAATTGCCTGATCGGCGCCGGTGCGCTGGTCACTGAGGGCAAAGAGATCCCCGATGGCGCGCTGGTGATGGGCATGCCGGGCAAAGTGGTGCGCACGCTTGATGCGGCGGCTATCGCCGGGCTGACGGCATCTGCCTTGCATTATCAGGAAAACATGCGCCGGTTTCGTACGACGTTGACCGAGGTTCGCCAGTCATAAAGGCCACGACATGAACAGCAATCAGAAGGGCACGCTGATACGACCCGACGTCATCGGGCCCGCTGTGTCGCATCCCACTGTCACGCCGTTGATGCCGTCGGCAGTCTACACCTCCGAAACGCCCGACATGTTGGACGCGCAATATGATGGCGATGTGCACGGCTACACCTATTCGCGCGAAGGGCATCCCAATGCCGACATCGTCGCCGCGCGCATCGACCGGATGGAAGACGCACCACATGCGGGCATAGTGACCTCTTCGGGCATGGCGGCTGTCAGTGCGGTACTGTTGGGACTGACCAAGTCAGGCGATCACGTGATCGGAGCCAGCACGCTCTATGGTCGCAGTCTGCGCCTGATGGGTGAGGATTTGCCACGCATGGGCATTGCAACAACGCTGGTGGACCCCGGCGATGCTGCTGCGGTGCAGGCTGCTATTCGACCTGAAACGCGACTGATCCTGCTTGAAGTGGTGTCAAACCCCACGCTTCGGGTGGCTGACGTGCTAGGTATCGCAGCGGTTGCGCGAGCGGCAGGTGTGCTCCTCGTCATCGACAACACCTTTACCACGCCGCGCGCATTTCGTGCCTTTGACCACGGCGCCGACGTTGTCATCCATTCGGTGACAAAGCTGCTGGCTGGTCATGCCGATGTCTTGCTGGGCTATGTGTCTGCCAAGGACAAGCAGATCAACGACCGTTTGCGCGTTTTTGCAGTGACGACCGGCATGACCGGCAGCCCGTTTGACTGTTGGCTTGCCGAACGCGGCATGTTGAGCTTTGAGCTGCGCTATGATCGGGCGCAGGCCACAGCGGCAATCCTGGCCGATCACCTGGCGACGCTGCCGGGTGTGACCCGTGTGACTTACCCAGGTCGGTCTGACCACCCGGATCGCGCCGCGGCCCAGGCGCTGCTGAAGGGTCAGAATTGCAACATGGTGAGCTTTGTCATTGACGGTGACCGGGCGACAGCCAACGCGTTTGCTCGCGCGGCCAGCGCGCTCAGCTTTGCGCCGACGCTGGGCGATGTGGGCACCACAATCTCGCACCCTTTGTCGACGTCGCACCGTGCGCTCGCACCTGATGCGCAACGTGCCTTGGGCCTGACCGAAGGCTTTATGCGGGTCTCTGTCGGGTTGGAGGACGCGACGGCTTTGTGTGACGTGTTCACCGATGCTGTCGCCGCTGCGCGTGCCGCGCGATAGGAGACTGCAATGGCCGATCCGTTGCTGCAAAGCCTGGTCTCGGCCCTGCCGTTTCCCGCGCTTGCAGTCGACACTTCTGAACGTATTGCGGCGGCCAATGACGCGTGCCTGAGCCTGATCGGCCCAAATGCGCGCGACATGAATTTTGTCACGATCTTGCGGCAACCCATGCTGGTTGAGGCAATCGAAGGTGTGCTGAGCAGTGGCGCACCGCGTGATACCCGATACCTCGGCAATGATGGCGCGCGCGACACCACCTTTCGCGTCAGTTGCCGCGCGATGGCCGGCGTGGGGCAGGGGGGTAATGGCGCGGTGCTGGTCACCTTCGAAGACATCAGCCTGGTCGAAGATGCCAGCCAGATGCGCCGCGATTTTGTCGCCAATGTCAGTCACGAATTGCGCACGCCGTTGACGTCGATCATGGGCTTTATCGAAACGTTGCGCGGGCCCGCGCGCAATGATCCAGCCGCGGCCGAGCGGTTTCTCGACACCATGCAGGTCGAAGCCGCGCGGATGAACCGTCTCGTGGGCGATCTGATGTCCCTCAACCGCGTCGAACGGGACGAGCGCGTGCGCCCCACCGAAACGGTTGTCTTGGGAGATGTGGTCACTTCGACGCTGCGCACGTTGCGACATCTCGCAGAAGAGGCCAGCGTGTCTTTGGACCCGCAGATTGACGGTATGCCGATTAGTGTGCTTGGCGATGCAGATCAGCTCAAGCAGGTCATTACCAACTTGATCGAGAATGCGATCAAATACGGCGGCGCGGGTGGAAAGGTCAAAGTTGTCGTCGCTTATGATCCGCGCGATCCGGCCTTGCGCGGTCCTGCTGGACGCATTGAGGTGATCGATTTTGGCCCCGGGATCGATCCTTTGCATCTGCCACGCCTGACGGAACGGTTTTATCGCAGCGACGATCACCGCAGCCGGGCTCTTGGCGGGACCGGGTTGGGCCTTGCCATCGTCAAACACATCGTCAATCGCCATCGCGGCCGGCTTCGCACAGAAAGCGAGTTGGGGCAGGGGGCACGATTTACAGTGATCTTACCCGCTTTCGAACGCGTGGGCGTGCAAACCTGACGGCACTGGTTTTTCGCGGCAACCGTCATTTGTCATAAATCCGTTACACAGCTGTCACATAAGCCCAACTAACGCGCTGCATATACGGCGGGGGATTCGCATTTGGATCCAACAGGACAAAATGACAGGAGACTTGAATGTCGTTCGCAAAACTCACCACCTCTGCACTGGCATTGACCGCACTGGCCGCCACATCGGCCGCTGCGCGCGACCAGGTGCAGATTGCGGGTTCATCGACCGTGCTGCCCTATGCGTCGATTGTGGCTGAAGCGTTTGGTGACAACACCGACTTCCCGACACCGGTTGTGGAATCGGGCGGCTCATCGGCTGGCCTCAAGCGGTTCTGCCAGGGTGTTGGCACCGAGCATACAGATGTGGCCAATGCGTCACGCGCAATCCGTGAAAAAGAGATCGCAGCCTGTGCCGAAAACGGTGTCACCGACATCATCGAAGTGCGCATCGGCTATGACGGCATCGTTTTTGCCAGCCAGATCAATGGCCCAGCCTACACCGCCTTTACACCGTCCGACATCTTTAACGCTCTGGCGCCCAAAGTGATGGTGGACGGCGCGTTGGTCGACAATCCGCACACGCTGTGGTCTGACTTTAACGCAGACCTGCCAAGCGTTGAAATTCTTGCCTTTATCCCGGGCACGAAGCACGGGACCCGCGAAGTGTTCGAGGAAAAGGTGATCGCGGCTGGCTGCGAGGCCACCGGCGCGATGGCGGCAATGATCGCTGCGGGCATGTCCGAAGATGACGCCGAAGACTCCTGCCTGGAAGTGCGAACCGATGGCCGCAGCGTGGACATTGACGGTGACTATACCGAAACGCTGGCCTCGATCGACGCAAATGCAAACGCCATCGGCGTGTTTGGTCTGGCATTCTATGAGAACAATACCGACAAGCTGAAGGTCGCCACCATGTCGGGTGTTGAGCCCAAGACCGAAACCATTGCGTCAGGCGAATACCCGGTGTCGCGTCCGCTCTATTTCTATGTGAAAAAGGCGCATATCGGCGTTGTACCGGGCCTGAAAGAGTACACGCAGTTCTTCATCTCGGATGAGCTTGCTGGCGCAGACGGTCCGCTTGCCGCTTACGGGCTCGTGTCGGACCCCGAATTGTCGGCCACCCAGGCCGCAGTTGATGCCGAAGAGATCATGGGTGGCGGCAGCTGATTGCCGGCAGCGATCTGACGTGACATGACGGCGCCGGGCGGGCACCAACCGCCCGGCTTGCCACAGGGCCCGAGGGATGTGGGCCAAGGATGAACGGGGATAGCATGCCGACTTTCTGGCTCTTGCTCATTGTGATGGGCATATCGCTTGGCGGGTTTGTCGCGGGCCGCCAGCGGGCACTGCACACCGCAGGTGATGCCCGTGCGCTGCATTCGTTGCCATTCTACTACGGTGCAAATGCGCTGATGAAATCGGTCGTGCCTGCGGCGGGCGTCATCCTGCTGTGGGTTTTGGCGCAGCCGCTTTTTATCGACCGGGCCGTGTCGGGGATGATTACCGACAGCGACATTCGCGAAGGGTCTAGCCGCGGCCTCGTGATGGCTGAGGTGCGGCGCACCGCCAGTGGTATTGATGCAGCACTTGCCATTGGCGCCGTGTCTCAGGACGTTGCGCGCGATCCTGACGCAGATGTCGAGGCGATCACGCAAAGCCTGAAAGACGCCGGGCAGGTGGTCACCAGCTCGATCACCCAACCGGTTCTTAATGCCGCCCAAACCTACCGCGTGATGGCCGAACGGTCCAATTTGGCGATGTGCATTGTCGCGATTTTTGTCGCTGTTGCCGGGGCCGCTTGGGGCGTTTTGCAAGCTTCGAGCACTTTTCGCGCGCGCAATATTGTCGAACAGGGGATTATGGCGCTGCTGATTGCTGCGGCGTCCGTTGCGATCCTAACGACCGTGGGCATTGTACTGTCGCTGGTGTTCAACACGGTTGAGTTCTTCCGGTTGTATCCGGCCACCGAGTTTTTCTTTTTGCTCGAATGGGCGCCCAGCTTTTCGGGGCGCGGTGGTGCCTCAAGTCTCGGCATTCTGCCGCTGCTGTGGGGGACGTTCTACATCTCACTTGTGGCTCTGCTCGTCGCCGTTCCCATCGGCCTTTTTGCCGCCATTTATCTCAGCGAATACGCCTCACCGGCCGTGCGCAGCTTTGCCAAGCCACTGCTTGAGATCCTCGCAGGCATTCCGACAATTGTGTACGGCCTCTTTGCACTGCTCACCATCGGGCCATTGCTGCTGAGCGTATTTGGAGACGGTACCGGCCTTGGCTGGATGCAAGGCCAGCGCGCGGTGCTGACCGCAGGGCTGGCCATGGGCATCATGCTGATCCCGTTTGTCAGCTCGCTCAGCGATGACATCATCAACGCGGTGCCGCAATCACTGCGCGACGGGTCCTATGGCCTAGGCGCAAACAAGTCTGAAACCATCCGCCAAGTGGTGCTGCCGGCCGCGCTGCCCGGGATCGTTGGGGCCATTTTGCTTGCCGCCAGCCGCGCCATCGGTGAGACGATGATTGTCGTGCTGGGGGCAGGGGCCGCAGCGCGGCTGTCACTTAATCCGTTTGAGGCGATGACCACAGTCACCGCCAAAATCGTCAGTCAGCTCACCGGCGACAGTGATTTCGCCTCGCCCGAAGCGCTTGTGGCTTTTGCGCTGGGTATGACGCTGTTTTTCATGACGCTCTGCCTCAACGTTGTCGCACTCTACATCGTGCGCAAATATCGGGAGCAATATGACTGATGTCTGATGCAACGCTTTCTCCCAGCAACGCGCCGCGCGCCAAGACGTCGTTGATCACCGAAGACACGCGCACGCGCAAGCGTGCCGCGGCTGAGCGCAGGTTCAAGGCCTATGGCATCGCGGCGATTGCCACAGGACTGTTCTTCCTGGTGGCACTGATGGCAGCAATCCTGACGTCTGGCCTGCCGGCGTTCAAGCAGGCGGTCGTAAAGATGCCGTTCACTCTGACGCAGGAACAATTTGACGAAGCTGAAAGCGCGCTGCTCAAAACGTCGATCTACACTGGATTTTTCATCGATGGGCTATCGGCCAAGTTGGAAGCTGAGGGTGTCGACGTCAGCTTTGACAAAAAAGCGGTTGAGCGTCTTTTGGGCAAAGTTGGCGGTAACCTGCGTGAGTTTTACCGCGCCAATCCCGATCGGTTAGGCCAGGTCGCGACCTTTGAGGTTGCTGCCGCCAGCCGCGTTGACCGTTATTTGAAGGGCACTTTCACGCGCAGTGACCTCGTTGAGGGCAACCGGTTCTTTATGCCCGAAGACTTTGACCTGATCGACGCGATGCAGGGCGCGGGCATTGTCCGTCAGGCGTTCAATTGGAACTTCATCACCGGTGTCGACACCGGCGTCGATAATCCAGGCGGTGCAGGCATTGGCGCATCGGTTTTAGGGTCGTTTTTTATGATGTTGGTGGTGCTGGTGCTGAGCCTGCCCATCGGTGTGGCGGCGTCCATCTATCTCGAAGAATTTGCGCCCAAAAACCGCTGGACTGATCTGATTGAGGTAAATATCTCAAACCTCGCCGCGGTGCCTTCGATCGTGTTTGGTATTCTGGGTCTCGCAGTCTTCATCCAATTTGCGCACTTGCCGCAATCGGCCCCACTGGTTGGCGGCCTGGTCCTAACGCTGATGACGCTGCCGACCATTATCATTTCGACCCGCGCATCGCTTAAGGCTGTCCCGCCATCAATCCGCGATGCCGCACTCGGGGTAGGGGCCTCGAAAATGCAGGCGGTGTTTCATCACGTGCTGCCGCTGGCGGCACCGGGTATCCTGACCGGCACAATCATCGGGTTGGCGCAGGCGCTTGGCGAAACCGCGCCGCTGCTGCTGATCGGTATGGTGGGCTTCGTGGCGCGCTACCCCGATGCATTCCTGGACGGGTTTGTCGAACCAAACTCCGCCGTGCCAGCACAGATCTATAACTGGGCGGCGCGGTCGGACGCGGTGTTTACGGAAAAAGCGTGGGGTGGCATCATCATCTTGCTCTTGTTTCTGATCACCATGAACACAATTGCCGTGCTGCTGCGCCGCAAGTTCGAACGGCGCTGGTAAGGGGTCGACACAATGAACGACATGAGAATTGCGGAGAGAGATGTGGACAGCGGCACCCCCAAGATCGCGGCGCGCAATGTGCAGGTCTTTTACGGCGACAACCACGCGATCAAAGATGTCGATGTGGATATCGCGGACAAGACGGTCACCGCATTTATCGGTCCATCCGGCTGTGGCAAGTCTACTTTTTTGCGTTGTATCAATAGAATGAACGACACAATTGATGTTTGCCGCGTGCAAGGCGACATTCGCATCGACGATGAAGACATCTATGACAAACGGATAGATCCGGTCCAGTTGCGCGCCAAAGTTGGAATGGTCTTTCAAAAGCCGAACCCATTTCCCAAATCGATATACGACAATGTGGCTTACGGACCGCGCATTCACGGGATGGCACGCAACAAGGCGGAACTGGATGAAATCGTTGAAAAATCTCTGCGACGCGGAGCGATTTGGGACGAGGTGAAGGACCGGCTTGATGCGCCGGGGACGGGCCTTTCAGGTGGGCAACAACAGCGGCTGTGCATCGCGCGCGCGGTGGCCACACAGCCGGAGGTGCTGTTGATGGACGAGCCATGCTCGGCCCTTGACCCGATTGCGACCGCGCAAATTGAGGAATTGATCGACGATCTGCGCAAGAATTACTCGGTGGTGATTGTCACACACTCGATGCAGCAGGCCGCGCGGGTGAGCCAGAAGACCGCGTTTTTCCACCTCGGCAATCTGGTCGAGTACGGCGAAACGGGCCAGATTTTTACCAACCCCGAGGATCCGCGCACCGAAAGCTACATCACAGGTCGGATCGGGTAAGGGGCAAGGACCATGCAGGATTTACACATCGCCTCCGCTTTTGACCGCGATCTCGAAGCGATCCAGGCACAGATCATGAAGATGGGCGGTCTGGTCGAAAGCGCGATCATGGAGGCTGCAATAAGCCTCGAAACCCGCGACGAGGAACGCGCCGAGGCGGTTCGCAGCGCTGACAAACAGATCGACACCCTAGAACAGACCATCAACGAAGAGGCTGCCCGCGTCATTGCACTGCGCGCACCGACCGCGTCAGATCTGCGTCTGATCCTTTCGGTGATCAAGGTGAGCGCCAATCTGGAACGTATTGGTGATTATGCAAAAAACATCGCCAAACGTACGTCGGTCTTGGCCCAACTGACGCCTGTGGATGACAGTGCTGGCGCGCTGCGGCGGATGGGAAAAGAGGTAGAGCGCATGCTCAAAGATGCGCTCGACGCTTATGTGTCGCGTGACGCAGAATTGGCGCAAAACGTAATCGATCGCGACCGCGATGTTGACCAGATGTACAACGCGCTTTTTCGGGAATTCCTCACGTTTATGATGGAAGACCCGCGCAACATTTCCGCCTGCATGCACCTGCACTTTATTGCAAAAAATATGGAACGTATGGGCGACCACGTCACCTCCATCGCCGAGCAGGTGGTGTATTTGGTGACCGGCGAAATGCCGGACGAAACCCGACCGCGCGCCGACAAAACGTCCGTTACTGTGCCAGAGGTCGAGTAATCGCATGTCTGGCGGTCAGCCCAGGGTCTTGGTCGTTGAAGACGAGCCTGCACAGCGCGAAGTGCTGGCCTATAACTTGGAGGCTGAAGGGTTTGCTGTCAGTCGTGCGCAAAACGGCGAAGAAGCGATGTTGCTCGTGCACGAGGACGCGCCGGACATCATCGTTCTCGATTGGATGATGCCAAACCTAAGCGGGATCGAACTGTGTCGACGCTTAAAGATCAAGCCGGAAACCCGCAAAATCCCTGTGATAATGCTGTCTGCGCGCTCCGAAGAGGTGGACAAGGTGCGCGGGTTGGAAACGGGCGCAGATGACTACGTCGTCAAACCGTATTCAGTGCTTGAGCTTATGGCACGCGTGCGCAGCCAACTGCGTCGCGTGCGACCCTCAACCGTCGGCGCGATACTTGAATACCAAGACATTGTCTTGGACGCGGAACGTCACCGTGTGACACGCGGCGACGATGACCTAAAGCTTGGGCCAACAGAGTTTCGCTTGCTGAGCGCTTTTATGGAAAAACCCGGCCGCGTCTGGAGCCGGTCGCAATTGCTTGATCGGGTTTGGGGCCGTGACATCTATGTCGAAACCCGCACCGTCGACGTTCATATCGGCCGATTGCGCAGAGCACTGACCGAATTTGGCGGCACTGATCCAGTCCGCACAGTCCGCGGCACTGGCTATGCGTTGGGTTAGCTTGGGTTCCGGTATAATCTTTGTGACTGCTGCACTGAGATTGCGAGTTACGTGCTATTATTTTACATAATTATGATTATGCGCCTAAGCTCCCTAACAAGGGTGGATTCACAAATGAAGTGCAAATTCTGTACGAATACATAGAGTTGCATGGAGTATTACGAATGGGAAGCCACTACTGTCACCTGAAGCTGGATGAACGACGCAAGCTCGCAAAGTGGCTTGAAGCCAAAATGCCAATT